>JAUMCZ010000239.1:0-8798 GCA_032122215.1 Caulobacter sp.
CAGCTCGGGGTCGGGGGTGTCCTTGGTGACATAGACGCCGCCCGAGCAGCTGAGGGCCTCGTAGTGGCCCTCCTTGAGCTGCTCACAGCCCCAGCGGACGAATTCGTCGACGTAGCGATGATAGTTGGTGAACAGGATGTATTGCTGGACGTGCTCGGCCGGGGCGCCGGTGTAGTGCTTGAGGCGGGCCAGTGAGAAGTCGGTGCGCAGGCCGTCGAACAGGGCCAGGGGCCGGTCCTCGGCCATCAGCGGATCCCACAGGCCGTCGGCGATCTCGTCGCCGATGTAGGCCAGCTCGGTGGCCGGGAACCAGCGGGCGATCTCGCTGGCCTGCGCGTCGGCGAGGCTGAGGTCGCCGCCGTCCAGCACGTAGGGGAAGGGGATTTCCTGGGTCGAGCGGCCGACGTCGACCTCGACGTCGAAGTCTTCCATCAGGTGGCTGAGCTGCTCGACCAGATAGTCGTGGAACATGGCCGGCCGGGTGACGGTGGTGGCGTAGTGGCCGGGATCGGACAGGCGCGCATAGGCGCGGGTGATCACCGGATAGCCGCTTTCGCCCGACCAGCTGAGCCGCAGTTCCGGGTAGGCGTAGGCGCCATTCTCGCGGAGGGAGGCGTCCGGCCGCTTGCCCTCTTCGAGGAAGGCCTTGAGGTTTTCACGGAGGCAGGCGACCGATCGGTCGTATTCCTGTTCAAGTCGCTCGACGATGGCGACCGCTTCTTTTTGCTTTTTCATGGCGCCTTATAGCGGCGACTTGCCAAAAAGGGGAGACGCCGTTCGGCCACAGGTCGCCTTGAACAACATCATGCCCCGAACCACATCATGGGCATGAACAACTCTTTGCGCACCTTCATGCTGCTGGCGGCCCTGACCGCCGTGTTCCTGGTTGTCGGCTATTTCATCGGCGGGACCACAGGGATGCTGATCGCCCTGGTTTTCGCCGGCGGCATGAACCTGTTCAGCTACTGGAACGCCGACAAGATCGTGCTGCGCATGTACGGCGCGGTGGAGGTTGACGAGCGCCACCCTGAACAACTGATCCGCACCTATGTCGGCGATGTTCTGGAGATGGCGCAGCGGGCCGGGCTGCCGCCGCCCAAGGTCTATGTCATCGAGGGCGAGCAGCCGAACGCCTTCGCCACCGGGCGTAACCCGCAGAACGCCGCCGTGGCCGCGACGGTGGGGCTTTTGCGCATGCTGGACCGGCGGGAGATCCGGGGCGTCATGGCCCATGAGCTGGCCCATGTCCAGAACCGCGACACCCTGACCATGACCATCACCGCCACCATCGCCGGCGCAGTGTCGGCCCTGGCCAACATCGGCCTGTTCTTCGGCGGTGACCGGGACCGGCCGGCGGGGCTGATCGGGACCATCGCCCTGGCCATCCTGGCGCCCATCGCCGCCGCCCTGGTGCAGATGGCGATCTCCAGGGGCCGGGAGTATGAGGCCGACAAGGGCGGCGCCGAGATCAGCGGCGATCCGGACGCCCTGGCCAGCGCCCTGGCCAAGATCGACGGCTGGGCCCATCGCGAGCCCAACTTCACCGCCGAGCGCAATCCGGCGACGGCGCAGATGTTCATCATCAACCCGCTGTCCGGCCAGGGCGCCGACAACCTGTTCTCGACCCACCCCAGCACGCGCAACCGCATCGAGGCGCTTGGCAAGCTGGCCGGACTGAGCGCGCCCTCGCCGGCGGCGCAGGTCGAGGGCCGCCGCGCCACGGCCGTTCCGACGACCCGCGACAATCGCAAGACCGGGCCATGGGCTTGATCCCGGCGAGGCAGGGGTCTATCTGACACCCGTCACTGGGGAGTAGCCGCCCGCATATCCAGCGGGAGCGCCGTCAACAGACTTGGGGTTCGCCCCATGGCGGCGTTAGCCTCGAAGAGGCCTGGCGAGACCTTTGGCTTTCGCGCTGGACCATGCGGGGTCTTCGGCGCGGGAAGCCAATGGTCCGTCTTGTCGGCCCCGCCCGGAATAGTCATCGATGGAAGCCTTCCTCGTTTCAACGGGCCTCGTGGCCATCGCCGAGATCGGCGACAAGACCATGCTGCTGGCCATCCTGCTGGCGGCCAGATTCCGCCGGCCCGTTCCCATCCTGCTGGGCATCCTGGTCGCCACCCTGGTCAACCACGCCCTGGCCGCCCTGGTCGGCGAACTGGCGGCCGGACTGCTGTCCGGCCCCTGGATGAAGTGGGTGCTGGGCCTGGCCTTCCTTGGTTTCGCCGCCTGGGCGCTGATTCCCGACAAGCTGGACGATAGCGAGGCTCCGCCGGCCCTCAAGGCCGGCTCGATCTTCCTGACCACGGCTGTGGCCTTCTTCCTGGTGGAGATGGGCGACAAGACGCAGGTGGCGACGGTGGCGCTGGGCGCGCAGTTCCACAATGTGCCGGTGGTCGCCGCCGGCACCACGCTGGGGATGATGATCGCCAACACGCCCGCGGTGCTGCTGGGCGAGGTGGCGGCCACCAAGATCCCGCTGAAGGTGATCCGCCGGGTCGCCGCCGCGGGTTTCGCGGCCGTGGGGATCTGGGTCTTGATAGCGGGGTAGGTCCATCCCTCCCCAACTTGGGGAGGGCAGACGCGCGGTTACGCGCGTCGGGTGGGGAAGTCGGTCACTGACTTTCCAGACCATGCCCCGCGAAGACTAACTGGCCGGGTGTAGTGGCCCACTTCCCCACCCGGCCTTCGGCCTGCCCTCCCCAATTCAGGGAGGGAGGTGGCGCTCCTCCCCACCGTCCATAGCAAAAGGGCCCGAGGTTTCCCTCGGGCCCTTCGCTTACTGTTCGCTGATCAGGATCAGAAGTTGATCGAGATCGTCGAGCGGCGGTTCAGGGGTTCCTTCACCCCGTCGCCGGTGGCGACGGCGGGCTCAGCTTCACCCTTCCAGTCGACCGACAGCACACCGCTGTTCACACCCAGACCAACGAGGGCGTCAGCGACGGCCTTCGAGCGGCGCTGGGACAGGCCGACGTTGTACTTGGCCGAACCGGAGGTGTCGGCGTGACCGACGACCACGATGCGGGTGGCGGCGCCGGCGGCGGCGTATTGCGCAGCTTCCGAAACCACCGTCTGGGCTTCCGGCGTCAGGATCGATTGATCGAACGGGAAGTAGACGATGAACTCACGCGCTTCGTAAACCGGAGCGGGCGGCGGGGGCGGCGGTTCCGGGGGCGGCGGCGGCGGGGGCGGCGGGGGAGCCGGCTCCGGCGGCGGCGGGGGCGGCGGCGGGCCAGCGAAGCTGTACCGAATGCCGACCGTCACCGACTGGTCGTTGAACTTGCCCGAGAGCGGACCGGCGGTGCCGGCGTTCTCGAACTCGAAGTCGTCGGTCTGGAAGTAGCGGTAGGTCAGATCGACGTTGATGCGGTCGGTCGCCTTGGCGGTGACGCCGGCGATGGCCTGCCAGGCCCAGACAGCGTCGCTGGAGTCGAGCACCAGGCCAGCCGGAGTAACGTTGTCGATCTGGGCGGCCGCGATACCGGCGCCGACGCCGACGAACGGGCTGAGATCGCCGTCCGGGATCAGGTCGACGATGACGTTGCCCATCAGCGACCAGACTTCAAAGTCGCCTTCGTTCAGGGTGGTGCTTTCCGGGATTTCACCCGGGCGGTAAGCGCCTTCCAGTTCGACGCGCCAATGCGGCGACAGACGGTAGCCGAGACGGGCGGCGCCCATCCAGCTGTCGTCCTGGTCGATGTTGACCGGCGCGCCGACTGCCACGTCATAGTTGGTGTCGTCCGACCAGTGGTAGCCGAGGTCGATAGCGCCGTACCAACCGGAGTCCTGCGCCGAAGCGCCGGACGCCACGAGCGTCGCGGCAAGAGCCGCACCCGCCAGAAGCTTCAATTTCATCGAAAGAGCCCTCTCTTGCCCGAGATGCGACACGAAGTCGCTTCAATCCCAGTTATAGCAACGCCTCAGCCTACGCAAAGTGCCCGCGAAGCCACACCGGCCTTCATTTTTCTGCCACGATCCCCTTTCGGGCGAATTAATCGGGCGGCAGTTGCAGTTTCCGGTCAGCGCGCGTCCCGTATCCGCCGCCGCCCGCCCAGGGATTCCGGGCGGTTGAGCTCCTTTCGGAACTCGTCGCGCCGCTCGTGGATGGAGGCGATGACAAGCCCCATCGGAATGCCGATATCGACCAAGGCGGCCTCGGAAAGCTGCAAAGAGGCCTCAATTGTCTCCGGAACGGCGTCCGTGGCGCCCAGATCGTAGAGTCGCTTGGCGTGACGGGCGTCGCGGGCCCGGGCGACGATGGTCAGATCAGGGCGCAGTTCCCGCGCCGTGGCGACCACGGCCTCGGCGCCTTCGGGGCTGTCCATGGTGATGATCAAGGCGCGGGCGGTATCCAGGCCACAGTGTTTGAGAAACTCCGCGCGGGAGGCGTCGCCGTAGAAAATCCGCGCGCCGGAACGCCTGCCGCTCTCGACCAGGCGTGGATCCCGGTCGATTCCCACCCAGGGAATGTCGTGGCGGCCCAGCATGTCGCTGACCAGACGGCCGACCCGGCCGTAGCCGATTACCAGCACGCCCGAATCGGTCGGCCCCTCGCTGTCGGGCTCGACCGGCATCGATCCGGGGTTGGCGCCGGGACGACCGCCCAGCCGGGCGCCGAACGTCGCCAGGAAGGGGATGCAGATCATCGACAGGGTCGAGGCGACCAGGATGGTCTGGCCGGCGGTCTCGCCGACGACGCCGGCGTTCATGGCGCTGTCGAGGATGACGAAGGCGAACTCGCCCCCCGCCGCCAGCAGGAGAGCCGCCTCGAGGGCCGCCCTGGTCTTCAGGCCGAACGCCTTGGCCAGGCCGAAGACAACCGATCCGGTCAGGGCCATCAGGCCGAACGCCATGCCCAGGATCGGCAGGGGATCGGCGACCAGCTTGGAAAGATCGAGGCCGATGCCGATGGAGACGAAGAACAGACCCAGCAAGAGGCCCTTGAAGGGCTCGATGGTTCGCTCGACCTCGTGCCGGTACTCCGTCTCGGCCAGCAGCAGGCCGGCCACGAAGGCGCCGAGCGCCATGGACAGGCCGGTCAGGGCGGCCAGCAGGCCGGCCCCGATCACCACCAGCAGGCTGGCGGCCATGAACAGCTCTTCGCTCTTGGCCTTGGCCACCGAGCGCAGCATGGGCCGAAGCAGCACCCGGCCGATGACGAACAGGGCAAGGAGACCGAGCACTGCGGGGGCGAAGGCCAGCAGGTCCTTGAGGACGAAGGCGCTGTCGTCGCCCGAGGCGTTCTGACGACCGAGGACGGCCAGGGTGATCAGGATCGGGGCCACGGCCAGATCCTGGAACAGCAGCACGGCGAAGGTGGCCCGGCCGGCCTGGCTGTGCTGGCGCTTGCGCTCGGCCAGCAGGGGCATGACGACGGCGGTGGAGCTGAGCGCCAGGGCGGCGCCGATGGCGGCGGCGGCGATCGGCGGTTGTCCGAACAGCATGGCGGCGCCGGCGATGCCGGCCCCGGACAGGGCCACCTGCAGCCCGCCCATGCCGAAGACGTAGAGCCGCATCAGGCGCAATCGCTCCCAGGACAGCTCCAGGCCGATCATGAAGAGGAGGAAGACGACCCCGAATTCGGCGAGTTGGGCTATGTCCTTGGGGTTCTCGACGGTGACCGCCGACAGCCACGGAAACTGGTCCGAGAGGGCGCCCAGGCCGAACGGGCCCAGCACGATTCCCGCGCCGAGGAAGCCCAGGATCGGGCTGATGTTCCAACGCCGGAACAGCGGCACCACGATCCCGGCCGTGGCCAGGAACAACACAACATCCTTGTACTCGCCCGGAGAAACTTCCGCCGCCATTCAACCTCCTTGTTCGTGTGGAAACAGTATGACCCGCGCGAGGGTTGTTGCGGAACCCCTCGAAGGGGAATATGGCGCAGCGCCATGTCGTTCCGCCGACAAATTCGACGTCCTGCGCCCAAGAGGGGCGGCCTCCTGCCCGTCCTGCTGGCGGTGCTGGCCCTGCTCACTCAGGTGATGATGCCTGCCGTGGTGGCGGCGCAGACATCGGGCGGAACCCGGACAGTGGTGCTCTGCACCGTCGAGGGCGAGAAGATCGTCACCGTGCCGACCAAGGCGCCCAAGCCCTTCGCCGGCTTCAAGTGCCATGACTGCGTCATCGCGGCCGTCACCGCCGTGGTCCCTCCGTCGGCCGACAGCCGGCCTGTCCGCTATGCCGCCATCGTCCGCCACGAACGGGCCCAGGCCTTCCGTGCGCCGGAGCCTGCCCGTCCGCCGCCACGTCCCCCTTCGCAAGGCCCTCCGACCGCTTTCGATCTCTGAAGCTCCACGCGGGCGCCGCCGCGCGCCTGATCCTTCATATCGAATTCCAAGGTCGAACAATGTCCTTCCAACCGGCGCCGTCGCGCGCCCTGCTGCTCGCCGGCGCCGCCATGGCCGCCGCCCTGTCCTCCGTCCCCGCCTTCGCCGCTGATGAGCCCGGTACTCTGGTCGACAGCGTCATCGTCACCGCCCGGCCCGATCCGGAAGACCCCAAGGTGGTCGGCGATGCGCGCCAGAAGCTGTCGAAAACCCCCGGCGCGGTGTCGGTCATCTCCCAGGAGTCCTACGCCAGCCGCCAGGCCCTGGCGCTCGACGACATCCTGCGCGACGCCCCCGGCGTCTACGCCCAGAAGAAGTGGGGCGGCGATATCCGCATCTCCATCCGCGGCTCCGGCATCGGCAACGCCAATCACAACCGCGGCCTGCTGATCGCCCAGGACGGCGTGCCGCTGAATGAGGCCGATGGCTTCGGCGACAGTCAGATCGCCGACCCGCTGACCACCCGCTACGTCGAGGTCTATCGCGGCGGCAACGCCCTGCGCTTCGGCGGCGCCCTGCTGGGCGGGGCCATCAACCTGGTCACCCCGACCGGCAAGGACGCCGGCTTCGAGAATCAGATCCGCGTCGACGGCGGCAGCTTTGGTCTGCTGCGCGAGAACGTCGCCGTGGCGCGCCAGTTCGGCGACTGGGACGGCTATGCCGCCGTCACCAACCAGACCGGCCAGGGCTGGCGCTCGCAGAGCCAGCAGAACATCCAGTTCGCCTCGCTCAACCTTGGCCGCAGCTTCGGCGAGGAGCGCGAGGTGCGGCTGATCATCAACGGCTCGAACATCAACCAGGAGATCCCCGGCGCGCTGACCGAGGCGCAGTTCGAGGCCAATCCCCGTCAGACGGCGGTCGGCAACTACAACCTCGACTACCAGCGAAACTCGCGCGGCCTGCGGGGTTCGCTGCGGACGACCTGGCGGCTCAATAATGACCTGCTGCTTGAGGGCGCCGTCTATGCGGTGTGGAAAGACCTCGATCACCCGATCTTCCAGGTCATCGACCAGCAGAGCCGCAACTACGGCCTGTTTACCCGCCTGACCTGGGACGGCCAGATCGGCGGCATGCGGGCCGACGCCTATGCCGGCCTGTGGCTGCGCAAGGGCGACCTGGACTCCAACTTCCATGCGAACCTCGGCACGGCCCGCGGCGCGGCGCGCTCGCGCACCCTGCAGAACGCTGATGCGACCGACGTCTTCGCCGAGGGGCGGCTGTTCGTCACCGACAGCCTGGCGATCATCGCCGGCGCCACCTGGGGAACCGCCGGCCGCGACTACGAGAGCTTCGCCCTGCCGGGCGTCGGCGGGACCTTCAACCTGAAGGCCAGCAAGGACTACGAGTGGTTCGCGCCGCGCTTCGGCCTGCTCTGGGAAAGTGAAAGCGGCGCCCAGGTGTTCGCCAACATCACCAGGTCGGTCGAGCCGCCGAACTTCGGCGCGATGTCACCGACCAACACCGGCTTCGCGCCCGTTGAGGCCCAGGAAGCCTGGACCGGCGAGGTCGGCGCCCGTGGCCGTGTCGGCGCCTTCACCTGGGACGTCACCGCCTACCGCGCCCATCTGGACGGCGAGATGCTGCAGTACACGGTCGCGCCGGGCATTCCGGCCTCGACTTTCAATGCCGGCAAGACGATCCACCAGGGCGTCGAGGCGGCGCTGGACTGGCGCTTCGCGCCAGGCTGGCGGCTGCGCCAGACCTGGACCTGGTCGGACTTCACCTTCGACGGCGATGTGCAGTACGGCGATAACCGACTGCCCATCGCGCCGGAGCACTTCTACCGGGCGGAGCTGCGCTACGAGAATGCCGCCGGCTGGTTCATCGCGCCGTCGGTCGAGTGGTCCGCCTCGGACATCTGGCTGGACTACAGGAACACCCGCAAGGCGCCGTCCTACGCCATCCTCAACCTCGGGGCCGGCTGGAAGGTGAATGACCGGCTGTCGCTGTTCGCCGACGCCCGCAACCTGACCGACGAGGCCTATGTCTCCAACGTCCAGGCGGCGACCACCTGGACCGCGGGCTCGGCGCTGCTGTGGCCGGGTGACGGCCGCAGCCTGTTCGTCGGCGTCACCGCCTCGTTCTGATCTCTCGAACCGGGGCGGCGGCCTGGCCGTCGCCCCGTGGAGCGACTCCCCATGACCCACCTCGACACCGACGCCGGCGGACCGCCGCCCGGACTGATCTACCGGGCCTTCTGGCGCTGGCACTTCTACGCCGGGCTGCTGATCCTGCCGGTGCTGATGCTGCTGGCCCTGACCGGCGGCCTCTACCTCTTCCAGCCGGAGCTCGACGGCGTCCTCTATCGGAAGCTGCTGACGACGCCGGAACGGCCGATCGCCACCGCGCCGCAGGCCTGGGCCGACGCCGCCAAGGCCGCGGTTCCCGGCCGGGTGATGCAGCTGACGCCGCCGGCCCGCCCCGGCCTCTCGGCGCGGGTTATCATCCAGCCGGACGCCGGTGAGGAGC
>JAUMCZ010000240.1:0-4432 GCA_032122215.1 Caulobacter sp.
CCGATGGCGAGGGCACTCAGGTTCATTACGCGGGCTCGGCTTCCAGTCGTTTGTCGAGATATTGGCCGACGTGGCGTTCCACGTCCGGCAGGTTTTCGGCCCAGAAGTGGGTGGCGCCCTCGATCAGGTCGTAATCGATGACGATGCCCTTCTGGCTGCGCAGCTTGGTGACCACCCGCTCCACTTCCACCGGCGGCGTCACCGTGTCGTTGCTGCCGTGCAGGAACAGGCCGGAGGCGGGGCAGGGGGCCAGGAAGCTGAAGTCGTACATGTTGGCGGGCGGCGAGACGCTGATGAAGCCATCGGTCTCGGGGCGGCGCATCAGGAGCTGCATGGAGACCCAGGCGCCGAAGCTGTAGCCGGCGACCCAGCACTGGCTGGCCGTCGGGTTGGTGGACTGCAGCCAGTCCAGCGCCGTGGCCGCGTCGGCCAGTTCGCCGATGCCGCCGTCGAATTCGCCCTGCGAGCGGCCCACGCCGCGGAAGTTGAACCGCAGGGTCGAGAAACCGCGCTTCATGAACAGATGGTACATCTGAACCGCCACCGGGTGGTTCATGTGCCCGCCAGCGCGCGGATGCGGGTGCAGGATCAGGGCGATCGGAGCGTTTTCACGCTTGCCCGGCGAGTACCGGCCTTCGATCCGGCCTGCCGCGCCAGTCAGAACCACTTCGGGCATGTGCAACCTTCTCCTCGTTGTGCGGTGCAGAATACTTGACCGCTGCGCTTGGTCTTCCTAGATCAAGCGCATTCGCGGCGGCCCGGCCGACGCGCGGCGCGGGCTTTAACACAAGCCCAACGCCGGATGCCAAGGAATCCGCCATGCGTCTGTCCACAAAAGGCCGATACGCCGTTATGGCCATGACCGACCTCGCCGGTCGTCAGGACGCGGAAGGATCGCGTGCGGTGTCCCTCGCCGAGATCGCGGCGCGGCAGGAAATCTCGCTCAGCTACCTGGAACAGCTGTTCGCCCGACTGCGCCGTCGCGGCCTGGTCAAGAGCCTGCGCGGCCCCGGCGGCGGCTACCGACTGGCCCGGACCGCCTCGGAAACCCACATCGCCGAGATCGTGCTGGCCGTTGACGAGCCCCTGCGCGCCACCCGCTGTGGTCATGCCACCGGCAAGGGCTGCATGAAGGCGGGCGAGCGCTGCTCGACCCACGACCTCTGGGAGGAAATGGGCCGTCAGCTGCACAGCTATCTCGCGTCGGTCTCGCTGGCCGATGTGCTGGAAGGGCGCCTGACGCCCGATTCCAAGGTCGCCGCATGACGGGCGTCTACCTCGACTTCAACGCCACCGCCCCGGTGCGGCCAGAGGCGAAAGCGGCCTTGAACGCCGGCCTCGACCGGGTGGGCAATCCCTCGTCGGTGCACGCGGCCGGCCGCGCCGCCCGCGCCGACCTTGAGAAGGCGCGCGAGGCTGTCGCCGCCCTGGTCGGCGTCGTCCCTGGCTCGGTCACCTTCACCAGCGGCGGCACCGAGGCCAGCGCGCTGGCGATCGAGAGCGCCGTCGCCGCGAAGGTCGAGCGCATCCTGCTGGGCGCCACCGAACATGACGCTGTCTGGGAAGCCGCCCACGTGGCTGGCCTGCCGGTCGAAATCTGGCCGGTGCACGCCGACGGCGTCGCCGATCTCGCCTGGCTGGATTCAGCGCTGGCCCGGCCGGGCAGGGCGCTGGTCTGCCTGATGCTGGCCAACAACGAGACGGGCGTGATCCAGCCGGTCGCGCAGGCCGGTGAAAAGGTCCGCGCCGCTGACGGCTGGCTCCATGTCGACGCGGTTCAGGCCGCCGGCAAGATCGCCGTCGATTTCAGCACCCTGCAGGCCGATACCCTGGCGCTGTCCGCCCACAAGATCGGCGGCCCGCAAGGCGTCGGCGCCCTGGTGGCCGGAACCCGCGCCACCCTGTCCCGTCGCCAGCACGGCGGTGGTCAGGAACGCGGTCGCCGCGCCGGCACCGAAAACCTGCCCGGCATCGCCGCCTTTGGCGCAGCTGCCCGTGAGGCGCTGGCCGGCATCGAGGCCCTGTCCGCCCAGGCCAGATGGCGCGACGCCCTGCAGACCAAACTGGAAGCCGCCGGCGCCACGGCGCTCGGCAAGGGCGCCGCGCGCCTGCCCCAGACCCTTTGTGTCGCGTCCGCCGACTGGCCGGCCGAGACCCAGGTCATGATCATGGACCTCGGCGGCGTGATGATCAGCGCCGGGGCCGCCTGTTCCTCCGGCAAGGTCAAGCCGAGCCGGACCATAGAAGCCATGGGCCGCCCTGATCTGGCGCCCTTTTCCATTCGTATCAGTGGTGGGTGGTCGAGCGTCGAAGCCGACTGGATCCGCGCCGGCGATGTCTGGCTGGAGGCGCAGGCGCGCCGCCGGCCCAAGATCAAGGAAGTTGCGTAAGTCATGGCCGCCGTTAAGGAAACCGTCGATCAGGTTGGTGAGCTGGAGGCCTACAAGCACGGCTTCGTCACCGATATCGAGCAGGACTTCGCCCCCAAGGGCCTGAGCGCCGACACCGTCCGCTTCATCTCCGCCAAGAAGGGCGAGCCGGAGTGGATGCTGCAATGGCGGCTGGAGGCCTACGAGCGCTGGCTGGCGCTGGAAGAGCCCGACTGGGCCAAGGTCAGCTTCCCCAAGATCGACTACCAGGACAGCTATTACTACGCCGCGCCCAAGGACCCGGCCGATGGGCCGCTGAGCCTCGACGAGGTCGATCCCGAGATCCTGGCCACCTACGCCAAGCTCGGCATCCCCTTGAGGGAACAGGAAGTTCTGGCCGGCGTCGTCGGCGCCCCGAAGTATGCCGTTGATGCCGTTTTCGACAGCGTCAGCGTCGTAACCACCTTCAAGAAGGAGCTGGCGGCGGTCGGCGTCATCTTCTGTTCGATGAGCGAGGCGATCCGCGAGCACCCCGAACTGGTCCGCAAGTACCTGGGCTCGGTCGTGCCGGTCAGCGACAATTACTTCGCCTGCCTGAACAGCGCCGTCTTCAGCGACGGCTCGTTCGTCTATGTGCCGCCGGGCGTGAAGTGCCCGATGGAGCTGTCGACCTATTTCCGCATCAACGCCGCCGAGTCCGGCCAGTTCGAGCGCACCCTGATCATCGTCGACAAGGGCGCCCAGGTTTCCTACCTGGAGGGCTGCACCGCCCCGATGCGCGACATCAACCAGCTGCACGCCGCCGTGGTCGAGCTGGTGGCGATGGACGATGCGACGATCAAATACTCCACCGTCCAGAACTGGTACCCGGGCGATCCCGTCACCGGGAAGGGCGGCATCTACAACTTCGTCACCAAGCGCGCCGACTGCCGCGGCGACCGCTCGAAGGTCAGCTGGACCCAGGTCGAGACCGGTTCAGCCATCACCTGGAAATACCCCTCCTGCGTCCTGCGCGGCGAGGGCAGCGTCGGCGAGTTCTACTCGATCGCCATCACCAACGGCCGCCAGCAGGCCGACACCGGCACCAAGATGATCCACCTGGGCGCCAACACCCGCTCGCGGATCATCTCCAAGGGCATTTCGGCGGGCCGCAGCAGCAACACCTATCGCGGGCTGGTCTCTGCCCATCCGAAAGCCAAGGGCGCGCGCAACTTCACCCAGTGCGACAGCCTGCTGATCGGCAAGCACTGCGCCGCCCACACCGTGCCCTACATCGAGGCGCGCAACGGCCAGGCGAAGTTTGAGCACGAGGCGACGACGACGCGGCTTTCCGAAGACCAGCTGTTCTACGCCATGCAGCGCGGGCTCACCCAGGAAGAGGCGGTCCAGCTTCTGGTCAACGGCTTCGTCAAGGACGTGCTGCAGGAACTCCCGATGGAATTCGCCGTGGAGGCGCAGAAGCTGGTGGCGATCAGCCTTGAGGGGAGCGTGGGATGAGCCCGACCGACAGCAAGGCCACGCGGCTGTCCCTCCGATCCGCCTTCGAGACCGAGTTCGCCCGGCGCGATGCCGAGCGGCAGGCCCGTGAGGACGCTGAGCGCCGTCAGCAGGAGCAGGACCTGGCCAACGCCCAGGCCCTGCACGTGGCCATCGCGGCGGATGCGGAGTTCCTCGCCAGCCGCGGCCTCAGCGTCGAGATCCGCCGCTACACGGTCTCGCTCGACCACGACGACTACCGGATCGCAGCCTATTTCGAAGGCGGCAGGGCCCAGGTGACCGCGTCCGACAAGCGCACCGTCCATCCGGGGAGCGCCGCGCCCCGCAAGCAAGAGACCGTGGACAGCGTGGAAGACGCGCTGGCGATCATGGCCCAGTACCTCGCCGACGAGACCCTCTGATGCTGTCCATTTCGAACCTGCACGCCGCCGTCGAAGGCAAGGAAATCCTCAAGGGGCTTTCCCTCGACGTGCCCGCGGGCGAGGTGCACGCGATCATGGGGCCGAACGGGGCCGGCAAGTCGACGCTGAGCTATGTTCTGACCGGGCGGCAGGGCTACGAGATCA
>JAUMCZ010000241.1:0-12873 GCA_032122215.1 Caulobacter sp.
AACATCCCAAGTCCGCGCCGACCCTGCACGTCACCCTGACCCGCACCGGCCTGGACATCGACATCACCGGCGTCGAGGCCAAGAGCGGCGGTCTCTCCGCCGACGCCCGGGTGCGCGCCGCGATGATCGCCCAGGAGGCCGACTTCGCCCGCGTCACCATGGCCGGCGAGGCGATCTACGCCACCCGCGAGGCCATCGTCACCCTGGGCCAGGCTCACGTGGCCCTGCCGCCCGGCGCCTTCCTGCAGGCCGTGCCCCAGGCCGAGGCCGCCATGGCCGCTTTCATGCTCGAGGCCGTCAGCGGCGCCGCCCGCATCGCTGACCTGTTCTGCGGGGTCGGCACCTTTACCTTCCGGCTGGCGGAGGTCGGCACGGTGCTGGCCGCCGACTCATCCGCGCCGGCGATCGCCGCCCTCAAGTCGGCGGCCGGACGCGCCCCGGGGCTGAAGACCATCACCGCCGAGGCCCGCGATCTGGCCAAGCGGCCGGTGCTGTCGCGCGAGCTGGCCAAGATCGACGCGGTCGTCTTCGACCCGCCCCGCGCCGGGGCCCTGGAACAGGCCGGAGAGATCGCCCGCTCGAAGGTCGGCCGCGTGGTCGGCGTGTCGTGCAATCCGGCGACCTTCGCCCGCGACGCGCGGGTTCTGATCGACGCCGGCTTCAAGCTGGATCGGGTGCTGCCGGTCGACCAGTTCCTCTGGTCGCCGCACGTCGAACTGGTCGGGGTGTTTTCGCGGTAGGGGCCTCGGCCCCGTCCTCCTTCACGCCGGGCAGTCTCGGCGGCGCCGGGTCCTCGCCGGTCTTCCAGAACGTATGTTTCGAATGCAGGCAAGGCTCCGTCCCGACCGGCAGCGGGCTCGCCGTATCGCCGATCGGAGACCCGTGCACAGGGTTGGCTGTCCCCCCGCGCAACGCCGCCACGCCCGGGTTCGGCTTCACGGCCTTCACCACTTCACCGAACAGATCCATCTGATCGCCGGCTTTCGCTGGAACCTTGAACGCCGTCAGATCCATCGGCGGCATCTCGCCGTCCAGCCCGAACCGCCGTCTGGCCGCCGCGAACCGCGCCGCGATCAGTTCCGCGACCGGGCCTTCGCCCTTCTGCCGGCTGCCCCAGTCGGCGGTGTAGTCGGCCCCGCCGCGCGTCTGACGGATCAGGGACATCACCCGCGCCGCCCGTCCGGGGTGGTCGGACGACAGCCACTGCTGGAACAGCGAGGCGATCTCGCGGGGCAGCCGGATGACCACATAGCCGGCCGTCGTCGCTCCGGCTTCGGCCGACGCCTCCAGCACCGCCTCCAGCTCATGGTCGTTCAGCGCCGGAATGACCGGCGCGAACATCACCGCCGTCGGCACGCCCGCCGCGCTCAACGCCCGCACCGCCTCCAGCCGTTTGGCCGGCGTCGCCGCACGCGGCTCCATGCTGCGGGCCAGCTTGCGGTCCAGCGTCGTGATCGACACCGCCACCCGGCACAGCCCCTCGGCGGCGGCGGGTCCCAGGATGTCGAGGTCACGCAGCACCAGGGCCGACTTGGTGATCAGGGTGAAGGGCTGCTTGAACCGGTAGAGGGTCTCGATGACCTTCCGCGTCACCCGCATCCGCCGCTCGGCCGGCTGATAGGGATCGGTGTCGCCGCCGATGTGGATGACCTCGGGCCGGTAGCTCTTCTTCGACAGCTCCCTGGCCAGCAGCTCGTGGGCGAACGGCTTGAAGAACAGCTTGCTCTCGAAATCCAGGCCCGGCGACAGGCCGAGGTAGGCATGGGCCGGCCGGGCGTAGCAGTAGATGCAGCCGTGTTCGCACCCCCGGTAGGGATTGATCGACTTGTTGAAGCCGATGTCGGGGCTGTCGTTGCTGGCGATGATGGTCTTTGCGTGATCAGCCTGGATCACTGTGCGAAGCGGCTTCGGCTTCTCGTCGTCCGCCGTCCAGCCGTCGTCGAACTCCTCCCGCTGCAACGACAGGAAGCGGCTGGTGTCGTTGGTGCGGGCGCCGCGGCCCTTGGTCTGGAGCGGTATGGGGGGCACGGGCGGAGCATACGCCGGCGCGCGAACAAAACAAGAACTATGGTTTGGTAGGGATGGTTAACAAAATGCGACGAAAGGCGAACGTCGCTTCCCTATGGGCGTTTGAGCGGCCATGAACGGGACCATGATTTCCGTGGTGATCCCAACCTTCGATTCCGCCCGCACCCTGCCGGTCACCCTGGCCAGCCTGGTCGGGGCCGCGCTGGAGGGCCTCGTCAAGGATGTGCTGGTCGCCGACGCCGGTTCGTCCGACGCCACCCTGGAGATCGCCGACGACGCCGGGGCCACGATCGTCACGGAAGGCGTCGCCGCAGCCTGCGCCGCAGCCCGGGGCGACTGGCTGCTGATCCTGCAGCCGGGGGCGAAGCTGTCGCCTGACTGGGAAACGGCGGCGGCCATGCACATGGCCCGCACCTGGGAGCGGGCCGGCCGCTTCCGCGCCTCGATCGACGGTCGGCGGCCCTCGCGCCTGCTGTCCGAGGCCCTGCGGCTTCCGTTGAAGGGTGACGAAGGTCTGCTGGTTTCGCGCCGCCTCTACGACCGGGTCGGGGGCGGGGAGGGTCGGCATTTGCTCAGCCGCCTGCGCGGCCGGATCGACCGGCTGGATGCCTTGATCAGCCGGTGAAGGTCTCGCGCAGCGGGACGATCACCTAGCGATCCACCCGCAGGTCGATGATCCGGTCATACCGCGCCGCCTGGTCCAGCGTCGGCGTCGGCTGCCCCCACATCCGCCGATAGGTCCAATAGCCGAAGGCGACCTTCTCGACGTATTCCCGCGTCTCCCTGGCCGGCAGGCTTTCCATGAACAGCAGGGCGTCGGCGTTCGGCTCCATCCGCTTGCGCGTCTTGATCACGGCGCCGGCCCCGCCGTTGTAGGCGGCGATCACGCGGAACAGGTCATAGGCGTCATCGCCGCCGCCCAGGCCCCGCTCCATCAGCCAGGTCATGTAGTCCTGGCCGATGCGCAGATTCACCGGCGGGTCGAACAGCGGCATGATGTTGTAGAGCAGGTGGTCGTCGCCGGCCGCTTCCGCCGCCGAAGTCGGCAGCACCTGCATAAGGCCGACGGCTCCGGCGTGGGAATAGGCGAAGGGATTGAACCGGCTTTCCTGGCGCACCAGGGCGTAGACCAGCGCCTTGTCCAGGGTGAAGCCCCCGTCCGGATAGAGCTCGGGAACCTCATAGGGCTCGGCGCGGTAGGGTCGGGCCTTCTTCCTCACCGGCGCCGGGCCGGCGGTCGGCGAGGGCGCGATCTGCAGCGGAACCTTGAGCGTGACGATCAGGGTCTGCCAGTCCTTCTGGTCGGTGTCGCTGCGGGCCAGGGCCAGGCCGACGCGCAGTTCCTGGGCTGCTTCGATCGGTCGGTCGATCTGCACCAGGGCGGCGGCCCGCTGGGCGCGCTCGTCGCGGTCGATCAGCGATTCGGCCTTGCGCTGGTCGCGGGTCGAGACCTGGATCAGCAGGGGATTGCGAACCGGCTGGGGCGGCGGCTCGAACACCGGCGGCGGGGGAGGGGCGGCCTGGCTGAGGGCCATGGTGCGGCCGCCTTCCATCTCCAGCTTCCGCGTCGCGATCAGGCCGTAGAAGGTGTAGGGCGTGCCCGCCGTGCGCTGGAAATAGGCCCTGGCGGCTGTCTTGTCGCCCATCCGCTCTGCGCAGCGGCCGGCCCAGAACCAGGCCGCGGACCGCAGCCAGTCGTCGTTGGTGTCGTCTTCCGCCACCTTCAGGAAGTAGGTCTTCGCCTCCTCGACCTTGCCCAGCCGCCATCCGGCCAGGCCGGCGATCCACGGCTCTCCGGCCGAGGGGGCCAGCGCCCAGGCCTCGGCGGTGCGGCCGGAGTAGTAGGCGTCGCGGGCGGCGAAACTGGCGTCGCCGGCCGAGATGTCGGGGCCGGAGTGCATCCAGACGCGGGCGGCGGCCAGGAAGCTGGGCTTGGCGGGCTCCCGGCTTCCGCGTGGCTGTCGCTTCTGGGCCAGGGTGTAGATGCGCTCGGCCCCGCCCAGTTCGGCATAGTCGCCCAGCCAGTCGGCCAGCTCGTCGTAGGTGGCGCGATAGGCTGTCGGGTGCATCAGTTTGACGAACTGCACATGGCCGACCAGCGACCGGTCCTTGACCTTGGCCAGCACGGCGTCGGCCTCGTCGAAGTCGCCCCGGTCGGCGGCGGCAAAGGCGGCGCGATAGCGGACTTCGTCGGGTTTGGAGAGTGGGGCATCGGCGGCCAGAGCCGGGGTCGTCATCCAGACGGCGGCAAGCACCACGGCCACCAGGGCGGCCGCCAGTCTGCAAAGCTTCACACCGGCTGCAATCATGCCGAACACCCCGAACGCAATTTCGCCGGACCCCTTACAGGGAATGGACCGGCAAAAGGTTAAGCGCGGACAGCGGAGATCCGAAGTTCAGGAGCCGAACGCGCTTCAGTGGAGCCCCCCACTGCAAGAGGCGTGCAGCTTTATGCAGGGCGACCCTGACGATCAAGCCTTTCGGTCAGGGTCAGAAGATCCTGCCACGCCTTCTTCTTCGCTGCCGGTTGGCGCAGCAGGAAGGCGGGGTGAAGTGTCGGCATGGCGGGCAGATCCAGGGCGCCGTCGGTCGACTTCCATTCGAACCAGCGGCCACGCATGGCCAGAATGCCCTCGTCCCGCTTCAGCACAGCCTTGGCCGAGGCCCCGCCGGCCAGCAGCAGCATGCGCGGTTTGACCAGGGCCACCGCCCGCTCGACGAAGGGGGCGCAGACCGCCTGTTCGGAGGGCGACGGCGTTCGGTTGCCGGGCGGGCGCCAGAAGACGGTGTTGGTGATGAACACCCGATCGGTCAGGCCCGCCGCGCCCAGCATCCTGTCGAGCAGCTTGCCCGCCCGCCCGACGAACGGCTGGCCTTGCGAGTCCTCGTCGGCCCCGGGCGCCTCGCCGATGATCATCACCGGGGCGTCGATCGCGCCGCGATAGAAGACCGGTTGCCGCGCGCCCTCATAGCGAAGGGGGCAGCCTTCGAAGGCGGCGATGGCCTCGGCAAGCGCCTCGATGCTGGTCGCGGCCGCCGCCATCGCTTCCGCCTGGGCCAACGCCGCGCCGATATCGATGTTGGGCACACCCGGCCGGGCGGGCCGGATCGGGGTCGGCGGCGGGGGAGGCGGCGTCGGGCGGGCCCGGGCCTTGAGTCGCTCGGCGCCTTCAGCCATCCGGTCGATGGCCGCATCGGCGTACAGCGCGTCGACCCCCGCATCCGCCCAGAAGGCGAGCAGGGCCTCGGCGGCGCGGCGGTCGGAGGCGGGAGTCATTGGATGAAGGATAGGGGGCGAGAGAGGCGGGGTCACGCGGGGAATCTGTGGACAAAAGTAGTCAAATTCACTACATTCTTGCCATGGCCAAGACGATCAGCACCACCAACGCGAACCGCAGCTTTCCACGGTTGATGCGCCAGGTCCTCGACGGGGACTCCTTTGTCGTCACGTCTCACGGGCGACCCATCGCCCGTATCGATCCGATCGGAAAATCCGATGTGGACCGTGAGGCCGCCTATCAGGCGCTTCTGAAGCATCTGGAAGAGGTGGTTCCAATCGATGGCGGACGATGGACCCGCGAAGAGCTTTACGAGCGCTGACTGAGTGCGGCTTGCACTTGATACCAACATCCTCGTCTATGCCGAGGGCGTAAACGGGCCAATCATGCGGACTCGGGCCAAGGCTCTTATTCGCAGTCTGGGCCGTCGCGACGTCGTCCTTCCGGCGCAGAGTCTGGGCGAACTCTATCTTGTCCTGACCCGCAAGGGCGGCCAATCGGCGGCCGCTGCGGCCGTCATCATCGGTCGGTACCGATCATCCTACGAAGTCGTCTATCCGGTCGAGACGACATGGACCGCTGCGTTCGACCTCGCCGGCAGGCATGGACTCCAGATCTGGGATTCCATCATCCTTGCATCCGCCGCTGACGCGGGCTGTGCGGCTTTGCTGTCCGAGGACATGCAAAACGGCTTCGTCTGGAATGGCGTCACGATCATCAATCCCTTCCTGTCACCATCACACCCCTCCCTAATCCGCACCCCGTGACGCCATTCCCGCTTGACCACCCTTGCGTCTGCTTCAGATAAGCGTGCGCAGAGGATCGAACCGGGGACTGACCATGAGCGACATCGACACGGGCGCCGAAGAACGCGAAGCCATGGAGTACGACGTCGTCATCGTCGGCGGCGGCCCCTCCGGCTTGGCGGCGGCGATCCGCCTCAAGCAGATGGCGGAGGCCGCCGGGACCGAGGTTTCGGTGGCGGTGCTGGAAAAGGGCTCCGAGGTCGGGGCCCACATCCTGTCGGGCGCGGTGATCGATCCCAAGGCGCTGACCGAGCTGATCCCCGACTGGAAGGAACAGGGCGCCCCGCTCGAGACGCCGGTCACCCAGGACAAGTTCCTGATTCTCGGCCCCCAGGGCGAGCTGGACCTGCCGATGTTCGCCATGCCGCCGTTCATGCACAACGACGGCTGCTACATCGCCTCGCTCGGCAATGTCTGCCGCTGGCTGGCGACCCAGGCCGAGAACCTCGGCGTCGAGATCTACCCGGGCTTCGCCGCCTCCGACCTCGTCTATCGTGAAGACGGCTCGGTGAAGGGCGTCATCGTCGGCGTCGTCGGCGTCGGCAAGGACGGCGTGAAGAAGGGCTCCTACGAGCCGGGCATGGAACTGCACGGCAAGTACGTCTTCTTCGCCGAGGGCGTGCGCGGCTCGCTCAGCAAGATCCTGATCAACAAGTTCGACCTGCAGAAGGGCAAGAGCCCGCAGAAGTACGGCATCGGCATCAAGGAACTGTGGCAGATCCCGGCCGCCAACCACCGCCCGGGCCTGGCCCAGCACACCACCGGCTGGCCGCTCGACAACGACACCGGCGGCGGCAGCTTCATGTACCACTTCGGGGACAACTATGTGGCCATCGGCTACGTCGTGCACCTGAACTACAAAAACCCCTTCCTCTCGCCCTTCGACGAGTTCCAGCGCTTCAAGCACCACCCGTCGGTCAAGCCCCACCTCGAGGGCGGCAAGCGCATCGCCTACGGGGCCCGCGCCATCACCGAGGGCGGCTACCAGTCGGTGCCGAAACTGACCTTCCCGGGCGGCGTGCTGATCGGCTGCTCGGCCGGCTTCGTGAACGTGCCCCGCATCAAGGGCAGCCACAACGCCATGAAGACCGGCATGCTGGCCGCCGAGGAGGCTTTCAAGGCCCTGCAGGCCGGTCGCGAGGCAGACGAGTTGGTCGAATACCAGGCCGCCTATGAAGGCAGCTGGGTGGCCAGGGAACTGAAGATCGTCCGCAACGCCAAGCCGTTGCTGGGCAAGCTCGGCACCTTCCTGGGCGGCGCGGCCGGCATGTTCGACATGTGGGTGAACCACCTGACCGGCGGCTTCTCCTTCTTCGGCACCATGAAGCACGAGAAGACCGACGCCGCCTCGACCGGCCTGGCCAAGGACTTCAAGCAGAAGGTCTATCCCAAGCCCGACGGCGTGATCAGCTTCGACAAGCTGTCGAGCGTCTTCCTGTCGGCGACCAACCACGAGGAAGACCAGCCGGCGCACCTGAAGCTCAAGGATCCGTCGATCCCGATCAACGTCAACCTGCCCAAGTACGGCGAACCGGCCCGGCTCTACTGCCCGGCCGGCGTCTACGAGGTGCTGTACGATGAGGCCGGGAACAATCCGAAGTTCCAGATCAACGCCCAGAACTGCGTCCACTGCAAAACCTGCGACATCAAGGACCCGTCGCAGAACATCGTCTGGACCACGCCGGAAGGCGGCGGCGGGCCGAACTACCCGAACATGTAGGGGGGGGGCTTCGACACGCCCGCCACGGGCTGCTCAGAATGACGGCCGGGCGTTTTGGCCTCTCAAGTCCGTCATGCTGAGCAGCCGCGTGCGCCACGTATCGAAGCACCAGCGGCGGGCAGCCTAAGGGTAGATCGTTACGCAGGCTTGCCCGGTCTGCTGGCTGCCCCAGGACAGGACCGCACAGTTGTTCTGGGCCGGGGCCGGCCCGTTGAGCTGGAAGGTGAAGTCATAGACCGTCGTCGAGTTTGGCGGGAAGCCGACGCTGGAGATGGTGCAGATCATCGGCGTCACCGGACCGCTCGAACACGTCCAGCCCGTCGGCCAACTCACCGCCGTGATCGGCAAGGCCCCCCCCAGGGTGACGACGTCGGTGAGGGTCAGAGGGCCGTTGTAGGTCGTCCCGCCGGTGTTGACCACGGTGAACCGAAAGGTGCAGTTGTTGGCGCCCGGCTGGGACCCGTGGCAGGATCCGGACGTATATTTGTCCTTGGTCAGGGTCAGGAGGGCCGGCGTCTGCGCCAGGCGGTTGCCGAACTCGACCGTCACCGTCTGATTGGACCCGACCGTGACGGTCTTGGAGAGTGAGCTCCCCCCCGGATCAGTGTTGATCCAGCCCGACTGAGGCGTCTCGGTGACGGTATAGGTTCCTGGCGGCACCATGGTGGCCGGGCACCAGCGCCCGTTGGCGCCGGTCGCGCCGCTTTGGGTGGCGATGCCGCCGCCCGATCGGGTGAAGGTCCAGCCCGCCAAGGGGGGTTCGCCGGCGTCCCGGTCGCCGTCGCCGTTCAGGTCGTTGTACTTGAGGACGCAGAGTTCACCGGGTTGGGCGTTCTGCCGGTTGCCGAACTGGACCGTGGTGACCTGGCCGGACAGGACGGTGACCGTCTTGACCGGCGTCGAGCCGCCTGGATCGGTGTTGGTCCAGCCGGACTGGTTGGTCTCGGTCACATAGTAGGTTCCAGGCGCCAGGCCGGTCTGGTCGCACCAGCGTCCGCCGGACCCGGTGGTCCCGGACTGGCTGGGGGGGGCGCCGCCCCAGCGGTTGAAGGTCCAGCCCGGCAGCAGCGGCTCGCCGTTGTCGCGCACGCCATTGCCGTTCAGGTCGTTGTACTTCTCGACGCAGATGCTGCCGGTCGTCACCGGCTTGTAGTTGCCGAACATCACGTTCGCGCCGCCGGAGGTCAGCGTCACCGTCTTGCTCGGAACAAAGCCGCCGGGGTCGCTGCTGATCCAGCCGTTCTGCATGGTCTCCGTTAGGGTGTAGGTCCCGAGCGGCAGGGTCCAGCAGGCCTCGCCAAGCTGGTTGGTCGCGACCGTCGTGCTCGCTGAACCATTCGACATGGTGAAGGTCCAGCCGGGGAGCTTGGGCTCTCCGTTGTTGAAGGCGCCGTTGGCGTTCTGGTCGTTGTACTTGATGACGCAGAGGATTGCCGTTTGCGGCGTGACCTTGCGGTTGCCGAACATCAGGTTGACGCCGGAGGAGGTCAGGGTGACCGTCTTGCTCGGGGTGGCCCCGCCCGGGTCGCTGCTGATCCAGCCGTTCTGCATGGTCTCGGTGACCGTGTAGTTTCCGACGGGCACGGTCCAGCAGACCTGGCCCTGTGCGTTGGTGACGCCGGTCAGACCGTTGGACAGGGTGAAATTCCAGCCGGCGAGCTTGGGTTCGCCAGCGTTGAAGGTCCCGCTGGCGTTCTGGTCCCAGTATTTGGTCACGCAGAGCTTGGCGTTCTGGGGCGTGACCTTGCGGTTGCCGAACATCAGGTTGACGCCGGAGGAGGTCAGGGTGACCGTCTTGGTCGGGGTGGTCCCGCCCGGATCGCTGCTGATCCAGCCGTTCTGCATGGTCTCGCTGACCTTGTAGTCTCCGACCGGCACGGTCCAGCAGACCTGGCCCTGTTCGTTGGTGACGCCGGTCTGACCGTTGGACAGGGTGAAGGTCCAGCCGGCGAGCTTGGGCTCGCCAGCGTTGAAGGTCCCGCTGGCGTTCTGGTCCCAGTATTTGGTGACGCAGAGCTTGCCGTTCTGCGGCTTGTCCTTGCGGTTGCCGAAGGACACGTTGGTGGTCTGGCCGGAGATGACGGTGAAGGGCTTGGTCGGGTTCTGACCACCCGGGTTTGTGCTGATCCAGCCCGGCTGCATCGTCTCGCTGACGCTGTAGTTGCCCGGCGGCAGGTCCCAGCAGATCCGGCCCTTGGCGTCGGTCTGGCCGGACAGGCCCGAGACCATGCTGAAGGTCCAGCCGGGCAGTGCCGCCTCGCCAGCATCACGCTTGCCGTTGCCGTTCGTGTCCTCGAACTTATCGACACAGACCCGACCGGCCTTGGTCGGCATCTTGCGATTGCCGAACTTCAGGTTGGTCGTCTTTCCCGGGGTCACCACCGCCGATCGCGCCGGATTTGACCCACCCGGGCTGGTGCTGGTCCATCCCGGCTGCAGCGTCTCGGTGACCGTGTAGCCGCCGGCGGCCACACCGAAACAGACCATGCCGCTGGCGCCGGTGACCCCGGTCTGGCTGGCGACGCCGCCGCCGGTGAGGGTGAAGGTCCAGCCGGGCAACAGGGCTTCGCCCGCGTCCCGGACCCCGTTGTTGTTGATGTCGTTGAACTTTTCGACGCAGATCTTGCCGTTGCCGGCCGTCTGTTTGCGGTTGCCGAAATAGACGGTCTTGGTCGAGTTCCAACTGACCGCCACCGTCATGGTCGGCTGAGCGCCGCCCGGAAAGGTGCTGACCCAGCCCGGCTGCATGGTTTCCTTGACAGTATATGTCGAGGGCATCAGCGAAGGCGACGTGCACCAGGATCCACTGGCGTTGGTGATGCCGGACTGGGTCCCGACGGGGCCGCCGGAAACGGTGAACGACCAGCCGGAGAGAGCGACCTCGTTGGCCTGCTTAACCCCGTCGCCGTTCAGGTCGTTGAACTTGACCACGCAGATTCGGCCGCCACCCTGGACGCCCGGTTTCTCGGGGCCGCCAGGCCTGGGCTGATCGGTCCTGGGTTTTTCGGTTGGCGGGCGCGTCGGGCCGCCGCCCGTTGCCGCGGGCGGCCGTGCGCGCGGATCGGCGGCCTCCGGCTTTACCTGCGCGGAGGACGCCGAGGCGCCCCCCAGAACCAACCCGGCCGCCAGGGCCAACCCCATCCCAACCCGTTCCCCACGACCGGACATTGGCTCACTCCGATGATTTCAGGCAAGCGACCACGACGGTCGTTCCGCGCCTTGGACATTGGTAACGGCGGGTCCCCCGACCAAAAAGCCCACGTTCATGGGGGGGGGGGGCAGGCAGGCGGCTGCGCTGAGTGCGGCCTTCGATACGCCTTGCGGGATGCTCAGCACGGCGAGCCGAATAGGCTTCAATAACATTCGTCATGCTGCGTAGCGGCCTCTGGCCGCCTGTCGAAGCACGCACCCACGCTAAGCGCCTTGCTCCGGCCACCGATTGGGGCAAGTTACGCGGCATGAAGCGTCTTGCCCTTGTTTCCGCCGCGTCCTGCGCCCTGCTGCTGACCGCCTGCGCCACCACCCCGGCGCCCAGCGCCGAGGACGCCGGCCTGCGTCCGGTCCAGAGCAACCTCGATACCGAGGGCCAGTCCGGCTACGGCCAGTTCCTCGCCGGCCAGAAGGCCCAGGCGGACGGTAAGGACGACGAGGCCGCCAGCTACTTCGCCCGCGCCCAGGCCCTGGGGGCCGAAACCGGCACGCTCAAGCAGCGCATCTTCCAGTCCGCCCTGTTCTCCGGCGATGTCACCCGCGCCGCCGCCAGCGCTCCGGTCGAGGGCGAGGCTTCGGTCATGGTCGTGCGCCTGGGCCAGCTGACCCGCGCCGTCGAGGCCCTGGCCACCGATGACGCGGCCACCGCCAAGGCGATCATGATCGACACGGGCGTCGGCTTTCCGCACCGCCAGGCCGCCGTCCTGCTGACGCCCTGGGCCGCCGCCGCGGCCGGTGAGGAGGAGGCGGCCCTGACCCAGCCGACCCTGCGCGGCGACCGGCTGGTCGAGGTCTTCGGCCTGCTGGGACAGGCCCAGCTGTTCGAGCGCTACAACCGGCTCGAGGAAGCGGAGGCCAACTACAAGACCCTGATGGGCTTTGGCGAAGCCTCGGCCATCTTCGCCCCCGACTACGGGGCCTTCCTCGAACGCCGCAAGCGCGGCGCCGAGGCCGTCGCGGTCTATGACACCGCCCTGCAGGCCCGCCCGGGCGATCCCGGCCTGACCGCCGCCCGCCTGCGCGCCGTCAAGAAGCGCAAGGCCCCGGCCATGCCGACCATCCGCGAGGGCGCCGCCCGCGCCCTGCTGATCCCCGCCTCTGCCATGCTGGCTGACAAACAGTACCAGCTGGCGATGGCCTACCTGCGCCTGTCCGCCCGCCTCGACCCCAAACGCGAGGAGCTGTGGCTTGAACTGGGCGACATCTACACCGGGCTGGAAGACGCCGAGAACGCCCGCTCGGCCTATGCCCAGGTCAAGGCCGGGAGCCGCGAGTACGCCGCCGCCCGCTCACGCCTCGCCTGGTCGCTGCAGGCGGCCGGTGAGAAGGACAAGGCCCTGAAGATGGCGGCCGATGCCGCCGCCGGCGGTCAGCGCGACGCCCTGCTGACCTACGCCGACCTGCTGCGCGCCAACGAGCGCTACGCGGAATCGGACAGCACCATCACCCGGGTCATCGCCATGGATGGCGACAAGGCCGACTGGCGTCTGTTCTACATGCGCGGCATCGCCCGCGACCGGGCCGGCGACTGGACCGGGGCCGAAGCCGACCTGCAGAAGGCGCTCGCCGCGCAGCCCGACGAGCCGGAACTGCTCAACTACCTGGGCTACGCCTGGATCGACCGCGGCCAGAATCTGGGCGTCGCCCTGGAGATGGTCCAGCGGGCGGTGTCGGCCAATCCGCGCAACGGGGCGATGATCGACAGTCTCGGCTGGGCCTATTTCCGCATGGGCGACTACCGCAACGCCGTCGACTTCCTGGAGCGGGCCGTGACGCTTGAGCCGGCCGATCCGGATATCAACGACCACCTGGGCGACGCCTACTGGATGGG
>JAUMCZ010000242.1:0-6067 GCA_032122215.1 Caulobacter sp.
CATCATGCACGGCAAGACCAGCCCGATCCTGCATGAGGGCAAGAGCGTCTTCAAAGACCTGCCGAGCCCCTTCACCGCCACCCGCTACCACAGCCTGGCGGTCGACCGCGCGACCCTGCCGGCAGAACTGGAAGTGACCGCCTGGACCGACGACGGCGAGATCATGGGCCTGGCCCACAAGACCCGCCCCGTTCACGGCGTTCAGTTCCATCCCGAATCGATCCTGACGACCTGCGGTCACCAGCTGCTGGGTAACTTCCTCGACCTGGCGAACGTGCCCAGGACAGCTGTGGTCTAGAACATGTCGGACGCCTTCAAGCCTCTTCTCGCCCGCCTGGCGGACGGCCAGACCCTGTCGGAATTCGACGCCGAGGAATTCTTCGCGGCCTGCCTGCGCGGCGAGCCCACCCCGGCCCAGATCGCCGCCGCCGTCACCGCCATCCGCCTGCGCGGCGAGACGGTCGGCGAACTGACCGCCTGCGCCCGCGCCATGCGCCGGGCCGCCGTCACGCTCGACCACCCCTATGACGTGGTCGATACCTGCGGCACCGGCGGCGACGGCCTGCACACCTTCAACATCTCCACCGCCAGCGCCCTGGTCGCGGCCGGCGGGGGGCTGAAGATCGCCAAGCACGGCACCCGCGCCCTCAGCTCCAAGTCCGGCTCGTCCGACGTGCTGGCCGCGCTCGGCGTCAAGATCGACGCCGGCCTTGAGCAGCAGCGCAAGGCGCTGGACGAGGCCGGCATCTGCTTCCTGTTCGCGCCGGCCCACCACGGGGCCATGCGCCACGTGCTGCCGATCCGGGCCGAGCTCGGCTTCCGCACCATCTTCAACCTGCTCGGCCCGCTGTCGAACCCGGCCGGCGCCAAGCGCCAGGTGCTGGGCGTCTACGATCCCCGCCTGCTGGAGCCGCTGGCCCGGGTTCTCGGCGCGCTCGGCGCCGAGCGGGCCTGGACCGTCCATGGCTCGGGCATGGACGAGATGACGGTCACCGGCCCGACCATGGTTTGTGAATGGCGTGACGGCGGGGTGCGGAACTTCAACATCACACCGGACGCGGTCGGCCTGCAGAAACACAGCCTCGATGAGCTGACCGGCGGCACCCCCGAGGTGAACGCCGCGGCCCTGACCCGCCTGCTGGACGGCGAAAAGGGCGCCTACCGCGACGTGGTGCTGCTGAACGCCGCCGCCGCCTTCCTGATCGGTGACAAGGTCGAGACCCTGCGCGACGGGGTCGACCTGGCCGCCGCCGTGATCGACGACGGCCGCGCCAAACGGGCGCTGGCCGGCCTTATCGCCGCCACCAATAGCTGATGACCGACATCCTCGCGAAAATCGCTGCCTACAAGCGCGACGACGTCGCCGCCCGCAAGGCCGTGCGTCCCGCCGTCGATGTCAGCGGAGCCTCCGCGTCGCGCGGCTTCCGCAAGGCGCTGGAAGCGAAGTCTGGCGACCGTCTCGCGCTCATCGCCGAGATCAAGAAGGCTTCGCCCTCCAAAGGGCTCATCCGCGCCGACTTCGACCCACCAGCCCTCGCCCGGGCTTATGAAGCAGGCGGCGCCGCCTGCCTGTCTGTGCTGACCGATGGTCCCAGCTTCCAGGGCGACGACGCCTATCTCATCGCCGCTCGTGATCAGGTCGCCCTGCCCTGCATCCGAAAGGATTTCCTCGTCGATCCCTGGCAGGTCAGCGAAAGCCGCGCCCTGGGGGCCGACGCCATCCTCGTGATCATGGCCATGATCGACGACGCCGTGGCCGCCGACCTGATGGCGGAAGCCGCCCGTCATGGCATGGACGCCCTGGTGGAAGTGCATGACGAAGCCGAGCGCGATCGCGCTCTGGCGCTCGGCGCCACACTCCTCGGTGTAAACAACCGCGACCTGCGCAGCTTCGTGGTCGATCTCGCCGTGACTGAGCGGCTTGCCGTGGATCTGCCCGCCGATGTCCTACTGGTCACCGAAAGCGGCGTCTTCACCGCCGACGACGCCGCACGCATGAAACGCGCCGGCGCGCGGGCGATGCTGGTCGGGGAAAGCCTGATGCGTCAGGCCGACGTCACCGCTGCGACGCGGGTCCTGCTCGCCTAACCGGCAACCGCCGCCGGCCGTAGGCTGGTCACTTCGTTTACCGGCGCGGGCTTGCGACCCATCGTCCAGTTGGCGCTCATCCGCACCTTGGGGTTCGGAGCCGACCAGATCTCGCCTGTGTCATCGAGGGCGACAACCCAGATCAGATGGTGCTCCTGGCCGTAGTCGATGACGGCGAAGGCATAGCCCTTGCCCTTTCCTTCGACGGTGACGGGCAAGCTGGGATTGAGCTGATTGAACATGGGTCAGACCGCCTCTGCTGGGATCAGGTCAACGGCGCAAATTTCTCCCGGTTCCTATGTCGACTGGAGATCGCGGTTAACTTGACAGCAAGAAAGAACACCTAGAGAACATTCAGGTCGTTTGCGATTTGTTCCCGCTGAATCGCCTCTGGAGAGCCCGCCTATGCTGACCCGCAAGCAGCACGAACTGCTCATGTTCATTCATGAGCGCATCAAGGAATCCGGCGTTTCGCCGTCCTTCGACGAGATGAAGGATGCGCTGGACCTGGCCTCCAAGTCGGGCATCCACCGCCTGATCACGGCGCTCGAGGAGCGCGGCTTCCTGCGCCGCCTGGCTCACCGGGCCCGGGCGCTGGAAGTTGTGAAGTTACCGCAGCAGGCCACCACGTCCGCGCCGGCCGGTGGTCGGCAGACCTTCAAGCCGCAGGTCGTCGAAGGCTCCCGCGCCCCGATGAGCGCGCCTGAACCGGCCAACGACGTCCGCGAGCTGTCGGTGCTCGGCCGCATCGCCGCGGGTGTGCCGATCGACGCCATCCAGCACGAGCGCTCCACCCTGCAGGTGCCCGAGGCCATGCTGGGGGCCGGCGAGCACTATGTCCTCGAGGTCGATGGCGACTCGATGATCGAGGCCGGTATCCTCGATGGCGACTACGTCGTCATCCGCCGCACCGACCAGGCCACCAGCGGCGAAATCGTCGTCGCCCTGGTCGAGGGCGAGACCGCCACCCTGAAGCGCCTGCGGCGCAAGGGCGCCTCGATCGCCCTTGAGGCCGCCAATCCCAAGTACCAGACCCAGATCTACGGCCCTGATCAGGTTGCTGTTCAAGGCAAGCTGGTCGGCCTCATCCGCCGCTATCACTGACGGTCCAGGGCCTTTGCCCCCTCAGGGGCTGGGCCCAGACGATCCGCCAGCCCTGCTCCTCGCGGTAGAGCTCGGCGGAGCCGCCCTTCCTGAAGTCGGCGGCGCTCAGGATCAGGTCGGACCGGCAGCCTTGCGGAGCTTCCGACCGGAACACGACAACCCTGGCCCGGCATAGCTCGGCCAGGGTTTTTTCATCCGGAACCCGGCGCTGGTTCCATTGCGAGACCTCGCCCAGGCACCGCCGGCGATTGCAGTCAAAAAGGTCAGCGGAATCGGCGTCATCCAGGGTCAGGCCGCGTCGGCGGGACCAGACCTCCAGGGCGAAGCGCCGGCTGTCCGGTCTTGCCGGGATCGCCTGTTCGCCGCGCCGAACCGCCAGAGCAGAGCCGTCAGAGGCGATCCACAGGTCCGGTGTCGCAGGTCTCGGCCACAGGGCCACGGTCAGCGCCAGCGGCACGCCCAGCCAGCGCAGACGGCCACGCCAGAGGCAGAGAATCAGGATGCCGAGGAAGGCCACCGGCAGGGTCCAGGCCGGGCCGCTGGCGACGGTGACCTGGGCGCCCGGCGTCTGCGCCGTCTGAGCAGCGATCGCCAGCATCAGATCGATGGACCATCCCGCCACGGCCAGGAAGGGGCCGCCGAGGCCCAGAGGCTCCAGGGCCGCCCCGAGCGCCAGGAAGGGCATCATGACAAAGCTTGAGATCGGGGCGACGAGGAGATTGGCGACAAGGCCGTAGGAGGCGACGCGGTTGAAGTGATGCATGGCGAAGGGCCCGGTCGCCATGCCGGCGACGAGACTCATGGCGACGCTTGCGAAGATCCACACGCCGACGGCCTGCGGCCAGCGGATCCACCAGGGCGTCGAGATTTCCCGCACGGGCTGCGGAATGGCTTCAACCAGCGCCACCAGGGCGGCGGTGGCCGCGAAACTCATCTGGAAGCCGGGCTCGGTGGCCGCCTCCGGATAGAGAAGCAGGATGACCATGGCCGCCACGGCCAGGGCGTCGAGACTGATCGCCCGGCGATCAGACAGGATGGCCAGGAAGGCGACACCGGCGGTGATGGCCGCCCTCACCGCCGGCGACGGGGCGCCGGACAGGACGAGATAGGTTCCGACCGCCGCCATGCCGAGCAGCGCCGCCGTTTTCTTGCCGTCGATGCGCAGGGCCAGCCAAGGCCAGGCGGCGATCAGAAGACGGGCCAGCGCAAAGGCGAAGCCGCCGACGATGGCCATGTGCAGGCCGGAGATCGAGATGATGTGCGCCAATCCGGAAGCCCGCATGGCATCGGTCTGCTCCTGGGTGATCCAGGCCTCATGGCCCGTGACCATAGCGGCGCCGAGGCCGCCTGACCGTTCGCCCATCTGGTCGACGATGCGCCGCGCCAGGCTCCAGCGCATGGCGTTGACGCCCATGGCCCAGCGCAGGGCCATCGGCGGCTCGGCGAGCGCAATCACCTGCGGCTGCGTTACCGAAAATCCCACGCCCCCCACCCGGTCGAACCAGGCGTCGCGGGCGAAATCGTACGAGCCCGGGCTGGAGGGCGGCGGTGGCGGTCCCAGGCCCGCCCTCAGGCGGACTGCCTGACCCGGACCCACGATCGCGTCCTGATCGACGGTCAGCCGAACGCGGTAGGGCAGCTGGTCCTGCGGGAGCCCCTCGATCCGCGTCGGGGCGATGAGCAACCGGCCGCCGCTTGAGCCTGGGCTGGCCACGTCCAGCACCCAGCCTTCGACGAGGACCGGCTTGTCGAGGTTCGGCGCGACCGGGGCCCGGACCGCTTCGGTTCTGATCTTGCCGGCCACGGCGCCGAGGACGATCAGGGCGGCCAGACCAGCGATCATAAACCATCCGCCGCCGCGGGTGAGCCGGTGCGTCACCCAGACGCCGGCGATGGCTGCAAGGCCCAACAGCGTCATCAGCCACAGGGTCGGCTCGACCTTGAGCCCCATGTACCCGGCCGCCCCCAAGCCGAACATCACCGGCGCCCAAAGCCGCCAGCGCTGCCGCTGGGAAACAACCTCTTCGACCAGGGTGGGACCGCCCCGAATCCATGTGCTAAGACGCCCGCCCAATCGAGCGGTCAAAGATCCGATGTCCTCTGCTACCCCCGTCGTCACACGGTTCGCCCCTTCGCCCACCGGCTCGCTCCATATTGGAGGGGCAAGGACGGCGTTGTTCAACTCCCTGTTTGCCCGCCACACCGGCGGCAAGTTCCTGTTGCGCATCGAGGACACCGACCGCGAACGCTCCACCGAGGCCAATGTCCAGGTGATCCTCGATGGATTGCGCTGGCTGGGCCTGGAGTGGGACGGCGAGCCGATCTTCCAGTTCGCCCGCGCCGACCGTCACCGGGAGGCGGTTCAACAGCTGCTGGACGACGGCAAGGCCTACCGCTGCTGGCTGTCGGGCGACGAGCTGGACGCCGCCAAGCTGGCCGCCCGTGAGGCCGGCCATGCCCTGCGCTCGCCGTGGCGCGACAAGACGCCGACGGCGGCCGATCTCGCAAAGCCGCACGTCATCCGCTTCAAGGGCCCCAAGAACGGCGACGTCATCGTCCACGACCTGGTGCAGGGCGACGTCACCTTCCGCAACCGCGACCTGGACGACCTGATCGTCCTGCGCTCGGACGGCGTGCCGACCTACAACCTGGCCGTCATCGTCGATGACCATGACATGGGCGTCACCCACGTGATCCGGGGCGATGACCATCTCAACAACGCCGCCCGCCAGAGCCTGATCTACCAGGCGCTCGGCTGGCCGGTTCCGGCCTTCGCCCATGTGCCGATGATCAACGGCACGGATGGCAAGAAGCTGTCGAAGCGCTTCGGGGCCACCGCCGTGGGCGAGTTCGCCGACCTGGGCTATCTGCCCGA
>JAUMCZ010000243.1:0-2740 GCA_032122215.1 Caulobacter sp.
GCCGGGTGTTCCTCAGGTTGCCGGTGAACGCCATCTAGAGCGGGACCCGATTTGATGGAATCAAATCGGCCGCTCTAGCGTCTTTGTGGTCGCGCGTTTGATCCGATAACCGGTTCCCACTTATCGGAACGCGCTCTAGCGGTCACTTGAAGGCGACGCCGCCCCTCAGGCCCAGACGTTTGAAGATCATGGCCGCCGGGCAGAAGCCGGTGACCGAGGCCTGGATCAGGTTGGCGCCGACGAACACCGTCAGCCACAGCCAGGCGGGATTGACCCAGTGGGCGAGAGCAAGACTGGCCAGGGTCATGATCCCGGCGAACATCATAACGGCCTTGTCGATGGTCATGTCCGTATCTCCTTGAATTCACGCCGGACGGCGCAGCTTGTGGGCGCCGATGAGGTCGAGGGCGAGCTTCTCGTAGAGGGGCTCGGCCTGGCCACTGCGGACCTTGTGCAGGAAGTAGCCCTCGAAGGCGGCCTTGGCGGTGTGGACCCACTTGCCGCTGGCCGCCCAGTTGATGTTGCGCGGCGGAATCTGCGGCTGGGCCATGAAGGCCACCCCGCCGTCGCCGAAGTCGGCCAGGCAGATGGCGTTCCAGGTCGCCTCGTGGGTCGGGGGCTTGCCGTCGAGCAGCTCGCGCAGGTTGGCCGAGATGGCCGAGACCATGCTCTCGATCATGAAGCCGGTCTTGGGCACGCCAACCGGCACCGGCGTCGGGCCGGTCGGCGGGATGGCGATGCAGACCCCCAGGGCGAAGACGTCCGGCCAGGTCGGGTTGCGCTGATGCTTGTCGACCAGGATGAAGCCGCGGGGATTGGTCAGCCCCTCGATCCCGCGCACGGCAGCGACGCCGCGGAAGGCCGGCAGCATCATCGAGAAGGCGAAAGGCAGGTCGTGGGCGGCCTTGACCGAACCGTCCTCGGCGACCTCCTCGACATGCATCTGGCCGGCGTCGACGGACTTCACCCGCGCATTGGTGATCCACTTGATGTGTCGGTTGCGCATCTCGCTTTCGAGCAGGCCCTTGGTGTCGCCGACCCCGTCGAGGCCCAGGTGGCCGATGTAGGGCTCGGAGGTGACGAAGGTCATCGGCACCTTGTCGCGGATGCGCCGACGGCGCAGCTCGGTGTCGAGGATCATAGCGAATTCGTAGGCCGGGCCGAAGCAGGAGGCCCCCTGGACGGCGCCGACCACGATGGGGCCCGGCGCGGCGACGAAGACGTCAAAGGCGGCGGCGGCTTCAGCCGCGTGCCCGCCGGTGCAGATCGAGCGAGTATGGCCCTGCGGGCCGAGGCCGGGGACTTCGTCGAAGGCCAGCTCGGGGCCGGTGGCGATGACCAGGTAGTCGTAGGCGAGACTCCGGCCGTCGGCGAGGTCGATGGCCTTGTCGGCCGGCCGCAGGGCCTTGGCGCCGACACCAATGAACTCGATGCCCTTGCGCTTCATGATCGCCGGCAGGCTGACCTGGATGGACTGCGGGGTGCGCCAGCGCACGGCCAGCCAGGGGTTGGACGGAGTGAAGTTGAAGGTGTCACCCTCCGACACCACCACGACGCGGGCCCGGTCGCCGACGGCGTGTCGGATGTCGAAGGCAGCGATGGCGCCGCCGAGGCCGGCGCCGACGATGATGATGGTTGGCGCCTGGCTCATGGCGATCTCCCTGGCGGACCTGCCCGCAACCTCAACCTGACCTGCCGGCCGGTTCGCCGCCTTGATGCGTATCAAGGCGGCGGGCGCGGGGCGAAGCGATGCTGCAATGGCTTGATTTAACATTAGCACTGTCTAATATTAGGTCAAGCTAACATAAGGATGAGCCCGTGAAGCGCATTGGGTCCTGGACCGTGGTCGCCGCCACTCTGCTGCTGGGCGGGCTGGCCGGCTGTGAGCGCGAGCCGCCGCCGGCCGCCGTCGCGCCGCCGCGCGGCGAGCGACTGGTCGTCCGCCAGACGGTCACCGAAGACCTCAAGCCGGTGTCCGCCCTGGTCGCCGCCCGGGACCTCGGCGAGGCGCGGGCGCGGATGGGCGGCACCCTGACGAAACTGCTGGTCCGAGAGGGCGACGTTGTTCGCCAGGGCCAGCTGATCGGCCTGGTGGTCGATGACCGGATCGGCATGCAGACCGCCGCCCTCGGGGCACAGGCCGCGGCGGCCGAGGCTGAGGCGACGCGGGCCCGGGCCGACCTCGGCCGGGTGAAGACCTTGTTCGACAAGGGCATCTACGCCAGGGCCCGCCTTGACCAGGCCCAGGCCGCGGCGACGGCCGCCGAGGCCCAGGCCCGGGCGGCCAGGGCCCAGCGGTCGGCCAGCGTCGAGAGCGGCGCCCAGGGCCGCATCCTGGCGCCGGCGTCTGGCCGGGTGCTGAAGGCCGATGTTCCGGAAGGCTCCGTGGTCTCCCCCGGCCAGTCGGTCGCCACCATCACCGCCGGGCCGCTGGTGCTGCGGCTGGAAATGCCCGAGGCCCAGGGCCGGGCCCTGAAGGCCGGCCAGACGGTGGCGGTGAGCGCCGAGGGCGCGACCACCACCGGCGTCATCGTCCAGGTCTATCCGGCCGCCGAAGCCGGGCGGATCATCGCCGATGTCCAGGTCGCCGGCCTGACCAGCGACCGGGTCGGTCAGGCGGTGGTGCTGCAGGTTCCGGTCGGCCGACGCAATGCGCTGGTCATTCCCCGCCGGTTCGTCGCCACCCGCTTCGGCATCGACTTCGTGCGCACGGTCGACAAGGCCGGGCGGGTCAGCGAGG
>JAUMCZ010000244.1:0-7316 GCA_032122215.1 Caulobacter sp.
AGGCGAGTCAGGCCGGTGACATAGTCCTGGGTTCGGTCGACCGCATCCTTGTTGGCCCCGATATTGGCCCCGACGATCCCCTTGCGCGGACGTCTGGCCAGGCGGGCGGCGAAGGCCTCCAGGCCCTTGTTGTTGAACCCCATGCGGTTGATCACGGCCTTGTCGGAGGTCAGCCGGAACAGCCGCGGGCGCGGGTTGCCGGCCTGGGCCAGAGGGGTGACGGTGCCGCACTCGACGAAGCCGAAGCCGGCCTTCAGCATGGCGTCGGGGGCCTGGGCGTTCTTGTCGAAGCCGGCGGCCAGGCCGATGGGGCTGGGCAGGTTCAGTCCCGCCAGCCGGGTGGCGAGGACGGGATCGGGCCGCGAGCGGTCGACGGGGCCGAGACCGGCTTCCAGGCCGGCGATGGTCAGGCCGTGAGCGTCCTCGGGATCGAGCACATGCAGGGCGCGGGCGGCGAGGTCGTGGATCATGTCAGACCAGATCGCCCAGCTGGATATGGCCGTCGTCGCCCAGGGGCGCGTCCCGCTCCTCGACCGCCAGGGCCGGTTCAAGCGGGCCGTAGAGATGGGGAAACAGGTCGCCGCCGCGCGACGGCTCCCACTTCAGGCCGGGTCCCAGCGCCTCGGCGTCGAAGCCGACGATGAGGATGTCGGACAGGCCGGCGAAATACTTGCGGGCCGTCTCGACGGCCTGGGCGCCCGTCGAGAAGTGGATGTAGCCGTCAGCGAGGTCGACGGCCGCGCCGAGGAAGGCCCCGGAGGCCTTCGCCGCCTGCCATTCCCTACGCGAGACCAGCTTGTAGATCCGCGTCATTCGCCGCCGCCTCCACCAAAGTCGCTGGCGTGGAAAAGACCGTCGTAGGCGGGACGACCGGCCTCATCGAAAGTGAAGGCCGCCACGCTGCTGGTCGAGAACTTGGCTTCGGCCCGGGCAATGATGGCCGCCCCGGCCCCGGCCTGGCGCAGCAGGTGGATGGCCAGCATGTGGAGGCCTGGGTTGTGGCCGACGACCATGATGCTGCCGACCGTCTCGCCCCGCTCCTCGGCGAGGTTCAGGATCAGCCCCTCCGGCGCAAGATAAAGATCGCGGGTCACTTCCGACCGGGCGTCCGGGAAGGACGGGTGGACGGCCGCCCAGGTTTCCTGGGTCCGGGTGGCGGCGCTGACCAGGGCCAGGTCGGGGATCAGCTCACGCTCGGCCAGCATGCGGCCCATGAGGGCGGCGTCGTTGCGGCCACGGTCGGTCAGGCGCCGGGCGATATCGCCGCCGGGGGCGGAGCGTTCGGCCTTGCCGTGGCGCAGGAGGATCAGGCGATGCATGGGGCCTGTCTAACCCCGCCTGCCCGGTTGACAATCCCCATCGGGCGCGGTCATCGGAGCGCCATGGACGGAACGCCGGACATTACTGCACAGGACAGCGGCGTTTGGGCGTTCGGCCCGGGCCAGCCGCTGGCCCTCGATTCCGGCGGCAGGCTGGATAATCTTGAGATCGCCTGGCGCAGCTTCGGCACGCTGAACGCCGACCGGTCCAACGCCGTCCTCATCTGTCACGCCCTGACCCTGGACCAGCATGTCGCCGGCAAGCATCCGGTGTCGGGCAAGGAGGGCTGGTGGACGCGGCTGGTGGGCCCGGGCCGGCCGCTCGATCCGGCCAACTGGTTCATCCTGTGCTCCAACGTCATCGGCGGCTGCAACGGCTCCTCGGGTCCGGGGTCGGTCGATCCGGCCACGGGCCAGCCTTACGGCCTGACCTTCCCGGTGATCACCATCGGCGACATGGTCCGGGCCCAGGCCATGCTGGTCGAGGCCATGGGGATCAGCAAGCTGGCCGCCGTGGTCGGCGGCTCGATGGGCGGCATGCAGGTGCTGCAGTGGGCCGCCGATTACCCCGAGCGTCTTGAGGCGGTGGTCTGCGTGGCCAGCGCCGCCCGCCACTCGGCCCAGAACATCGCCTTCCACGAGGTCGGCCGCCAGGCGGTCATGGCCGATCCCGACTGGCGCGGCGGCGCCTACGCCAGCGCCGGGGTGCGCCCCGAGAAAGGCCTGGCCGTCGCCCGGATGGCGGCGCACATCACCTACCTCTCCGAAGCGGCCCTGCAGCGGAAGTTCGGCCGCGAACTGCAAAACGACGGCCTCTCCTTCGGCTTCGACGCCGACTTCCAGGTCGAGAGCTACCTGCGTCACCAGGGCGGCAGCTTCGTCAATCGCTTCGACGCCAACAGCTATCTCTACATCACCCGGGCCATGGACTATTTCGACCTGGCCGCGCCGCACGGCGGGGTTCTGGCCAGGGCCTTCGAAGGGGCCAGGGACGTCAAGTTCTGCGTGCTCAGCTTCACCTCCGACTGGCTGTATCCGACGGTCGAGAGCCGGCACATCGTGCGGGCGCTGAACGCGGCGGGCGCCCAGACCAGCTTCCTGGAAATCGAGAGCGACAAGGGTCATGACGCCTTCCTGCTGGATGAGCCGGTGATGGACGGGGCTTTGCGCGGGTTTCTGGATTCGGTCAGGAGCCGATGGTGAGAGAGGATTTCCGGGAGATCCTGCGGCTGGTCCGGCCGGGCGCGCGGGTCATCGATGTCGGTTGCGGCGAAGGCGATCTGCTTGAACTTCTGGTCCGCGAAAAGCAGGCCAAGGGGCGCGGACTGGAACTGGAAGCGTCCGGCGTTTCCGCCTGCCTGGCGCGGGGGCTCGCCGTGGTGCAGGGCGACGCCGACCGCGATCTCGACGCCTTTCCCACCCGCGCCTTCGACTACGCCATTCTCAGCCAGACCCTGCAGGCGACCCACAATCCGCGCCATGTGCTCAGCGAGCTGCTGCGGATCGCCGACCGGGCCATCGTCTCCTTCCCCAACTTCGGCCACTGGCGGGTGCGCTGGAGCCTGATGGCCCGCGGCCGCATGCCGGAGACCCGGGCCCTGCCCGAACCCTGGTGGTCGACGCCCAACATCCACCTCTGCAGCCTGGCCGACTTCAACGCCTTGACCGAGGACCTGGACCTGCGCACGGAGCACTGCGCGGCCCTGGCGCGGGGGCAGCCGGCGCGGCCCATCAATCCGTCCAGCGGCCTCGAGAACTGGCGGGCGGAGAACGCCCTGTTCCTGCTCAGCCGTCGGACACCCGACCCTGATCCGGAACCATCCGACCGTCCGCGCGATCTCTTCGAGGCATGAAGCTCCGTCTGATGACCTGGAACGTTCACCGGTGCGTGGGCGTCGACAAGCGGCTGGATGTGGAGCGGTGCGCCCGGGTGATCGCGGCCGCAAAACCCGACATCGTCGGCCTGCAGGAGCTCGATGTCGGCCGCAAGCGCACCGGCCATGTCGACCAGGCCCACCGCCTCGGCGAACTGCTCTCCATGCGCAGCCACTTCAACGCCGCCATGCATATCGAGGAGGAGCGCTACGGCGACGCCCTGCTCACCACCCTGCCCGAGCGGCTGGTGCGGGCCGGCCCCCTGCCCGGCTATCCGAAGATCAGGGCCCTGGAGCCGCGCGGGGCGGTGTGGATTTCCGTCACCCTGCCCGACGGCCAGGAACTGCAGGTGATCAACACCCATCTGGGTCTGGTGCCGCAGGAGCAGAAGAAACAGGCCACCGCCCTGGTCGCCGACTGGATGGCCGACGAGAAGTTCACCAGGCCCGGCATCCTGATGGGGGACTTCAACGCCACCCCCTTCCAGCAGCCCTACCGGATCTGCGCCGCCGCCATCCAGGACGCCCAGTTGCTGTGGCCCGGCGCGCCGATGTCGACCTATCCCAGCGGCTTTCCCTTCATGCGGATCGACCACGTCTTCGTGTCGCCGGGCATCAAGGTCACGAGGGTGGAGTCGCCTTTCGATCCGGAGGCCCGGAAGGCGTCGGACCACCTTCCGCTGGTGGTCGATGTGGAGATTCCGCCTCGCGCCTGAGCGCCCTTGTGGCCTCGTCGCGCTCGTCCGACCCGTGGCTTCCCCTTACGGGAAGCGGCAGGCAATCCATCGCCTCCTTGATGCGGTCGCGGCGCGTCCATGGACGCCAGGCGTCCGACGGTGACAGGGGGTCGCCGAGGCACCAGCTGGCGACAAATCGGCCCAGCGGATCGATCTTCTGATGGTCGATGGGCAACAGCCGGCGCGGGTGACCGTCAAGGGCATCGATCGCGCCGGCCACCGAGCCGACCTCGCGGATGGCCTCCTGGGTCTCGGCCAGGCCGCGTCCGAAATAGTGGCCGATCAGCATGGTGCGGAAGGCGGCGATGGTGCGGCGGGTTTCGGCGCCCTCGGCGCCGTCCTCGGCCTCGATCACCGCATCGACCTCGGTGTCGAGACCGCCCGAGCGGTTGTTGAGGTTGGCCGAGCCGATGCGCAGCAGGCTGTCGTCGAAGATCGAGACCTTGGAATGGACGATGATCGGCCTGTCGTTCGCCGTTCGGGCGGTGAAGGCGCGGAAGCGGTGATGCAGGTCCGACTGCTCCAGCAGGTTGATGGCGCGTGAGCGGACGCTGTCCATGGTCATGCGGTCGAAGAAGCTGGGGCTGGCGCTGGGGCCGATGGTGATGACCTCGGGACCATCCGGCTCCTCCAGCCTGCGGCAGAGGGCGGCGACGATCATCGGCGAGGCCAGATACTGGTTCTCCAGGAAGATGGTGCGCCTGGCCCGGGCGATGCATTCGAGGTGGAGGCGGTAGCCCTCCTGGGTCTCCGGCAGGGTCTTCCAGCGGGGCTGGGTGCGGGTCAGGGCGACCTCGACATCGATCAGGTCGGCGGCGAAGGCCTCGGGCCACGGCGACTTTTCGGCCATCTCGGGCATCGGCAGGTCGCCGCCGCCGGAATTGGCCCAGCGCTCGACGAAGAGCTCGGCGCAGCTCTGGGCGACCGGCCCCTCGGCCATCATCGCCACGTCGTGCCGGGCCGGGTAGCGCTCGCCCCAGGGCAGGCGGCGGTTGGGATCGTGGTCCAGGTGATCGCAGGTGTCCCAGCGATCAGCGCCCAGATCGCCGCCGCTGACGAAGCTGAGGCGGCCATCGATGACCAGCACCTTCTGATGGTGGCAGGCGCTCATCGGCAGGCTGTTGTCGAGGCGGAACTTGACCGCCGAGCCTTCGAAATACTTCATGGCCCGCTGGCCGGGAAAGCGTTGGGTCATGGCGATCAGCGGCGGCATGTCCCAGGCCAGGATGCGGACATCGAGGGCCGGGTTGAGGGCGGAGAGGCGGCGCAGGAGCTGGCCCAGGCGGTCGGGGTTCTGGGGATCGCGGCTGCGCTCCACCCGGTCGGGCTCGAAGCGGGTCAGGGGGTCGAAGACCCAGGCCAGCAGCCAGATCGACCGCCTGGCGCTGTTCATCGCGGCCTTGACCGCCGCGAAGTAGTCGGCCCCGTCGACGAGGAAGGAGACCCGGTCGGCCCGGTCGATGCGCCAGCAGGTGTCGCCCGGTTTCAGCAGGGGATCGGCGCGGCTCATGGGGGCTCTCTGGTGTCTGGACGCACTCTAACGCGGGTCGCCCGGAGAAGCTGCACCGGCCTTGTCGAAGCGACCCACCCTTGTAGCACGACGGAGGGGGGGCAGGAGGGCCTGAAGACGGCGATCCCCTTGTGGGCAAGGGGGCCGCGGTGGCGGGGCGGGGGCGGCGGCGGGGGGCGGCGGTGGGGGACCGGCGGGCGTCCGGGGGGTCATCGACGGGGCCCGCGCATGGCAGGGGTGGGCGAAAGGTGCGGCGCCGCTAGAGGTTTTGCGCAGGGCGGTGAATCGACGCCCTGGCGATATGTCTAGACATATTCATCAAAGCGCCCGCCAGCCGATATCGGAGCGGTAGAAGCCGCCCGGCAGGTCGATGGCGCCGACGGCGGCGTAGGCCCGGTCGCGGGCCTCATGCAGCGTGGCGCCGAGGGCGCAGACGTTGAGCACGCGGCCGCCGGAGGCGCGCAGGGTCCCTTCGGCGTCGCGGGTCGTGCCGGCGTGGAAGACGACAGCCTCGCCGCCAAAGTCGCCGGCGGCGCCGCGGATGACGGCGCCGGCCACCGGGGCGTCGGGATAGCCCTCGGCCGCCATGACCACGCAGACGGCGGCCTGGTCGCGGAAGGTCGGGCCGCTGAGGCGCGACAGGGTTCCGGTGGCCGTGGCGTGCAGCCAGGGCAGGATGTCGTCGGCCAGGCGCAGCATCAGCACCTGGCATTCGGGATCGCCGAAGCGGGCGTTGTATTCGACCAGCTTCGGCCCCCCGGCGGTCAACATCAGCCCGGCGTAGAGGACGCCGACGTAGGGATTGCCCTCGGCCGCCATGCCGCGCACCGTCGGGGCGATCAGCTGGTCGAAGGCCTGTTCCAGCAGGGCGTCGGTGAGGACGGGCGCGGGGCTGTAGGTCCCCATGCCGCCGGTGTTGGGGCCCTTGTCGCCGTCGTAGGCGCGCTTGTGGTCCTGGGCCTCGCCGAAGAGGACGGCGGACTGGCCGTCGCAGAGGGCGAAGAGGGAGACCTCCTCGCCGACCATGAACTCCTCGATGACGACCCTGGCGCCGGCCGTGCCGAAGCGGCCGCCCAGCATGTCGAGCACGGCGGCGTCGGCCTCGGCCCGGCTCCGGGCGATGACCACGCCCTTGCCGGCGGCCAGACCGTCGGCCTTGATCACGAAGGGGGCGGTCAGGGTGTCGAGGAAGGGCGCGGCGGCCTGCGGGGTTTCGAAGACACCGTAGGCGGCGGTCGGCAGGTTATGGCGGGCGCAGAAGTCCTTGGTGAAAGCCTTGGAGGTTTCCAGCCGGGCGGCCGACTGGCTGGCGCCGAAGCAGGGGATGTTCGCGGCGGCCAGGGCGTCGGCGATGCCGGCCTCAAGGGCGACCTCGGGGCCGACGACGACGAGGTCGGCGTCGATCTCCCTGGCCAGGGCCACGAGGGCCGGAACGTCGGTCGCCTTGAGGTCGCGGCATTCGCAGAGCTCGGCGATGCCGGGATTGCCGGGCGCCGCGACCAGCCGGGTCAGCATGGGCGACTGGGCGAGCTTCCAGGCCAGGGCGTGTTCACGCCCGCCGGATCCGATGAGGAGGACGTTCATGGGAGGGCGGTTTGGCGCAGCCCTCCCGAGCGGTCAACCCGGGGCGTGACAGCAGTCACACCGTCATTCGCATTGCACCGGTATTCTTATTCAGGTTGTATAATTTCCCGTTCCCTTCCAGGCGGAGGACCGCAACGATGCTTGTCGCCGAACTCGAGGAAAAGAAGGACGACGCCCTGGGCGTCAAGATCGAGGCCTTCTACGCCCGAAACCCGCCCTACTACGCGGTCTACCGCACCTTCGAGCGGGTGGCCTTGCAGTATGCCGACGACCCCGAGACGTCGGCGGCGCA
>JAUMCZ010000245.1:0-1368 GCA_032122215.1 Caulobacter sp.
GTTCCCTTCTCCCGTTGCGAAGCAATGGGAGCAACCATGTTTCATTTCAGGGTCTGACGGGCTGCCAATCGGTGTCTCTGGCGACGACGGCGTTGGCGAGAATGACGAGCTTTCGCATGGCGGCGACGAGGGCTGTGAGGTGGTGTTTTCCCTTGGCCCTGAGACGGTCGTAGAAGCCCTTGATGTCCGGGTTCCAGCGGGTGGCGCTGAAGCCTGCCATGAACACGCTGGTGCGCAGCCTGGGGCGGCCGCCCTTGATCGAGCGCTTGCCGGAGCACCGTCCGCTGTCGTTGTCGTAGGGGGCGAGGCCGGTGAGTGCGGCGGCCTCTTCGCGGGTCAGGCTTCCGAGCTCCGGAAGCCTGATGACGAAGGCCAGCCCGGTGCGCAGCCCGATGCCCTTGATCGAGCACACCCGCGCCAGCCGGCGGGCGAGTTCCTCAGAGGCCTGGACGGCCTTGGCCAGGCGCATGAGTTCAACCTCGCGGCGCAGCTCCAGGCGCCGGATTTCGGCGCTGTGGAGCTTGCGGAACCGCGGGCTTGCGGTGGTCTCGAGGCGGGTCTTGGCGGCCACCAGCTGGTCCTCGATCTGCTCGATGAAGGTCAGGTGTTCGGCCAGTTCGAGCGTGACCTTTGCGGGCAGGGGCGGCAGCTTGTCGAGGTGTGCCGTGAAGACAGCGATGAGCTGGGCATCGAGCCTGTCATTCTTGGCGCGCCGCAGCCTGGACCTGGCGAAGGCCTTCACCTGGGCAGGCTGCAGCCGGACGGCGGCAATGCCCCGATCCCGCAGATGTTCGATGAGGCGCCGTTCATAGCCGCCAGACGCCTCGAACCCGATGCGCTCGACCTTGTGGGTGGCGAGGAAGCGGTCGAGTTCGGCCAGGCCAGCGCCGCTGTAGGCGAAGACCGCATGCGTGCCGCAAGGCCAGAGCGCCACGTCGAGCTTGTCCTTCGCCACATCGATTCCAGCGCAACATATGATAGTCTTGTCGTCGGTCATCTTCTTGATCCCCGTCTTGGATTCGAACCATGTTGTTCCAGCAACCATCCGGGCCGGAAGAAGATGCCGATGGCGATCCAGCTCCCATACAGCGCCATAAACGCTCGGAAGGTGACGATCCGCCCATCAGCAGCCGGGAGGGGCGGCCGCCCCTCCCGGCTCACCGATCATAACCGAATTCAATCATCCAAGAAGGTGGCCGACAGGCCGGATGAGGGCTCTTTCAACCGGCATGACTCGCGGACAGAGGCCCTCATCCCCCCTTCGGGGACCTTCTCCCATCGCGTTGCGACGGGAGAAGGGAATTCATGGAGTCGAGCGAGCTGCCTGCCCCGTTCCCTTCTCCCGTTGCGAAGCAATGGGAGAAGGTA
>JAUMCZ010000245.1:1378-1730 GCA_032122215.1 Caulobacter sp.
CCAAGAAGGTGGCCGACAGGCCGGATGAGGGTCCCTTGCGGCAGGTGACGCCCGCGAAGTTTACAGCTAAGACTGTCACGAACTGTAGCACTTGCCGGATTTGACATGCCGAAGCTGAAGATTGGTACCCGTGGCTCCCCCCTCGCCCTTTACCAGGCGAATGAAACCAAGAGCCGCCTGAAGGCCGCGCATGGCCTGGCTGATGAGGACATCGAGATCGTGGTGATCACCACCACGGGTGACCGGATCCGCGACCGGCCGCTGTCCGAGATCGGCGGCAAGGGGCTGTTCACCAAGGAGATCGAGGAGGCGCTGTTCGCCCGCGAGATCCACCTCGCCGTGCACTCCATGA
>JAUMCZ010000246.1:0-2637 GCA_032122215.1 Caulobacter sp.
GATTGGCCTTGATCAGGGCTTCGAAGGTCTTGGTGATCAGGTCCGAGGTAAACTCGGCGAACCCGATGTCGCGCAGGCGCGTCGCCGTCTCGATTGCGTAGTTGTCGGCCATGAAAGCCCCCTCCCCGAAGGCGGCGTTAACCATACGACCTGTAGTTTTCTTTGTTGTGCTGGATTCACCCCCAACGGGAACAGGGATGGAGCCGGGGTCACCCTCGATTGTAGCTGTTCAGACTTGAGGCCTGCCGGCCAGCGCCGCGAAAGCCGCATGGAACACCTCGTCGGGCATCAGCTCCGGCGTCAGGAAGCGCTGAAACAGCAAGCCCTCGATCAGCGCATTGATCACCCGCACCAGCACATCGGCAGGCATCGGCAGTTCGCCCTCGGCGCACGCCGCCTCGAACCACTCGGCGCCCGCGACAAACCCCCTGCCCATGCTTTCAGTCACCTGCCGCCGGACATCCTCGTGCTTCAGCGCATAGGCCCGAAAGGTCAGGGCCCCGACGGCCGCGTCCCTTCGGTCGGGGATGGAGGCCAGTACCGCCTCCGACACGGCCCGCATCTTCTCGGCAAAGGTCGACCCCGGCGGAAAGACCGGCCTCACCGGCGCCCACTGGCGCTCGGCCAGGGCCATGAACAGCGCGTCGCGGTTCTTGAAGTTGCCGTAGATAGCGCCGGTGGTCATCCCGGCCCGCTCGGCGATGTCCGCCAGCGTTGTGCGATCAAAGCCCTTCTCGCGGGTCAGCGACAGGGCGGCGTCCAGCAGCCGCTCCCGCGTCCGCTCGCGCTTGTCGCCCTTGGGCCGTCGCCGGTGGGAAGCCTCCTCGGTCATCGGCGGCACGCTATCATCTTGCTATTTTATAATTTGCCTATTTTATAGCAACTCTACCGTTCGAGGGTTCCCGTGTCCGAACCGATCGCTGCCGCCCTTCAGCAATACGTCGACGCCGGCGCCATGGCCGGGGCCGCGACCCTCATCTGGCGCCAGGGCCGGGAGCTCCAGTCCTGCGCCGTCGGCTGGGCGGACCGGGAAGCCGGCCTTCCCCTCGTCCGCGACAGCCTGTTCCGCATCGCTTCCATGACCAAGCCCGTGACCTCGGTCGCGGCCATGACGATGTTGCAGGACGGCCTCTTCTATCTCGATGACCCGATCAGCGCGGTGGCGCCCGAGTTCACGGACATGCGGGTGCTGCGCGATCCCGCCGCCTCGCTGGACGACACCCTCCCCGCCGAGCGGCCGATCACCTTCGGCGACCTGCTGACCCACCGCTCCGGCCTGACCTACGGCGGCCTGCACCCCGGCCCCTTGTCCGACGCCTATGGCGCGGCGCTGGGCGGCGATATCGACAGCCATGTCGCGCCCGACGACTGGATCGCCGCCCTCGCCGCCCTGCCCCTGATCGCCGAGCCGGGAACGGCCTTCAACTACGGCTGCTCCACCGACCTACTTGGCTTCCTGCTGGCCCGCCTGGAGGGCGCCAGCCTCGGCGAGACCCTCGCGCGGCGGGTGTTCCGCCCGCTGGGCATGGCAGACACCGGCTTTCTCGTCCCCGCCGACCAGCGCCACCGCCGCGCCAGGCTCTACGGCTGGAGCGCCGACGGCGTCATCGAGCCGCGCCAGACCGCCTCGGCCGGCTCCAGCCTGCCTGAACGCCCCGATGACATGGCCTATGAGTCCGGCGGCCAGGGCCTGTGGTCGACGCTGGACGACTACCTGACCTTCGCCCGCCTGTTCGTCGAGGGCGGCGGCCCGCTGCTGACGCCCGCCAGCTACGACCTCATGGTCCGCAACCGTCTCACCGAGCCCCAGCGCCAGGCCGCGACCTTGATGGGCGTTCCCACCTTCCTGCCCGGCCACGGCTTCGGCCTCGGTCTCGCCACCGTGCTTGATCCAGCCACCGCCGCCTTCACCCGCGGCAAGGGCGGCGTCGGGACGGTCAGCTGGCCGGGCGCTTTCGGCGGCTGGTGGCAGGCCGACCCGACCGATGGCTCGGTGATGCTGTTCCTGACCCACAACGTCCTCGACCTCGAGCTGGCCGCACAGGGCATCGGCCTGGGTGTCTACGGCGCCATCGGCGAGTTCCATGCGCTGGGCTCTTGCCTGAAGGCCTGAGGCGATTGCGTCGACTCCCTGACGGTCCGATAAGAGCCGCCCGATGGTTACCGGCCCTCACCCTCTGAACCGCCCGATCTGGAACGCGCTGAAGATCAACCAGCGGCAGCACGCGATCACGCGCGGCCCGGCCGTTCGCTTCGAGCCGGAGATCGGCCTGTTCGCCGCCATTCCTGACGTCTCGGCTGACAGCCTTGCAGGCCTGGGCCAGCTGGTTGCCGAGTACGGCGAGACCTATCTCTTCGAACCAGCCGATCTGCCGCCCGTCCCCGGAACGGTCCTGGCGGGCCAGGCCCCGGCCGTCCAGATGATCGCCGAGCGCCAGATCGCGCCCTTGAAGTCGCCGTTCGAAATCATCGCCCTGACCAGCGCCGATGCGCCCGAGATGCTGGCGCTGGCGACCCTGACCAGGCCTGGCCCCTTCTTTGCCCGGACCCATGAGCTGGGCGACTTCGTCGGCGTGCGGGAGGACGGCGTGCTGATCGCCATGGCCGGAATGCGCATGCGGGCCGGACCCTTCACCG
>JAUMCZ010000247.1:0-7710 GCA_032122215.1 Caulobacter sp.
CCTGACCCTCGGCTACCGTTTTGAAGGCGGCTGGATGGATGGGCTCGAGGTGCAGGGCAACATCACCAACCTGTTCGACGAGGACTACATCTCGACCATCGGCTCGGGCGGCTTCGTGGCCCGCGACCCGACCGGCACGGCCCAGACCGTGCTGACGGCGCCGCCGCGCCAGGTCTTCCTCAGTGTCAAGAAAGCCTTCTGATCGGTTCCTCCGCCGACGGATCGGGCCGGGAGGCGACTCCCGGCCCTTTTTTCCTGGACCATTGCCGGGCGTGCCGGGGACGGGCTTTACTGACCGCCTCACCGGGAAAGTTCTATGCGCACCGCCATCATTCTCGCCCTTGCCGCCGTCCTGCCGCTCTCGGCCGCCGCCGCCCAGCCCGCCGGCCGCCATGTCGAGGCCGTCAGCGGCTACATCGCCCGCGCCGAGGCCGTGGATGGCAGGATCGGCGCGATCCTGCGCGCCGATCCCACCGCCCTCGACCAGGCCAGAGAGGCCGACCGCCGGTCCGGCTCGCGCGGCCTGCCGCCGCCGCTGAACGGCAAGGCCATCCTGATCAAGGACAACATCGACGTCGCCGGCCTGCCCAACACCGGCGGCTCGCTGGCGCTCAATGACAATGTCCCCCGGCGGGATGCGCCGCTGGTCGCCCGCCTGCGCGAGGCGGGCGTCGTCATCCTCGGCAAGTCCAACCTGTCGGAATGGGCCAACATCCGCTCCTCGGACTCGGTCAGCGGCTGGAGCGCCGTCGGCGGCCAGACCCGCAATCCCTATGACCCGGCCCGCAGCCCCTGCGGCTCCTCCTCCGGGTCCGGCGCGGCGGTGGCGGCGGGCCTGGCCTGGGCCGCCATCGGCACCGAGACCGACGGCTCGATCACCTGCCCGGCGGCGGTCAGCGGCCTCGTCGGCCTGAAGCCCACCGTCGGCCTCGTCTCCCGCACCGGCGTCATCCCGATCAGCGCCAGCCAGGACACCGCCGGCCCGATGACGACCAGCGTCCAGGACGCCGCCGCCCTGCTCGGCGCCATGGCCGGCTCCGACCCGGCCGACCCGGCGACGAAGGAGGCGGACAGCCACCGCCGGAACTACGCGCTAGGCCTCAACACGGGCGCGCTCAAGGGCCAGCGGATTGGCGTCATGCGCTACGCCGCCGGCTTCCATACCGGGACCGACGCGGCCTTCGAGGCGGCGCTGCAGGTGCTGCGCGACCAGGGCGCGGTCCTCGTCGACATCAAGGCGTTTCCGAACCGGGCCGAGGCCGGCAATTCGGAACTGGTCATCCTGCTGACCGAACTGAAGGTTGGCCTCGCCGACTACCTGTCGACCACCGATCCGGACAAGGTTCCGGTCCGCACCCTGGCCGACGTCATCGCCTTCAACAAGGCCAACGCCGACCGGGAGATGGCCCTGTTCGGCCAGGACCTGTTCGAGCAGGCCGAGAAGACCGGCGGCCTCACCGACCCCGACTACCTCAAGGCGAAGGCCACCGCCGACCGCGTGGCGCGCGGCGGCCTCGACAAGTTGCTCAAGGACAACACCCTCGTCGCCCTCGTCGGCCCGACCCTCGGCCCCAGCTGGCTCATCGACCCCATCCTCGGCGACCGCTACGTCGGCGGCGGCGCCGGCAACGCTGCGGCGGTTGCGGGCTATCCCCACCTGACCGTGCCGATGGGCCTGGTCCGCGGCATGCCCGTCGGCCTCAGCTTCGTCGGCCCGAAGTGGAGCGAGGGGACATTGCTGAACCTCGGCTACGCCTACGAACAGGCCTCAAAGGCGCGCGTGGCCCCAACACCTCTCCCATAGGGAGAGGTCGGACCCGCAAAGCGGGTCCGGGTGAGGGGTTACGGTCTCTCCGGCAAGTTCACGACAGCAAAGCCGCGAGAACACCGTTCACTTTATGTTCCATTCATGCCAACCTGCCCAAATGGACCGCATCGCCACAGCCAGAGCCTTCCGCCAAGGCGGCGTTCTCGCCGAAGACCGTCTGTGGGCCATGGTCCGGGGCCGAAAGTTAGACGGCTTCAAGTTCCGCCGGCAGGTCCCCATCGACCGCTACTTCGCGGACTTCCTCTGTCTCGAAGCCAAACTCATCGTCGAAGTCGACGGTCCGTCACACAACCACCAGGCCGACTACGACCAGCGCCGGACCGAAGTCTTGGAAAGCCTGGGCTACCGGCTGATCCGTTTCACCAACCTCGATGTTTTGAGCGACCCGTCCGGCGTCGGAATCCGCCTTCGCAAAGCCTTGGCCATCGCCCGCCCACGCGGCTGATAGGTCAGGGGCTTATCGGATAGACCGTAACCCCTCACCCGGTCCCGCCGCCGGCGGGACCGACCTCTCCCTCTGGGAGAGGTAAGCAGATCAATAAGCCGGCGAAGCCTTCGGTTTGCCCCAGCCCTTCTTCACCCTCGGCGGCTGTTCCGGCGGCAGCGGCATCGGTGTGCCGTCGCGCTGGAAGCCGTAGTCATAGCCGTCGCTTTCCCAGCCACGGCGGTATCCGCCGCCGGACCAGCCCCGCTCACGCAGCGATCCCGGCAGGGCCCGCGAGGTGATGCAGTACAGGCCGCGGTCATACCGCGCCCGCCAGCAGTCGCTGTCCGAATAGACCCAGTTGTCTTCCAGCTCGAGCACGGCGCCCGGCTCGGCGTAACCCGGCCGCGCCCCGCCGTAGAAGCGGCTGCGCGAAACCTTGGTGCGGCCCGAGCCGGCGTAGACGCCGATCTCGCGCGCGCCGATGGCGCTCTCGGTGACCGTCAGGCTGGCCCCGGCCGAGATGATGCCGCGCTGGGCGTCACACAGCCGGCTGCGGGCGATGTTGACGTTGGCGCCGCGCTCAAGATGCAGGCCGGTGTTCCAGCCACAGACCACGACGTTGCGGATGGTCATGGTGCCGGTGCCGGACCGCAGGCCGCGGACCAGCAGGCCGACATCGCCGGGCGTCTCGCCGCCACGGGCGACGATACCGACCTGGTCGAGGCGGCTGTCGCCATTGCCGGGGGTCAGGTCGACGCCGCCGGCCTCGCCGCTGATCTTGGTGCGGGCGATGTCGATGACCCCGCCCTCGATCAGCACGGCCGGATCCCAGCTCTTCGCATCGATGACGCTGTCGCGCATGATGACGCGTCCACCCGAGGCGTAGACCGCCGAGGCGTCGCCCCAGTATTCGACGTTGACCCGCACCAGGGCCACTTCCGCGTCCCAGGCCTCGATACAGGGCATGCGACCGCCCTGCTGCGTCTTCAGCGTCAGGTCGCGCAGCTCGACACCCTTCACGCCAGAGGCGATGCGGATGCAGGCGTTGCCGGCCGAGGGAGTGATGGTGGCGCTCGAGGTCTCGGCCCCGGTCGCGAAGATCGACGGGCCCTCGCCGGCGATGATCACCGGGTGCTCGACGACGATGGTCTCGGTGCAGGCGGCGGCCCCGCGGATGTAGAGCACACCGTTGTCGGCCAGGGTGCGCAGGGCGTCGGACACCGGCGTCGGCGAGGAATAGCCGGGCGTGCCGTTGTAGCTGTCCGGCCCATAGCCGCCCTGGGACGAGGAGCCACCCGAATTGCCGTAGCCGCCATTGCCGGCCGGCGGCGGCGCGGCGCCGCCATAGCCGCCGCTGGTATCGCCGCTGCTCGCGCCGGCGATGTAGACGCCGGTGCCGCAATCGACCACCGCAACCATCTGGTCGCGCGGATAGTCGTCGTAATAGCCGTCATCATAGCGCGAGCGCCAACCCGGGCGGGTCGGCTTGCGGCCCCATTTGTAGCGGCTGGGCTTCCACTTGTCGGGCCGGTAGCGCGGCTTGAGCGGCGGGGTGATCAGGCCGCCGAAGTTGGGACGGATCTGCTGATCGATCTGGGCGTCGGGCAGGGCCAGGGCCGGCGCCGGGGCGGCGGTCATGCCCAGGCCCATCGCGGTGGCGACAGCCAGCAACAGCCGGCGGAAGGAAGGCGTCTTGTCCATCAGCGGTAATCCCCCCGGCGGTTCTGTTGCCGGTTTTCACGCGAAACCTGGGCCAGCACCTGCTGCAGTCGTCCGACGGACGGCTTGAACCCGGCCAGGGCGCCGTCGATCTGGTAGACAACGGCCTGCGCCTTGTCCTGATCGGCCACCCCGTCCATGCCGAGCGAGAAGAAGGTCGACATGGCGTACTTGGCCTCTGCCGATCCCTGCTTTTCAGCCTCGGAATACCAGTGGAAGGCGCGGGCGTAGTCGCGCCGCACCCCCACCCCTTCGGAATACATCACCGCCAGCACCAGCTGCGCCTTGGGCGAGCCGTTGACGGCCGCGTACTGGATGGCGCGCACCTTCTCGATGCCGCTCAACCGCCCGGTCGGTTCACGACCCAGCATGGCCTGCAGGGTCTGGATATCGCCCGGATAGACCTCGTCTTCCTTGGTGGGCTTGCCCTGGATGACGTTCAGATAGTTCAGCGCCTCGGCGATATGCACGAAGGGCAGCTCACGCAGCCGGTCGAGCGCCACGTCGGTGGCCTCGTCGCGCCAGTTGCTCTCGTCGACGTGCGGCACGCCCGACGACGGCGAATCCGGCGGATAGAACTCGAACGGCGGCACCCAGCGCTTGGCCTTGGCCTCGACGAAGCTGCCGAACCCACCGCGTTGCGGGGTCGAGCGCTCGAAGTCCTTGAGCATGACATAGGCGCCCACGTCGCCGGTCTGAACGGCGAGATAGTTGTAGAGATAGGCGTCGACGTCGTTGCGCGGGAACAGGGCGATGGCCGAAGGCGCGCCCGGCTTGTAGGGGCGGCCCTTGGCGTCCATCGCCTGGCGGTTGTCGCCCGGCTCGCCGAAGATGCCGAATCCGTCGTCATGGATACGGGCAAGGGTGCGGAAGCCCTCGGCCCCCTGGCTGGACAACACATAGACCACCCGGCTGCGCACGGCGTCCTGCTCGGTGGAGTCCATCCGCGACAGCAGCCGGTCCAGGGTCTTGTAGGCGTTCGACCGCTCGACACCCCGGCAATGGTCGAACCGCGAGGTGGCGGTCGGATCGCCGTTGCCGCCGCGCCGACCCGAGGACGCCACCTGGGCGTAACCGTCGGGGTTGGTCAGGGCCGTGGCGTACCAGACGGCCGACTCGACCGGATCATCGAGATTGCGGTCGATGGCCCGCTGGCCCTCGTAGCGGCGGCCCAGCTCCAGCTGGGCGAAGAAGTCACCCCGGAAGGCGCCGCGGCGCAGGATGCGAATCTCCTGCTGCTGGGCGTTGAACTGCGGCGAGGCGACGGTGGCCAGCTGGGGCCGGGGACAGGCGTCGCCGCCCTTCTTGCCCCACAGGCCGCCCGGCGCGGTGTCACAGCCCAGCAAAGGCCCCACGACAGCGGCCACCAGGACCCCGATCGCCACCTTGCGTACGCGATTTCCGACCACGGCAACCCGTGACGGCGTAACGGATTCACTCACATTGCCCACCCCGGTCACGGCGTTCTCGGCTTCGTACATCGCAAGCCCCCTCAATCCCGCCGTTAACCATATTTAACGGGCCACCATTGGTCCCGGATCACGCTCTGTCAAGTTCGCCCAACGAAGGTATGGAACTCTCCTGCCCCGTTCCTGAAGCGGGCATGAACAGCTTTCTCGCGGCAGGGGAATTCGAAGGTCACGTAACGGGGGTACGCCTTCGAAGCGCTCATATTACGTCTATAATTTGCCTTGATTGCGGCGCGAGGTGGGGTCCGGGAACACCAGAACCGGGGAATCACCATGGCCGTCTTCAACCGCTACCGGGGCCTGACCGCCGGCGCGCTCTGCATCCTTGTCGCCGCCAGCACGCCGGCCCTGCCGGCGCTGGCCAAGCCGGCGGCCCGCGACGGCCAGCCGACGCCGGACGCCTGCGCCAGGCTGGGGTTCGACCCCGCCGCCCTTGAGGGCCGGGGCGGCGCCCGTCGCTCCCCGGCGGGCGGCAAGCGCGCCCTGAACGTCTACGCGCTCACCCCGCCCCCTCCGCCATCCGTTTCGGCCCCGCCGCCGCCCCCTCCGCCGCCGCGCGTCGAGATGAAGGTCGCGCCGCCGACCGTGTCGCTGCCGGCTCCGGCCCAGGGCGTGATCGGTTCCTCCAGCCCCTACGACACGCGCGGCCGCATCGCCGGCTCCGCCGAGACCGAGAAGTACCCCGGCGGCGCGTCCAACCCGATTCGCCAGGTCGCCGCCGAGCCGGTCTCGACCTTCTCCATCGACGTCGACACCGCCTCCTACGCCAACGTCCGCCGCTTCCTGACCGATGGCCGCCTGCCCCCGAAGGACGCGGTGCGGGTCGAGGAGCTGGTCAACTATTTCGACTACGGCTACGCCGCCCCGGCCACCGCTTCTGAACCGTTCCGCGCCTACACCGCCGTCACGCCGTCCCCCTGGGCGGCCGGCAAGCAGATCGTCCACATCGGCCTGCAGGGCTATGACATTCCCCGCGCCAGTCAGCCGCCGCTGAACCTGGTCTTTCTGATCGACACCTCCGGCTCGATGACGGCCGAGGACAAGCTGCCCCTGGCCGCCAAGGCGATGAACATCCTCATCGACCAGCTGTCGCCCCAGGATCGCGTCTCCATGGTCGCCTACGCCGGCTCGGCCGGCGCGGTGCTCAGCCCCACCAGCGGGGCCGAGAAGCTGAAGATGCGCTGTGCCCTCGGCGCGCTGCAGGCCGGAGGCTCGACCGCCGGCGGCGAGGGTCTGGCCCTGGCCTACGCCCTCGCCCGGCAGAACTTCCGCAAGGACGCGGTCAACCGGGTCATCCTGCTGACCGACGGCGACTTCAACGTCGGCGTCGCCGACCCGTCAAAGCTCAAGGACTTCGTCGCCGACAAGCGCAAGACCGGCATCTACCTGTCGGTCTACGGCTTCGGGCGCGGCAACTACAACGACACCATGATGCAGACCCTGGCCCAGAACGGTAACGGGACCGCCGGCTACATCGACACCCTGGAGGAAGGCCGCAAGCTGTTCCGCGACGACTTCTCCGGCAGCGTCTTCCCCATCGCCGACGACGTGAAGATCCAGGTCGAGTTCAACCCGGCCACCGTCAGCGAATACCGTCTGATCGGCTACGAGACCCGCATGCTGGCCACGGAGGATTTCAACAATGACCAGGTCGATGCCGGCGAAGTCGGCTCCGGCGTCAGCGTCACCGCCCTCTATGAGGTCACCCCGGTCGGCGGCCCGGCCAGCGTCGATCCCCTGCGCTACGGAAAGCCGACCGCTCCCAAAGCCTCTCCCTCCGACGAACTGGCCTTCCTGAAGATCCGCTACAAGCTCCCCGGAGCCGGGACCTCCAGGCTCATCGAGCAGCCCATCGGCGCCGCCTCCGCCTATTCGACCGTCGACGCCGCCCCCGAAGCCACCCGCTGGGCCGTCTCCGTCGCCGCCTACGGCCAGACCCTGCGCGGCGCCCCCTGGCTCTCCCCCGCCTTCGGCTGGGACCGCATCGAGATCCTGGCCCAGAACGCCCGCGGCCGTGACCCCGACGGCCAACGCGCCGAGTTCATCCGCCTCGTCCGCGCCGCCCGGGACGGCAAACGGCTGAATGAATGAGGGCGGGGTTACGGTGTAGAAGATCACATACCCGGAATTCAAAACCGACTGCCGCCAACAAGCGGGACGCCCACCCTCAACCCGCGCAAGGCGCCGCAAACCTGCGGCGCCCTTCCCCCCACATCGGCCCCCCTTTGCCGCAAGCTCCAGCCCCCATCACCCCACCGCTCCCCCAC
>JAUMCZ010000248.1:0-2703 GCA_032122215.1 Caulobacter sp.
TGCGTGCTTCGACACGCGGCCTCGGGCCGCTGCTCAGCATGACTGACTTTTGTTAAGTCCCACGCTCTTGGTCATCCTGAGCAGCCCGCGAGGCGGGCGTGTCGAAGGACGCACTATCCCGCCAAATTCGCAAACTCGTCCGGCAGGCCGATCATGTGGAAGCCGGCGTCGACGTGGATGACCTCGCCGGTGGTCGAGCGACCGAGATCCGACAGCAGCCACAGGGCGCAGCCGGCGACGCCTTCCATCGAGGTGTCTTCCTTCAGGGCGCTGAACATCCGGCCCTGGCTGAGCAGGCCGCGGCCGCCGCTGATGCCGGCCAGCGACAGGGTGCGCATGGCGCCGGCGCTGATGGCGTTGACGCGGATGCCCTTGGGGCCGAGGTCGCGGGCGATATAGCGGGTAGCGGCTTCGAGGGCGGCCTTGGCGACGCCCATGGTGTTGTAGTTGGGGATGACCCGCTCGCTGCCCAGGTAGGTCATGGTGATCATCGACCCGCCCGGCTTCATCATCTTGGCGGCGCGGTTGGCGGCGTCGACGAAGCTGAAGGCGCTGATGTTCATGGCGGTGAGGAAGCCCTCCCGCGTGGTGTTCTCGACGAAGCTGCCCTTCAGCTCGTCCTTGTTGGCGAAGGCGATGGAGTGGACCAGGAAGTCCAGCCCGCCGAACCGCGCTTCCAGATCCGCGAAGGCCGCGTCCATCGAGGCGTCGTCGGTCACTTCGCAGGGGATGAAATCGGTGACGCCGATAGCTTCGCCCAGCGGCCGCACGCGCTTTTCCATGTCCGGCAGATAGGCGAAGGCCAGTTTGGCCCCTTGCGCGGCCAGCTGGCACGCGATGCCGTAGGCGATGGAATTGTGGTTGGCGACCCCCATGACCAGCCCGGTCTTGCCGGCCATCAGGTCACCCTTGGGGAAGCTGTACTCTTCGGCCATGCGGCGTCTCCTCGAAGCTTTGAGGCGGGTTTAGTGGGGTTGGCGGCGCGAGGCTAGACCTTGGGAATTTCGAACAACGGCGCGACGGTGCGGATCGCGGCCTCGGCCTCGGCCATGTCGGGGGCCTCGTCATCGGAGCCGTAGCCCCACATGTCGCTCTCCCCGCTGTACTGGACGACGATGCCGTCGGGCCGGGGCAGGACATTCACATCGCGATAGTAGAGGCCGTAGTGGACCTCCGGCTGGGGGGCGAGCCAGTTGATCTGGCCCCTGACCGGGACCACCGACTCGTCCTGCCACAGGGCCCGGGCGCCGTAGCCGGTGCAGTTGACGATGACCGGTTGCCGCAGCCGTTGCAGATCGGCCGGGCTGTTGAACGTCCGGGTCTCGATGCGGCCGCCCTCCAGCAGGAAGTCGGTGGTCAGCAGGTGGGCCAGCTCGGCGACGTTGAACTGCATCGAGGTGTTGAGACGGGCGCGCTTGACCGGGAAGGGGTGCCGGCCGGGCTGCAGCTCGTGGCCTCGCGGCGACAGGCCCGGCAACCGCTGCTCGAAAAAGCGGATCTCGGGCCCGCTCACCGGACGCTCCGGGAAGACGATCGGCGCCGTCTCGGCGATCGGATCGGCGAGGCCGTAGCGATCACTCCAGGACACCGGCTCGCCGGGCCGGCCGAGCAGGGTCTGCCATGCGGCGTAGGAGGTTCGGGCCATCTGGTCCCAGAGGGCGGGGAAGGCCGCGTCGATCCGGTCGGCGTCGGCGATCCGGCTGTCCGGCGACCAGGTGCCGGTGGCGCGGGCCGAGCGAGTGTAGGGGGTGCGGTCCGCGGCGTAGATGGTCACCCGGGCCCCGGCCCGCAGCAGGGTGAGCGCCGTGGTCAGGCCGATGGCCCCGCAGCCGATGACGGCGACGCGTTTCGCGCCGCCTTCGAGGGCCCTGGCGGCGGCGATCTGGGCGCTGCCCCAGGACAGGGACCAGCCGCTGCCGCCGTGGCCGTAGTTGTGCACGACGCGCTTGCGGCCGAGTTGTTCGACATCCAGGCGCGGGCCAGCGGCGCGGAACGGGCGCAGGCAGACGGTGACCTTGGTGAGCCGGCCCATCTCCATGCGCAGCGGCGCCAGGGGCGGGACGACGAAGCGGTCGGCCTGGGCGAAGGCGCGCGGCGCGAGGCCGGCCGCGCCGAGGCCGAGGAGCAGGGTGCGGCGGGGAAGGGCCAGGCTCATGGGCGCAGGGTAGCGCGAACGCACCGGTGAGCGGGAGTGTAGAGTTGGTGCAGATGGATAGGCGGCGGAGCCTTCGCTCTCCGCCCACGACGTGGGCGGAGGACGGTTCGGAGCGTCAGCGACGGACCAGGAGGCGGGACCGCCGTTTGCGGTTCCAGATCTGACAGGGCGGCGGCCCCCCTCGGTGTGGCTCGCTTGCAGCGCTCGCCACATCCACTCCCCCACAAGTGGGGGAGAGCGAAGCGTTACCGCCGCCTAGACCCGCGCCATGATCAGGCAGCCATTCGTGCCGCCAAACCCGAAGCTGTTGCTCATCACCGTTTCGAGCGGCTTGTCCGACCGCTCCGTGAGGATCGGCAGGTCGGCGAACTCGGGGTCGAGGTTTTCGATGTTGGCGCTCTCGGCCGCGAAGCCGTTGTTGAGCATCAGGATCGAGTAGATCGCCTCCTGCGCGCCGGCGGCGCCCAGGCTGTGGCCGGTCAGGGACTTGGTCGAGCTGATCAGCGGGGCCTTGTCGGCGCCGAAGACGTTGCGGACCGCGCCCATTT
>JAUMCZ010000249.1:0-4274 GCA_032122215.1 Caulobacter sp.
CGCGACCTGCGTCTGGGCGCCTTCGACATCCTGATCGGCATCAACCTGCTGCGCGAGGGCCTCGACATCCCCGAGTGCGGCCTGGTCGCCATCCTCGACGCCGACAAGGAGGGTTTCCTGCGCTCGGAGACCAGCCTGATCCAGACCATCGGCCGCGCCGCGCGCAACGTCGACGGCAAGGTCATCCTCTACGCCGACACCATCACCGGCTCGATGGAGCGGGCGATGGGCGAGACCCAGCGTCGCCGCGAGAAGCAGCACGCCTGGAACCAGGCCAACGGCATCACGCCGGAGAGCATCAAGTCCAGCATCAAGGACATCCTGGCCAGCCCCTACGAACGCGACCACGTGAGGATCGACGCCGGCGTGGCGGAAGACGCCAAACCCTTCCTCGGCAACAACTTCCAGGCCACCCTGCGCGACCTGGAAACCCGCATGCGCGACGCGGCCAGCAACCTGGAATTCGAGACGGCGGCCCGGCTGCGGGACGAGATCAAGCGGCTGAAACTGCTCGACCTGGAGTTTGCGAACGAGGCGCTGACGGGGGCGGGCGAGGCGGTGGACGCGAGCGTGCCGAAGGCGCTGCGGAAGCAGGCGCGGGTGGAGGCGGCGGAGGCGTTTCGGAAGGGGAAGCGGTAGGGGGCGAGACCCCTACCGGCGCGCTATCAACTCAACGTTTATGAGTTGCACGATACGCGCCATCGCATTGTCGAACGCACCGACATCTCTACAGACTCGGTCTCGGCTATCGAGACACATGGCAACATGCCCTTTGCCCAACGAACCTGGCAGCGAAGAAAAATGCATATGTGGCCCACTCTTGTAGATGAAGTCCTTGTCGTCCTTCGGTGTGCGAGGATCACAATGAAGCGCGATCACTTCCTCACTGCTAGTTCCGTCCTCCGACACTTTGTCTAAGTGGAAATACGCCTTGTCGAGATGGAAGCCCGCTGACTTCTCGTCTGACTCCCATGATTCAAAATAGTTCAAGAAATAGCCAGGCGCGCGGGACGCATACCGCGTTTCACGTGCTTTGCCCTTCCACTGGCCAAGGATAATCAGAAGAGAGTTTCCCTGCGGGAGTATGGACATCTCAGGATGGACTACTCGACACAGTGGTTTAAGCATTTTCGCCAGGCGCTGTTGGCGAGCAGCAATTTTTCCTTCGTCAGCGGCTATCGTCATTGAGCGAGCCCGCCCCAAAGGAGCTCCGCTTCAGAAGGGTCAATCTGGTAAATTCGTTCAATCAGGAGATTAATCTCCCGATCCAGTTTGGCATTGGAGCCCTTTGAAGCTGCGTCGACCATTTCAAGTAGCGCGTTCAGCTCACCAGGATGAACCTTCGCTGGGTCCGGAACTGGAAGGTCGCGCAGCAATGCGACTTCGACACGGTTGTATCCGCGACTGTATTTTGGCGAGTAAGATGACATATACCATTGAACAACAGATGAGTTGAGTACTGCGGCGAAAAACTTCAGATGCGACAGCTCCATCGCATCGTCCCGGCACATCACAATTGGACTATGGCTGACCGCAAATGCACCGTCTTCGTCGACACCAAAGCGTGGCATCAGCATCAGATGGGGGCAGACGATTTTTGGCGCAAGCATCGTAGAGGGCGTGCGCGGACGCTCGGGCTTCCACCAAGGAATCGTTCCCTTCCTAACGGCCGCCCGATCAATCAGAAGGGGCCGATGGTGCACTAGGTAAGCCCAAGTGTCGGGATATTTTTTCTTAAGAACATCCTCAGAGAGGAGATCATCGCCTTCAAATGGCATAAATACTGCAGATTCAACCGCCTTCGGCACCGCATAACGCTTCATGAGCCGGTCGGGTAGAAAATCCGCCCATATTGCACGTTCATTTTTCTGTAATTCAGACTTATCTCTGATGAACACCTTGTCTAGGCCGCTTACAAATCCTTGCCGTACAGTCATATAATGGGAGAGCGGCTTGAGCTTTGAGAGCTTTGCTTCCAGAGACACCTCCCTCGGGCTTAGCAGCGACCATACAGCTCTGTTGAAATAATCCTGATCAACCTCATAGACTTGATAGTAGGGCGTTGAGACCGAACGTCGATCCAAACACGCCTGCAACGCTGGCCCCACTCCATCCTGAACTCGCGCAATCTGGGCTGAAGACATCCAGCCGACCCCAGGGCGTCGCCGCTCCACAATTAGAACCACTGTATAAGCGCCGACGCCCTCAAACACCTCAATGGCGCTTAAATCGACGAGGCATCGCACCTCGAAATCAGACAGAATTAGCTGGCGCAGGCCCTTCGCGTTTGTAGCGGACAAAAACGCCTGTGGCAGAACCAGAGCGACATATCCGCCGGGCTTTACGCATTGCAGACACAACTTTACGAACGCCAGATAGGCATCAACCCGACCGAATTTTGAGGCCCCCAAGAATTTTGAATAGTTGGTCCGCTCGCCTTCAGTAAGGTGGTCCAATTTTACGTACGGCGGGTTCGCAACTACGACGTCGTATTGACTCGCAGGGATATCCCCATCCGCGAACCGTTCGATTGCGTCAGCTTGGACGATGCTCAGGCTGTCCGGAAGCTTATTTGTCGCTACGAGATGTAGCAAAGAAAGAGACAATCGTGTCGATGCGCAGGCGTTTGCGTCGCGGTCTACCCCTTCTATCCCATCAAACGCCGCAGCAATCGATTGGGGCGTCGCGCCGGAATTCATAGGGTTAGCTTGAAGCTCAAGAAGGTTTCTCAAGAAAATTCCGGATCCACATGCCGGATCAATCGCTCGCATTTGGCGAAAAATTCGCGGGGGCACATTTGCCTCAATGTAGCGAGCGACGAAGCTCGCAACGTATTGAGGTGTGTATACAGATCCGCTCTTCGACGTGCCCTGCTCCGAGGGCAAGGTTTTGAAAAAGCTGGTCTGGGCCTCTTCCTTCGAATCAAACTCTAGCTGCGATACATACTTCTCATATATTCTGCTGAGTGCATGCTTCGACATGAGTGCAAAATTGAAATCGTACTGCGCGCCGTCTAGTCGATAGAAATCTTTGAACATGTTGAGCGCGGTCGCCCTATCAAGTCCGTCGAAAGCGTCCAAATCCTTTAACTCGACGAATTTCTGAAGGTCGGCGACAACGCCCGTCTTTGAAAGAACTTCCTGCAGGTACTGTGAGCACACAAAGGCTTGATCGCGTCCGGCCAGCGAGTCGACCAAGAGGCGCGCGCGTCGAGGACCTAGCTGAGCCGAAGCTTGATCTTCGCAGCCTCGCACAAAGATGATCGCGTTGAACAAGGACGATATTTGAGAAGTACCGGCTTGCTCACCAACATCGGCCCGCAGGATACGCTTCCATCGTGAGAGTACGCTAAGAATTGCATCATCACATGAAAGCTGAGTTCGACGGTGGCTCCAATTGGCCCTGAGGCGATCAAAATTTTCACCGGAAAGTTGATTAGAAACGCTTTCGGTGTCTATAAAAACCCGCTCTTCACCGTCAGGGAAACTTCTATTGTTGATAATTCTAACATCAAATTCAGACACAAAAATGTGCCACTCGATCAAGTTATTATAAGATAAAGAAAGTAGATCTCGGATTTGGCGCTGATCAAGTTGGCTTGCTCGAGAAGGCGACCGTACAAAAGAAATTGCCGCCGCATTTTCTAGACCGTGTTCGACGACCAAATGATCGACCACATCCTCAGCGCCGTAATTGCCGCGCAATTCGTAGCTTGGACGCCAAAATAGATCTTCGGCGAAGCCACGGATGGCAAGCTGTCGCTGCTCCAATGTCGCGTTGGCGGAGACTATCTGCAGGAGATTCTCGTAAGCGCGCATTGGGCCCTGATTTGTGACTGCGGACTTGAACCGAAGAGGGACGAGTCGACGTTTGTTCTAGGCCCAGAACCTACCGTCCTCAACCGGCACAGGTGCGCGAAATGCCTGCCATTCTTACGAAATCTGGGCCGGTTGCAGTGCCATCACCCCCCCACCTCAAACCGCTCCGCCCGCACCACCGCCATCAGCGGCCCCGCGTCCTGCGCCGGGTCGAGCCACGTCCCCCACGCCTCCGGCTCCAGGATGACCGGCGCGCGGGTGTGGTAGTCGCCCAGCCAGCCCTCCGACGGCCCGGTCAGGATGGTGAAGCTGGCCACCTCGCCTGCGTCCGGCGTCGTGCAGCGGTCCCACAGGCCGGCGAACCAGAGGGCCTTGCCGTCCGTCCGCGCGAACCGGTGCTTCGTCTTGCCCCCCTCCGGCCCCGTCCATTCGTACCAGGCGCTGGCCGGCACGAGG
>JAUMCZ010000249.1:4284-10605 GCA_032122215.1 Caulobacter sp.
CTTGGCGCCGGGGTCGAAGTTCTCGGTCTTGCAGTTGAAGGTGGTCAGCTTGAAGCCGTCGCCCTTGCCCTTCTCGGTGTCCTTCAGCGGCTTGCCGTTGCGCCAGAAGGGCACCAGCCCCCAGCGCATCTTTTCCAGCACCCAGGCGCCGTCCTGCAGCCGCGCCGTGACCTGGGCCGTGGTCGGCCGCACATCGTCGTTGGCCTCCATGTTGATCGGGGCGGTGACGACCGGGAAATGCTCGCCGAAGGTCGTCAGCTGGTCGTGGATGTCGGCCCAGGTCAGGTGAGAGGTGTCGAAACGTCCGCACATGGGGCGCATCCTGACCTGAAACCGTCCCGCCGCAAAGCAGGGGACAGGTTGGCCGCCTCGCGGCCTACCTGTCCCCGGTCAGCGCCGCCGGTTGTCGCATCCTCGCTCCAACCGCCTTGCAAACCGGCTGGTGCGCGCCCGGGTCAGACTTCCGCGCTGACCGGGGACAGGTACGCCGCATGCGCGACGAACCTGTCCCCCCACGAAAAAGCCCCGGACCTTTCGGCCCGGGGCGTCTTCAGTTCAGGCCGGTCGCCCGCGCCCTAGAAGGGGCGCGAGGATCCGTGCGGGGCGCCGGGGGTCGTGGCCGGGCGGTCCGGGTCGACCAGGTCGGCGTCGCGGTCGCCCTGCTCGCCGAACGAGCGGCTCTCGCCGGTGGCGTACAGCGAGCGTTCGCGGCTGATGTCGTCCATGCCGTAGGGGGCGGCGGTCTGGTCGAAGCGGCTCCAGCCTTCCTTGCGATAGGCGTCGCCACGGGTGGTGGCGTCGACGCCGCCGTTCAGGATCTTCTGGATGCGGTCGCCGTCGCCGTCCTCGGCCTTGACGCTGACCAGGGTGCCGCCGCGGCGCACGCCCTCGGCGTAGACGTTGGCTTCCTCGTCGGTGTGGCCCGCTTCCTTCAGCGCGCCCAGCAGGCCGCCGGTCGCGCCGCCGGCGACAGCGCCGACCACGGCCCCGACCGCCGTCGAGGCCAGCCAGCCGGCCGCCACCACGGGACCGAGGCCCGGAATGGCCAGCATGCCCAGACCGGCCAGCAGGCCGCCGGCCCCGCCGATCAGGCCGCCGGTCGTGGCGCCCTTGCCGGCGCCGTCGGCGACATCGTTCTCGCCGTCGCCGTTGGCGTCGCCCAGCGGGCCGGCCCTGGAGCCGACGGCGTGGCCGCCGTCATGCTTGTGGCCGTCATGCCAGTTGTCGGTGTTGTTGGAGACGATGCTGATGCGGTCGTGGTCGACGCCGCTGTGCTCCAGGGCGTCGACGGCGGCGATGGCCTGGGTGTGGGTGTCGAACAGACGGGTGATGGTCCGGCTCATGGGTGAGCTCCTTACGCGTGAACTAGGGGGGAAAGCCGCCGTGAGGCGGCGGGATGGACGCCGGCGGCGCGCCTACATCGGCTGGACGCTGCCCTTGTAGTCGACGGTGACGCCGACTTCCTTGCCGTCCTTCATGGCCATGCCCATCCAGACGCCGTCCTCGCCCTGCTTCAGGTCTTTGACGTCTGTGTAGCCGGCGGTTTCGATGGCGCCCTTGGCCTGGGCCTCGGTGAAGGAATTGGCGCCGGGGGTGGTGGTCGCATCGCCGGTCGTCGGGGTGGTGTCGACGGCCTCGTTGCGCGGGGCCTCGGAGGTCGAGACGGCCGGGCCGGCGGTGTCGTCGGTCTTGGGGCCGCAGGCGACCAGAAGAGCCGCAGCGACGGCCACGGTGGAGAGGGTTCTAAGCATGATTGTTACTCCCAAAGGTGGAAGGAAAAGTCCCCAGACTCCCGCTTGTTCCCGCCTCAGCCGCGGTTGCAGATCCGCCGCCTCAGGTCGCCCTGGCCTTGGCCGAAAACGGCCGGTCCTCGAACACTGCCTCCCCCCGCATTCGCCAGCGTTCATTGCGGGTGTCGAAGATGATCACCTCGATCTTCCAGCTCGACCCGCCGCAGCCGCAGCGGGCGGTCAGCAGCCGCTCGACATCGCTGATCCAGCTTTGCGGGCTGCCCTGCCCCGTCGTCGTCAGCCAGGCGATCACCGCGTCGACCTTGCGATGGGTAAAGCAGAAGCAGTGATTGCAGCGCACCCGCAGCCGGATGTTGGGCCGCCCGGCGAAGCGGTCCAGCGGGATATCGCAGCGCGGCTCCAGCCGGGTGAACCGGAACCGGCAGCCCTCCAGCCGGCTGCAGCGCATGTAGTCGGCGATCTTCTTGATATGCAGGGCCGGTCCCGTGATGCGCATCAGCTCGCGCAGGTCCATCGACGCCTTGCGCTGGCAGTCCTTGCCGACGCACTGGCCGTGGACCGACTGGTTGCGGTCGATGTAGCCCTTCAGCGTCGGGTCCGGCAGCAGGGTATGCTCCGACAGGAACCAGCCGGGCGGCGCGAGGCCGCCGGGGTCATGCGGCTGCCTGTACTCTGATCGCTCGTCGGACATCCGCGCGATGTTCCGCTTTTGTTCGCGCTCGTCAATGGCCGTCTTGCGAACGGTGGAGTCCGTATCGACCTGTCGGTTCCCGGGGCCGCCCATGCGATAATGGGGCCGCCGCTTCGATAAGCGTCCGACGGACAGTCAAGTCCCGGGCGACCAACGGTCCACTCCCGGCTCACCGAAAACTACCGGCCAGGCCCCCGAAGGGCGACCGAAAGTCCACCAGCGGGCCACCGAAGAATCGTCATTTCCTCAGGAGATTCAATGAAAATGGCCCGATTCATGGCCTTCCGGGCGCCGCAACGTCTGCTGCAAAATGGCATTCGGCCTGAAGGCGCCTGTCGGCCGGGCCTATTCGGCGGCCCCGCGCTGCTCCACCCGGTAGGGCCACAGCGTATCGGCGACCTCGCTCCAAAGCCGGTTGATCTCGGCCGCCGCCGAACCGCGCGGCTCGAACTCAACCACGCCCAGACCCCGCCACAGGCTTTCCTGGAAGGCGACGCGGGCCCTCAATCCGACCGATGCGATGGGGAAGCCCAGCGCCCTGGCGGCCTCGACGGCGCGGGCGATGACCGGGCTCTCGACGCCGGCGCGGCGGCTTGGCGCCTGGTTCAGCACCACCAGCCCGGGCCGCCCCGCCGCGCGCACGGCCTGGGCGGCGGGGACCAGGGCGGCGAGGTCAAAGTAGCTGGGCCGGCAGACCAGGATGGCCAGGTCGGCCAGGCGGATGGCGGCGCTGGAGATGGCGTCTCCGCCGGCCGGGGTGTCCATGATCAGCAGGTCGCGGCCCGCCCGCTCGGCGGCGTTTGCCACCGGGAACAGGGTGCCGCCGTTGGCCGGTCGCACGTCCGGCGCCGGGTCCCGCCGACCGGCCGCCCAGGCGGCGGCCGAGCCCTGCAGGTCGAGATCGGCGATGCTGACCTTCAGGCCATCGCGATGGGCGGCCACGGCCAGGTTGACCGACAGCGTGGTCTTGCCGGTCCCTCCCTTGCGCGACAGCAGCACCAGTTTGCGCAACGAACTCAAGCCTCCGGGGACTCACGTGACAGGAGAAGCCTAGACCGCTTTCGCCCCCGGCCAAAGTCCCCGCCGCAACGGGCCTCCACCGGCCGCCCGTTGCGCCTCTGAAATGTTCTGAAATGTGTGAAATATCATGAACTTAACCTGACGCGGTCCGTTCAGGTCAGGCTCAGTCAAGACGGCGCACATTGGCCTCGTCATCAGGACCGGGGCGCTCTCCCCAGCGCTCCACAACAAGGAAGGTAATGTCATGAAGAAGCTGCTCATCTCCGCCGTCGCCCTGTCGATCCTCGGCACCGCCGGCATCGCCACCACCGCCTCGGCCGCCCCGCGCGACGTCCGCGAAGCCCGCCAGGATGTCCGTGAGGCCCGCCAGGACCTGCGCAACGCCCGTCAGGACAACCGCTACGAACGCCGCGCCGCCAAGCGCTACAACGCCGGCCGCTACACCCCGCCGCGCGGCTACCAGGCCCGCCGCTTCCAGCGTGGCCAGCAACTGCCGGCCGCCTACCGCAACCGAGCCTATGCGGTGAACTACCGGACCTACGGCCTGCAGGCCCCGCCCCGTGGCTATGAATACCGCCGGGTCGGCAACGACGTGGTGCTGACCGCCCTGGCCAGCGGCCTGATCACCGCCGTGGTGCTGGACCTGTTCAACTAGTCAGGCCCGCCTGACCGCCCTCGCAGCCTGGCTGCGGGGGCGTTTTGGCATGTGGACGCAGGCATCTTGATCAGCGAGGCTGACCCATCGGTTCCGGAGACAAACGTGCCCCGCCTTGCCCTCGCCCTCCTGCTCGCCACGGCCTGCGGAACGGCGTCCCTCGCCCAGGACGTCGCCGAACCCAGGCCCTTGAAAAAGGTGGTGTGGACCGCCCTGCCGACCGCCGAGGTCATGGAAAAGGCCTATCCGGAGGCGGCTTTCCAGCAGGGCGTCGGAGGCAAGGTGGTGCTGGCCTGCAAGGTGCTGGGCGATGGTCGACTGGACGCCTGCACGACCCGCAGCGAGACCCCCGCCGACCAGGGTTTCGGCTTCGCCGCCCATTCCCTGGCCGCCGACTTTCGGATGCGGGCGACGACCGAGGACGGACTGCCGACCGCCGGCGGCCTGGTCCGCATCCCGATCGAATTCAGCCCTCCGCCGGTAGAGGCGGTCCCGGAGGGCTTCGTTGATGCCCGGGGCAAACGGCTCATACACCCGCGATGGCTGCGCAAGCCCTCCGGCGCCGCCGTGTCGCGGGCCTTTCCGAGAAAGGCGATGAACCGGGGGGTCAACGGCCGCGCCATCATCTCCTGCGTGGTCATCGACACCGGCCATGTCGACAACTGCAGGATCGTTCAGGAAACCCCGGCGGGGTTCGGCTTCGGCAAGGCGTCGATCGAACTGTCCCAGTTCTTCGTCATGCAGACCGACCTGGCGGACGGGTCTTCCACTGTCGGGGCGACGGTGGTCATCCCGATCAGCTTCACGACGATGGGCGGCGACTGACCGAGGGGCGGCGCACGAACCGCCACAGTTGCCAGAGGCCGAACAGCATCACCGCCAGGACCAGCGGGATCAGCACCGGGGCCAACATGGCCAGCAGGGCGGTGACAAAGGCGGCGATGTCCTCGCCCACGGAGATGAAGGGATTGGCGAGGCCCGCTGTCGTCCCGGTGCTGACCACCCGCGTGCCCGCCTGGGCCGCGTGGAAGGCCAGGGCCGTGGGGGCGCCGATGATCAGGCCGGCGATGGCGGCCACCATCGGATCGAACTGGGAAAAGGCGGCGCCGGCCGCCACCGCCCCGGCGATGGGGCGGATGACGGTGCCGATGGCGCTGAGGAAGTGGTCGACGGCGGGGATCTTGTCAGCCGCCAGCTCGACAAAGGTGGCGATGCCGAGCGCGATCAAGGCCGGGGTGGAGTCCAGCCACGTCATGGCCTCGGCCAGCTCCATGCCGAACAGCTGGAACTTGGCCGCCAGGCCGAGCATCAGCAGCGGCAGGAAGGTGCGAAATCCGGTGGCGGCGGCCAGGCCGACGCCGAGCAGGGCCGGCAGGATCCAGGTTTCCATGCCCGGAGCCTACCAGCCCATACCGGTGTTGTCGCTTCAGACTTACGCGGCCTTGCGGAAGTCCGCATCGATGGTGCGACCGATCAGGTCGCGGGCCTTGCCCATCGCCTCCTCGACGGCGGCCGGGCCGAAGCCCAGCTTCTCGGCGCGAACGAAGGTCACGTCGGTGACGCCCATGAAGCCCAGCAGGGTCCGCAGGTGCGGCTCCTGGCTGTCCAGGGCGGCCGCCGGACCTTCACTGTAGAGGCCGCCACGGGACAGGACGACGATGGCCTTCTTGCCGGTGACCAGGCCCTCGGGACCCGCCTCGCTGTAGCGGAAGGTCGCGCCGGCCCGCAGGACATGGTCGAACCAGGTCTTCAGGCCGCTGGGGATGGCGAAGTTGTACATCGGGGCGCCGATGACCAGGACGTCGGCGTCCTTCAGCTCGGCGATCAGGCCGTCGGCGAGGGCGCGGGCTTCGATCTGCGCCGGGGTGACAGGATCCGCCCCGCGCACCGTGCCGACCGTTTCGGGAGTCAGGTGCGGGATGGGATCGGCGCCCAGGTCGCGCTCGATGATCGCCACACCGGGGCGGCTGAGCGCGTCGACGGCGGTCTGCACGAGGGCGCGGCTGGCCGAGGCGTCACCGCTGATGCTGCTGTTGAGGACGAGAACCTTGGTCATGAGAAACACTCCACGAAAATGTCTGGGGCCTGCGGCCGTGACGGACAGATGCGCATGGAGGAGCGATATCGGTAGCTGCATAAGTTGCAGTTCTGTGTTGACGAAAATGGAACGCTGGCCATCTGATAGACCGATATTGTTTCACCGG
>JAUMCZ010000250.1:0-6005 GCA_032122215.1 Caulobacter sp.
CGCGCGGTTCGAAACCATAACGCTCGAAGCCGGCTGCTTCATAGAGGGCGACGGCGACGGAATTGGTCGAGACAACGACCAGCTGGACGATCTCGACCACATCGCGGGCGTAGTCGAGGCAGGCGGCCATCAGGGCGGCGCCCAGCCCCCTGCCCCGGCCCTCCGGCAGGACGAACATGCTGTAGACGAGGCCCTTGTGGCGCTCTTTCGCCGGCGCCTTGGGCCCGACCGCGACAACGCCAAGGACGCGGCCGTCAGCCTCGGCCACGAACACGCCGTCGGCCCGTACCCGATCTTCAAACCAGCTGTCCGGCTTGGCTTCCTCTTCGGCAAGGCTGGAGCCGAAGGTGGATTCGTCGAGGCGCATGGCGGTCAGGCGGATGACCTGGAAGAGCGGGCCTTCGCCGGGCTGGAGGCGGCGGATGGTGGTGCTCGATTGGCTCATAATTGAGAAGTTGAACTGGATTCTGGTGTCGAGGCCACAGGCACAGCATCATGGCCGAATGGTTGAACGGCTTTATCTGACACCACAGATTGTGGACGAAGTTGCTGCTCCAGCGTTGGGGGAGCGATGGATTGCAGACTCAGCTCTCAAGGGTTTCGGGCTTCGCGTCTGGCGCAAAAAATCCGGTGATGCAGGCAAGGCATACTGTGTACGCACGACGGATGATGCTGGGCGAAGTACGCGCAGATCGTGGAGCCACTGGGACTTAGCCTACGGCTCTTCTTGGCTGTTTCGGGAGTACTCGCTCGGCGACCTCCTCGAGCGCGCGAGATCAGAAGCTCGCGATCACATCGATCAAATCAAGGGTCGAGCAACACTCGCAGACGAAGAACAGCTCCAGAGGAACAGCGCTGCTTTGCTTGCTCGCTCCCTCACCTTGGAGGGGGCGGCCAAAGGCGTCTTGCAAGCAATGGCAATTCGGCAGGTTTCGCAGCGCAGCCGGGACCGGACGTTCAAGCTCTTTTACCAGCACGTTCCAGCCGTCCTTGGGGCAAAGCTGCTGACTGAGCTGACTGTGGCAGACTTGGAGGCTGTCCTCTCAAGCTCCTCTCTTACGCCGTCCAACTTGGAAACCCTTCGAGCGTTCCTGGGGCAAGCAGCTTCGGTTTTGAGCCGGTTTCACTTGGAAGGCCCGCTACGCTTTTATGATGCGAGAGACCTAAAGCTGGCGCCAAGAGATAGGCTCGACGGATGCCTGATAGACTGGGACCTGAAATCTTTCGAGCATGCGCTAAGCAGGCTGGGCGAGCGCCAGGATCGCTGGCGGCAACGCATGTGCATCAGGTTTTACCTCGAGTTTCATGCCCCGCTCGTGCGGGTAATGCGCGCGCGGTGGGACGAAGTGTTTGATGTTCGCGGTAGGCGGCTGCGAGGGCTTGCCGAGGAGGCTCGCTTCTATCGCGAATGGCGGTGGTCAGACCGGCCTTGGCACAGGGAACGCTTCACCATCCAGATGAACTCTCACCTGATGGATGTCTTGCGGCTGGTTCGGGAGCAGTACCCGGCCTCCCCTTTCCTGTTTCCTTCATCCTCGGGACGCCGTGTGCCCCACATAGCCACAGTAGCCCACGCTTGGACCGAAGCTCTTCATGACCTTGGCCTCCCCTTCGTAAGTCTCAAGGACTTCCGTGAGCGCTACCATGAGGAACTTGGCTCGACGGCATATTGGTTCGACGACAAGCGCTATTTTGAACCCCCGCCATTTGAGAAATAAGGCAAAAATGTCCAAGAGTGTCAAACCACTCAGGTGTTTTCACATAACTTTCAGATAGTTACGAACAATGCATATGACTGCGGGCGTTTTCATTCGTTGAGATTGCAATCGACTTGGCGGTAGCAGGCATTGGCGGCCGCACCTCCAACAGCACAGGAAAACGAAATGAAACACCTTTCAAACACCGAGATATCCGTAATGAAGGCCCGGATCCTTCGCGGTGATAAGTACTCGGACATCGCTGCGGACTATCGGGTTAATCAAGGACGAATTGCTGATCTAAAATTTGGGAGGATTTTCTCGTCGGTTGAGCCTGCTCGCCTTAAAGGCAACATCGAACGACGGCGCTAACCAGGAACCGCGCGGAGCGCTAATGCTCCGCGCGGTATACCCTACCCCTTCACCGCCACGTCGATCTCGCCCCCCATCTCCCGGAACTTGTCGCTCATCTGGCTCATGCCCAGCTCGATCTCGTTCGGCGCCATCCCGGAAGCGAACTCCCGCACCTCCTGGCTGATCTTCATCGAGCAGAACTTCGGGCCGCACATCGAGCAGAAGTGGGCGGTCTTGTGGGCTTCCTTGGGCAGGGTCTCGTCGTGGTATTCGCGGGCCGTTTCCGGGTCGAGGCCGAGGTTGAACTGGTCTTCCCAGCGGAACTCGAAGCGGGCGCGGCTCAGGGCGTTGTCGCGGATCTGGGCGCCGGGGTGGCCCTTGGCGAGGTCGGCGGCGTGGGCGGCGATCTTGTAGGCGATGACGCCCTGTTTGACGTCCTCACGGTCGGGAAGGCCGAGGTGCTCCTTGGGGGTGACGTAGCAGAGCATGGCCGTGCCGAACCAGCCGATCATGGCGGCGCCGATGGCGCTGGTGATGTGGTCGTAGCCCGGGGCGATGTCAGTAGTGAGCGGGCCCAGGGTGTAGAACGGGGCCTCGTGGCAGTGCTTGAGCTGCTCTTCCATGTTGGCCTTGATCTTGTGCATGGCCACGTGGCCGGGGCCCTCGATCATCACCTGGCAGCCGTGTTTCCAGGCGACCTTGGTCAGCTCGCCCAGCGTGCGCAGCTCGGCGAACTGGGCCTCGTCGTTGGCGTCGGCGATGGAGCCGGGGCGCAGGCCGTCGCCGAGCGAGAACGAGACGTCATAGGCCCGCATGATCTCGCAGATGTCCTCGAAGTGCTCGTAGAGGAAGCTCTCCTTGTGGTGGGCCAGGCACCACTTGGCCATGATCGAGCCGCCGCGCGAGACGATGCCGGTGACGCGTTTGGCGGTCAGGGGCACGAAGGGCAGGCGCACGCCGGCGTGGATGGTGAAGTAGTCCACCCCCTGCTCGGCCTGTTCGATCAGGGTGTCGCGGAAGACCTCCCAGTTCAGGTCCTCGGCGACGCCGTTCACCTTCTCCAGGGCCTGGTAGATGGGCACCGTGCCGATCGGCACCGGGCTGTTGCGGATGATCCAGTCGCGGATGTTGTGGATGTTGCGGCCGGTGGAGAGGTCCATGACCGTGTCGGCGCCCCAGCGGGTCGACCAGACCATCTTGTCGACCTCGTCGGCGACCGAGCTGAGCACGGCGCTGTTGCCGATGTTGGCGTTGATCTTGACCAGGAAGTTGCGGCCGATGGCCATCGGCTCCAGTTCGCCGTGGTTGATGTTGGCCGGGATGATGGCGCGGCCGCGGGCGATTTCCTGGCGGACGAACTCGGGCGTGACGAAGTCGGGGATCTCGGCGCCGAAGCTCTCGCCATCGCGGACGCAGGGAGCGGTCTGTTCGCGGCGCAGGTTCTCGCGGATGGCGACGTATTCCATCTCGGCGGTGATGATGCCGGCGCGGGCGTATTCCAGCTGGGTGACAGGGGCGCCGGCCCGGGCCTTGTAGATCGGGCGTCTGGCGGTGAATTGCGGGGCCAGGTGCTTGCCGGCCGCGAAGCCGTTGTCCTCGGGCTTCACCTCGCGGGGATGGGCGACTTCCTCGACATCGCCGCGGGCCACGACCCAGGCCTCGCGGGGACGGGGCAGGCCCTGCTCGATATCGACCTTGAAGTCGGGGTCGGTGTAGGGGCCCGACGGGTCGTAGAGGGTGACCGGCGGTTCATTGGCGCTGGGGTGGACGGCCACTTCTCGGAAGGGCACGCGGATATCCGGGAACAGTTCGCCGGAGGCATAGACCTTGCGGCTGCCCGGGCGTTCGCCGGTCGGGATGGTTTCGTTCTTCGGGGTGGAGCCGTTGCCGGCGACGTGGATGTTCATCGATGGATCTCCTCTAGGTGTGGAGACCCGGTTCGCGCCAAAGGCGGTTTGACGGCCTGAAATCGTTGCGGCCGCGTCCCTCTCCCTTCGCCGGCATGACCCGGATCAGGTTCGTCGGGTCAGGGGTCCTCAACCCCAATCTCAGCCACGCAAGGCGGCTCCCCGGAGAACGAGGGGAGCCTTAAGCGGATCGTGGGCGGGGTCAAGCCGGTCTGTACTGGCGCGAGCGGCTGGCCGGGGATAGCAAGGGAAAACCGGCGGGGGGGGGGAACGTCATGCGGGAAAATCTGTCGTTCACCGGCCTGCTGCTGCAGGCCCGGGATGTGGTGCAGGCGCGGTGGGGCCTGTTGCTGACCATCGCCGGCGGCTGGGCCCTGGCCCTGCTGGCGGCAGACCAGCTGAAGGTCGCCGTGATGACGAACGCCGGCCCGGACAGCGTCTGGTCCGAGGCCCTGCCGCTGCTGGCGGCGGTCCCGGGCGTCATCGGCATGGCGGTGATGGTCGGGGTCGTCGTCCGAACGGGCGAGCCCCCAAGGCTGCTCGCGGAAAGCCTGCGGCACGCGGCGATCGCCGCAACCACTGTGCTGGCGATCTTCGTCGTCCATGATCTGGGTCTGATGTGGCTCAGCCAGCTCGCCGCGACGACGCTGACGACCGCGCCCGAGCCGACGCCCCTGATCTATGCGGCGTCCCTCGCTTCAAGCCTGCTCCGGCTGGCGCTGTTCGTCTTCTTCGGCATGACTTTGCCGGCCGCCCTGGAGCGGCCTCTCGCCCCCTGGACGGCGGTGGCCACAGCCCTGACACTGAGCGCGGGGCATCGGGGCTGGTTGCTGGTCTTCGCCATTGTCTGGTCGGTGGTGACTCTGACGCCCCTGTTGATCGTGACCGTGGCGGGGTTGAGCGTCATGAAGTTCGCCACGCCGATGCTCTTCGTCACCCCGATGCTGACGGCGATCGCACTCGGCGTTCTTTATCTCGAGCTGCGTCGTCTTCATGGGCGCGTGGCGCCCGGAACGGCGGCCGAGACCTTTGCATGAGCCGTCCTGTGAAATACCCCAACGCCATCGGCCCGGCCCTTCGCGTCTACGGCCGGGTTCTGAAGCAGCACTGGCCGATGCTGCTGGCGCTGACGGTTGCCTATCCGCTGGTCAGCTGGGGCGCGAGCCTGGCCTGGAAGGCCTGGCCGGTGGCGACGGGCTGGGTCGAGATCGGACTGCGGGGCTTGCAGATGCTGGTCTGGGCCATGGCCTGGGCTTTGATGGGGGCGGTGCTGGCGCAGTTGACGCTGGCGACGACGGATCGGCGGCCGGCCGACCCAGGCGCGCTGTTGCGCGCCTGCGCCAGCGCCCTGCCTGTCATCGCGGTCGTCGTGTTGCTGACCGATGCGACATCGCTGCCGCTGAGTCTGTGGCGGTCCCAGGTCACGGCATCCGGTCAGCTCACCCAGGCCGGTCAGTTGGCGCTGCTGTCCGTGCCGTTCGGTATCCTCGACCTCGTCGTCCTCTGGTTTCTGGCAATGGCGGTTCCGATCCGCCTCGATCGGGACCTTTCCCTCCTTGGCAGCCTGAGGGCTTCAGCGCGGTTTGGTCGGCGACGCTGGCGAACCCTGTTCATGGTGTTTCTTGTGGCAGGCCTTGGCATCCTGGCCCTCTCGACGCTCCTGGCTGCGGTGTCCCTGGCCGGCCGTGACCCGGCCGACGGCCCGGCTTCATCCTTGATGAACGACAGCTATCTCTGGCGGATTCCGGGCCAGGTCCTGTCCATGGCCTGGATCCTGTTCTGGCCGACGCTGTACGTCGTCTTCCGCGATCAGGAGGGGACCGGCGTTGTGGCGGAGACGTTCGATTGAGCGGGCCGGTTCGTTTCACCATCGCCGGCGCGTTCGGCGGCGCCGTCGAGGCCGCACGCCGGGCGCCGGCGATGCTGGGCCTGCTGCTGCTGGCCAATATCGTCGTGACGGCGTTGCTCGCCTGGCTGGAGGCAGGGGTGCTGGCCGGGGCGGGGCTGGGACCCTGGTTGGGCCGGCAGGCCAATGGCCTCGGCTACG
>JAUMCZ010000251.1:0-15494 GCA_032122215.1 Caulobacter sp.
CTTGGACCCGGACGAGGGCCTGCGCGCCTTCAACGCCATCGCGCCGCAACCGATCTGGCTCCCCTGGCAAGCCGCCCGGGCCTACCTGCTCGACCAGACCGGCCAACGCGCGGCGGCCGCGTCCGCCTACGACGCCGCCCTGGCCCTCGATCCCCCGCCGGCCGAACGCCTCTACCTCGAACGCCAGCGGCGGCGGCTGGCATAGCAATCGCTCTCCCCCATGAAATGGGGGAGTGGCTCTGGCGAGCGCTGCAAGCGAGCCAGACCGAGGGGGTCCCCACCGGCGGCTACAGGTTCTAACCTTGAACCGGCGGTCCCGCCTCCTGGTCCGTCGCTCGCGCTCCGAACCGTCCTCCGCCCACGGCGTGGGCGGAGAGCGACTACCCGCCGATCCCGGCTCGTGGCATACCGCCGTCATGGACGGCAGCCACACCCCCGCACCCTTCCGCGACGCCCGCTACGCCCCGCGCCGACTCGATGTCGAGCGCCTTGCCGACGGCGGCGTCGTGCTGACCAACCCCACCCCCTGGTCGGACCGGTTCCTGACCACCACCGCGGCCCTCGACCACTGGGCCGCCGCCGCCCCCGACCGCGTCTGGCTGGCCGAACGCGACGGCGAGGGCTGGCGCACCGTCACCTACGCAGAGGCCCACCGGCAGGTCTCCGCCCTGGCTGGCGCCCTGAAGGCGCTCGACCTCCCGGCCGGCCGTCCCCTGCTGATCCTGGCCCGCAACGGCGTCGATCATGCCCTGATCTCCTACGCCGCCATGGGCATCGGCATCCCCATAGCCCCGGTCTCGCCGCAGTACGGGCTGAAGGGCGCCGACCTCGCCCGTCTCGACTACGCCTGCCAGGTGCTTCAGCCGGCCGTGGTCTACGCCGACGACGCCGAGGCCTTCGCCGGCGCCCTGGCCGCGCCCTTCCTCGCCGGATTGCCGGTCATCGCCAGCCGCAACCCCCGCCCCGGCGACATCCCCTTCGCCCACGCCTTGCAAAGCCCGCCCGCCGCCTTCACCGCCACCCCGGATGATACGGCCAAGTATCTTCTGACCAGCGGCTCCACTGGCCGGCCCAAGGCCGTCATCGGCCTGCACCGCAATGTCTCGCTGAACGCCGCCCAGATCGCCGCCTGCTTCGACGACCCGGACCCGCCCGTCGTCGTCAACGCCGCGCCCTGGAGCCACAGCCTGGGCGCCAACGCCATCCTGCACATGGTCCTGCACCGGGGCGGCGCCCTCTACATCGACGCCGGCCAGCCGGTCGCCGGCCGCTTCGACGAGACCGTCCGGAACCTGAAGGAGGTCTCGCCGACCTACCACAACATGGTCCCCGCCGGCTGGGCCCTGTTCGCCACCGAACTGGAGCGCGACGAGGACCTGGCGAAAACCTTCTTCGCCCGCGTCCGCATCCTGCAGTACGGCGGCGCCTCCCTCGGCCAGTCGATCATCGACCGGGTCCAGGCGGTGGCGACCCGCGTCTGCGGCCACCGCATCACCTTTGCGACCGGCTACGGCTCGACCGAGACCGGTCCCACCGCCTGCAACATCCACTGGTTGAACGCCCGCTCCGGCATGTGCGGCCTCCCGGTCCCCGGCACCTCCGCCAAGCTCGCCCCCGTCGGCGAGAAGTTCGAGCTGCGCATCAGGGGCCCGCAGGTCAGCCCCGGCTATTTAGGCGAACCCGACCTCTCCGCCGCCGCCTTCGACGAGGACGGCTTCTACAAGCTGGGCGACGCCGCCCGCCTGGCCGACGACGCCGACCCCGAGGCCGGCCTGGTCTTCGACGGCCGACTGGTCGAGAACTTCAAGCTGGCCAGCGGGACGTTCGTCGCCGCCGGCGCCCTGCGCGTCGCCGCCGTTTCGGCCATCGGCGGCGCCGTGTCCGACGCCGTCGTCTGCGGGGAAGGGGAGGAGGGCGTCGGCCTGATGCTGTTCCTCGACCCCGCTTACAACGCCCGCCACACCCCGGACGAAACCCGCGCCGTCATCGAGGCCGGCCTCGCGAAGATGAATGCCCAGGCCAAAGGCGGCGGCGGCCGCATCTGGCGCGCCCTCATCCTCGACGGGGCCCCCGACGCCGCCAGCGGCGAACTGACCGATAAGGGCTACATCAACCAGGCCATGGCCCGGGGACGGCGGCCGACGGAGCTGGCGCGGCTGTTCGCGGCCGAGCCGGATGCCGGCGTCCTGACCTTCTGATGCGCCGCCTTCTCCTCGCTCTCGCCTTGCTGCTGGGCCTCGCCGCGCCCGCCGCCGCTCAAAGCCCCTTTGCCGGCCCCGGAACCCCCGTCGTCATCGGCCAGGGCTACGACCTGCCGACCAAACACTACCCCAAGCCCCGCCGCATCAACGTTCAGCTGCCGCCCGGCTATGACGACCCGGAGAACAAGGACCGCGGCTATCCGGTCCTCTATCTGCTCGACGGCGGCGCCGGCTGGCAGGACTTCGCCCATGTCTCCGGCATCGTGCAGCAGGGCGGAACCTGGGGCATCAGCGCGCCGGTCATCCTGGTCGGCGTCGAGAGCGGCGACCGCAAGGCCGAGTTCACGCAGCCCTCGTCCGACCCCGGCGAACAGAAGGACTTCCCCACCCACGGCAAGGCCGAAACCTTCCGCCAGTTCCTCGTCCAGGACCTCAAGCCCGCCGTCGAGGCCGCATACCGCACCGACGGGATCGACGGCCTGATCGGCGAGTCCCTGGCCGCCCTGTTCGTGGTCGACGAATTCCTCACCCACCCCGCCGACTTCGACCGCTACATCGCCATCAGCCCCAGCCTCTGGTGGGACCGGCAGGCCCTGGCGAAATCGGCGCAGGCAAGGCTCGCCGCTCCGAACCAGACGCCCCGCACCCTCTGGCTGTCCATCGCCGACGAGGGCGGAACCATGCAGTCCGGCGTCGATCTTGTGGTCGCCGCCCTGAAGGCCAACCCGAACACGGCCGTGACCTGGACCTACGCCCCATACCCGGCCGAAAGGCACAGCACCATCTACCACCCGGCCGCCACCCGGGCGGTCCGCGAGGTCTTTCCGGCCCCCAAGGCCCCTTAGTGTCGGCCGCTTCCCATCATCTCGCCTACTTTCTCTGCGCGACTCCGCGCTCCGGTACGACTCTGCTGTGCGATCTGCTTGAAGCGACCAGCCAGGCCGGACGGCCACAGTCCTACTACCGGCGCCAGGACATGGAGAGGCGCGCCAGCGCCTGGGACCTGCGCCTCGCCGACTTCCCTGATCAGGCGGCGTTTGATCGCGCCTATCTGTCCGTCGTGCTTCATGCTGGCGCCGCTGGAACGGGGATCTTCGGCCTCCGGCTGATGTGGGGAACGGTCGGTGAGCTTCTCGAACGCCTTGCGCCGCTCTATCCCGGCCTGACGGAGGCGGCGATGCTGACTCAGGTCTTCGGACCCTTGGTCTACATCCACGTCTCCCGCGGGGACAAGGTCGCTCAGGCCATCTCGCTGTTAAAGGCCGAGCAGAGCGGGCTATGGCATGTGGGCGCTGATGGCGCGGACCGTCAGCGGGTCGCGCCGTCTGGCCCTGCTGTTTACGATGAAGACCGTATTGCGGACCTTGTGGGCGAGTTGATCTGCGATGACGCCGGCTGGAATGCGTTTTTCGCAAAACACCGGATCGACCCGATCCGGATTGTCTACGAGGACTTGGCGTCGAACCCGCGCGCGGAGATGCGCAAGCTGCTCGCCGCCATGGGGCGCCCGCCCGAGTTGGCCGACGACCTGATCGTGAAGACCTCCAGGATGGCGGACGCGACAAGCGAGGATTGGGGCGCCAGCTTCCGGCGCGCGCGGGGCCTCAAGGCGTTCTGACGCGATCTTTGATCCGCCGCCGGAGAAGTAGGATTTGACCAGGGTCATGGCGCGCCGCCTCCGGGCGTGGTCAGAAGGACCGAACCAGACCCGGAACCCGCCATGGCCCGCCTTCACCGAGAGTCCCACCACATCGACCGCGTCGGCTGGCTGCGCGCCGCCGTGCTCGGCGCCAATGACGGCATCGTCTCGACCGCCAGCCTGATTGTCGGGGTCGCCGCCGCCTCTCAAGGGCGCGGGCCGATCCTGGTGGCCGGGGTGGCGGCGCTGGTCGCCGGGGCCATGTCGATGGCGGCCGGAGAGTATGTCTCGGTCAGCTCCCAGTCCGACACCGAGCGCGCCGACCTCGCCAAGGAAAAGGCCGAGATCGAGACCCAGCCCGAGCATGAACTGGAGGAGCTGACCCAGATCTACGTCGGCCGCGGTGTCGAGGTCGGGCTCGCCCGTCAGGTCGCGACCCAGATGATGTCCAACGACGCCCTGGGCGCCCACGCCCGCGACGAACTCGGCATCTCCGACTTCACCACCGCCCGGCCGATCCAGGCGGCCCTGACCTCAGCCGCCACCTTCGCCACCGGCGCCGCCTTGCCGTTGGCGCTGGCCGCCATCGTCCCGCTCAGTCTGCTGGTCCTCGCCGTGTCGCTCGCCTCCCTGCTGTTCCTGGCCCTGCTCGGCGGCATCGGGGCCCGGGCAGGCGGCGCGCCGGTGCTCAAGCCGATCCTGCGGGTCACCTTCTGGGGCGCCATCGCCATGGCCCTGACCGCCGGGGTTGGAGCGCTGTTCGGGGTGGCGGCTTAAGGCCTCTTCTCGGCCAGCCTGCCGCTGACCCCCAGGCAGATCATCACCTGCCCGGCGAAGTACAGCCCCCAGACCGCCAGCCCGACCGTGAAGCCGGGCTCGATCCGGCCCATGCGGGCGAAGATCAACAGGTCGGATACCAGGAAGAAGATCGCCCCCAGCCCCGTCCACAGCCGGGGATACCGGCTGATCCAGGCGCAGGCGGCCATGACCGAAAGCCCCGTCGCATAGAGGGCGATGCCCGGCGCCTCGGCCCGCTCCGTCGGCAGCAGGAAGGCGATGGCGACCGTCGCGGGAACCAGCACCACGGCCAGCAACAGCTGGCTGCGGGTGAGGGCAGGGCGGCGATTGCGCAGGTAGAGGCCGATGGCGACCAGATGCCCGACCAGGAAGGCCAGCGCCCCGACGATGAAGTTCACCCCCAGCAGCACGTCGCCAAGCATCCCGAAGGTCATCACCGCCGTCAGCAGCCAGCCGTCGAGGCTGCGCGCCCGCAAGGCGGCGAACACCGCCAGGAAGCCGACGCCCGTCCCCTTCCACGCCAGGTCCCAGGCCGCTGGCAGGTCCATCCCCCAGGCCAGCACATAGCTGGTCCCGCCGATCACGGCGGCGAGCAACGCCAGTTTCGCCAGAGTGTCTCTCGTCATTCCCCGCTCTCTTGCCCGACGCATAGCGCATTCGCTCTCCGCCCACGAGAGTGGGCGGAGGACGGTCCGGAGCGGGAGCGAAGGACCAGGAGGCGGGTCCGCCCGTCCAGAACGACAACCCCTGGCCCCCGGCGCTGGCCCCCACGGTATGGCTCGCTGGCAGCGCTCGCGACATCCACGCCCCCATCCGGTGGGGGAGAGCGATCCGTCGCCCCACCATTCCCACGGCGCGCGGAATCCGGCATGACCCACCGTAACGAGGAGACATCCCCCATGAACGGCGCCGACGCCCTGATCACCACCCTCTGCGACAACGGCGTCGAGGCCTGCTTCGCCAACCCCGGCACCAGCGAGATGCAGTTTGTCTCGGCCCTCGACCGCGAACCGCGCATGCGCCCGGTGCTCTGCCTGTTCGAGGGCGTGGCCACCGGCGCCGCCGACGGCTACGGCCGCATCGCCGGCAAGCCGGCCTGCACCCTGCTGCACCTCGGCGCCGGCTACGCCAACGGCGGCGCCAACCTGCACAACGCCCGCCGCGCCGGCACCCCGGTGGTCAACGTCATCGGCGACCACGCCACCTACCACCGCCAGTACGACGCCCCGCTGAACAGCGACATCGCCGGCTGGGCCGCCCCCAACTCGCTCTGGGTCAAGTCGGCCGAGACCGCCGATGAGGTCGGCCCGCTGGCCGCCGAGGCGGTCCAGGCCAGCTTCGGCGCCCCCGGCGGCTGCGCCAGCCTGATCCTGCCGGCCGACACCGCCTGGCTGGAAACCACCGTCACCGGCCCGGTCCTGCAACCGAAACCCCGAGCCCAGGTCACCACCGACGAAGCCGCGACCATCGCCGCCCGCATCAAGGCCGCGAAAAAGCCGGTCATCCTGATGGGCGGCAGCTGCACGCAAGCGGCCGGCATCGCCGCCGCCGCCCGCGTCTCCGCCGCCGGAGTGCGCGTCCTCATCGACACCTTCGTCGCTCGCCATTCGCGCGGCGCCGGCCGTTTCGCCCCCGACCGCCTGCCCTATTTCGGCGAGATGGCCATCGCCGACCTCGAGGGCGTGGACCTGATGGTCCTGGTGGAAACCACCATGCCGGTCGCCTTCTTTGCCTACCCGGACCGCCCCAGCGTCCTGGTCCCCGAAGGCTGCGAGCTGGCCAGCCTCTGCGGCAAGGAGGCCGACGGCCCCGCCGCCCTGACCGCTCTGGCGGATGCCCTGGGCGCTCCCGCCCACGGCCCGGTCGTTGAACAGGCCCTGCCGGCCGCCCCGACCGGCCGCCTCGACCCCTACTCGATCGGCAATTCTATCGCCCGCCACATGCCGGAAGGGACGCTGATCTCCGACGACGCGGTCACCGCCGGCCTGCCGATCTTCACCCAGACGAAGACGGCCCGCGCCCACGAATGGCTCTGCCTGACCGGCGGCGCCATCGGCCAGGGCATCCCGCTGGCCATCGGCGCGGCCGTCGCGGCGCCCCACGCCAAGGTGCTCAGCCTGAACGGCGACGGGGCGGGGATGTACACGGTCCAGGGCCTGTGGACGATCGCCCGCGAGAACCTCGACGTCACCGTCGTGGTCTTCGCCAACAACGCCTACCGCATCCTCGGCATCGAGCTCGGCCGCACCGGCGCCGGCAACCCCGGCCCGGCGGCGAAGACCCTGCTGGACCTCAGCAATCCGAAGATCGACTGGCAGCAGATCGCCGGCGGCCTGGGCATCCAGGCCGAACGGGCAACGACGGCCGAAGAGTTCGACGCCGCGTTCGAGCGGGCGATGAACCAGCGCGGTCCGCGCTTCATCGAAGCGGCGCTGTAGGACCGTGAAGGCCTACCTCGTCCTCGACTTCGCGGTCCACGACCTCCCGGGCTTCATGCCCTACGTCGAGGCGATCCCGGCCCACATTGCACGCCACGGCGGGCGCTACATCGTCCGGGGCGTCGAGCCGATCGTCATGGAAGGCGATTGGAAGCCCGAGCGCCTGGTGATCCTGGAGTTTCCCGAGCGCGCCAACGCCGAGGCGTTCCTGGCTGATCCGACGATCGAGGACCTGTTCAAGGTCCGCCACACGACGACGGCCAGCAAGCTGATCCTCGTCGACGGCTGCGACTGACGCAGGTCCTCCCCCATCGGGGGAGGGGGACCATCGCGCAGCGATGGTGGAGGGGGTCCCCACCGGCGGTTCAGCTGCGAACACGCGCTGCCGCCGGCCTGGGGAGCGGACCCCCTCAGTCAGCGGCTGCGCCGCTGCCAGCTCCCCCGAAGGGGGAGCAACTTGCTCGGCCTAGTCCTTGCGCTTCGGACCCTTGGCGAACCCGGCCTTGCCGGGAGGCGGCCCCTTGAACGGCGGCTTCTTGTCGTAGGGCTTCTTTTCGAACGGCTTCTTCTCGCCGTACGGCTTGCGCGGACCGCCAGGACCAGCCCCCGAACGACCGGCCGGACGCGGAGCCGGGCCGGCCGGACGCGGCGAGCGCGTATCCCCGATGCCCGGCGCGCTCGACGGTTCGATCTTCACGTCTTCCCGCGACGTCGCCCGCACCGCTTCGGCAAACCGCACCGACGCTTCGGCGCTGATCTCGAACTTGGTCTCGTTGTCGAAGATCTTGATCGAGCCGACGTCCTTCTTGGTCACGTGGCCCAGGCGGCAGATCATCGGCAGGATCCACTTGGGGTCCGCGTTCTTGCCGCGGCCGACGTTCAGCCGGAACCAGATGCCGTCGGTCATGCCGCCCTGGTGGGGCTCGCGCGGCGTGTACTCGACCCGTTCGGGCCGGTCATAGCCGCCACGCGGGGCCTCGGACCGCTCGGACCGCTCGCGCGGCGCGCCCTTGGCAGGACGCGCATCGGCGCCGCGCCCGTCGTCGTACAGTTCTTCCGGCTCGGGAAGGCCGCCGCGCTGCAGGCGCATGAAGGCCCCGGCGATCTCTTCGGGCGTCTTCTGCTCGAGCAGCAGCTTGCCCAGCGCCATGTCCTCTTCGCCGACCGGTTCAAAGGTCATCGCCGTTTCCAGCAGACGGGCCTTGTCGCGCTCGCGGATTTCCTCGGCCCCGGGCGGACCGCTCCAGCCGGCGTCGATGTTGGCCGAGCCGAACAGCATCTCCGCCTTGCGGCGACGGGTGTAGGGCACGATCAGCACGCTGGTGCCCTTGCGGCCCGCGCGGCCGGTGCGGCCCGAACGGTGCAGCAGGGTGGCCTTGTTCTGCGGCAGGTCGGCGTGGATGACGAGGCCGAGATCGGGCAGGTCGAGACCGCGCGCGGCGACGTCGGTGGCGACACAGACCCGGGCGTGACCGTCACGCAGCGCCTGCAGCGCGTCGGAGCGTTCGCGCTGGCTCAGTTCGCCCGACAGGCCGACGACCGCGAAGCCGCGTTCCTTCAGGGACGCCTGCAGGTGCCGGACCGCTTCACGGGTGTGACAGAAGACCAGGGCGCCGGGGGATTCGAAGTAGCGCAGGACGTTGACGACGGCATGCTCCACCTCGTTGGGCGCCACGCGGACGGCGCGGTAGTCGATGTCGACGTGCGGCTGGTCCTTGCTGGTGGTGTCGATGCGCAGGGCGTCGTTCTGGAACTTGCGGGCCAGCAGGGCGATGTCCTTGGCGATGGTCGCCGAGAACAGCAGGGTGCGGCGCGCTTCCGGGGCCGTCTCGAGGATGAATTCCAGGTCCTCGCGGAAGCCCAGGTCCAGCATCTCGTCGGCCTCGTCGAGGACGACGACCTTCAGGCTGGTCAGTTCCAGATTGCCGCGTTCCAGGTGGTCGCGCAGGCGGCCGGGGGTGCCGACGACGATGTGGGCGCCGAAGTTCAGGGCGCGGGCCTCGGCCCGGGCGTCCATGCCGCCGACGCAGGAGACGATCTTGGCGCCGGTCTGGGCATAGAGCCAGGTCAGCTCGCGCTGCACCTGGATGGCCAGTTCGCGGGTCGGGGCGATGATCAGGGCCAGCGGCGCGTCGGCGCGGCCGAACCGGTCTTCGGTCCCCAGCAGGCTTTCGGCCATGGCGATGCCGAAGGCGACCGTCTTGCCGGAGCCCGTCTGGGCGCTGACCAGCAGGTCCTGGCCGTCGGAGGCTTCCAGCACAGCGGACTGGACGGAGGTCGGGGTTTCGTAGCCGCGCTCGAGGAGCGCCGCGTCGAGGGCGGGGTGGCTGGCGGGGAAGGTCATTTCAGGGTCGTTTCATGGTGCAGTGCACAATTGCGCACGCGGGAGGGCGGGGCTGATACGCTCTATTGACATAAAACGCCAGCTTTGCCTGTTGGATGCGGCGCGGGTCCGTTCCTATATGCAACCCATGACCAAGCTCTCCGTCCTCGATCTGGCCCCCATCGCCCGCGGCAGCAACGCCGCCCAGGCCTTCGCCAACAGCGTCTCCCTGGCCCAGACCGCCGAGCGGCTCGGCTACGAACGCTTCTGGCTGGCCGAGCATCACAACATGAAGGGCATCGCCAGCGCCGCGACCAGCATTGTCATCGGCCATGTGGCCCAGCAGACCAAGACCATCCGCATCGGCGCCGGCGGCGTCATGCTGCCCAACCACGCCCCGCTGATCATCGCCGAGCAATTCGGCACGCTTGCCAGCCTCTACCCCGACCGTATCGATCTGGGCATCGGCCGCGCCCCCGGCACCGACCAGCTGACCGCCCAGGCCCTGCGCCGCAACCTGTCGGGCAACATCGACCAGTTCCCGCGCGATGTGCTGGAGATCATCCAGTACCTCGGCCCCGACAACCCCGACGCCCGCGTCCGCGCCGTGCCCGGCTACGGCACCAATGTCCCCGTCTGGATCCTCGGCTCCAGCACCTACGGCGCCCAGCTGGCCGCCGCGCTCGGCCTGCCCTACGCCTTCGCCAGCCACTTCGCGCCGGGCGAACTCGACTTCGCCCTCGACCTCTACCGCCGCCAGTTCCGCCCCTCGGAACACCTCGACAAGCCCTACGTCATGGCCGGCTTCAACATCTTCGCCGCCGACACCACGGCCGAGGCCAAACTCCTCTTCACCTCGCTGCAACAGGCCTTCGTCAACCTGCGCACCGGCAACCCCGGCCAGCTGCCGCCGCCCGTCGAAGGCTATGGCGAACGTCTGGACCCGCAGGCCGCGGGCCTGCTGGCCAATGCGCTGAGCTGCTCGGCCGTCGGGGATCGCGATGTGGTGCGCGCCGGCCTGCAGGCCTTCATCGACCGCACCCAGGTGGATGAGGTGATCATCACCGCGCAGATCTTCGATCACCAGGCGCGGCTGAAGTCCTACGAGATCGTCGCCGAAGTCCAAGCGAACCTCAAACAAGCCGCGTAGCCTTCGCTCTCCCCCATGAAATGGGGGAGTGGCTCTGGCGAGCGCTGCAAGCGAGCCAGACCGAGGGGGTCCCCACCGGCGGTTACAGGTTCTAACCTTGCACCGGCGGTCCCGCCTCCTGGTCCGTCGCTGACGCTCCGAACCGTCCTCCGCCCACGCCGTGGGCGGAGAGCGAACGTTCAGACCCGCGCAAATCCCTCAGGCGCCACGGCGTCCTCGCTGAGCGCCTTCCACAACACCCGCCGCTGATCCACCGGCCCCGGCATCCGAACGCCCGGCGCGGGGACAAAGCCCATCCGCCCAAAATACGGCGCATCCCCGACCAGGAATACGCTTCCCCAGCCGGCCGCCTTCGCCGCCGTGCAGGCCCGCGCCACCAGTTCCGCGCCGATCCCGTGCTTGCGCGCGTCCGCCTCGACCGCGATCGGCCCGAGGAAGACGCTCGTCCCGTCCCCGACCTTCACCGGCCACATCCGCACCGACCCCAGCAGGGCCTCGCCGCGCCAGGCGCTGATCGACAGGCCGGCGATCAGCACATTGCCCTCGCGCAGCCGCTCGGCCGCCTTGGCATAGCGCCCGGGTCCGAACGCCCGGTCGGTCAGGTCGAGGATCAGGTGCGCATCGTCGGGCGCTTCGGGACGGTAGGTGATGTCGGTCATTGGGCTCAGGCAATCAGCAACAGGAACGGGAGCTCGCCCGGCCCAGAAACCTGGGACCCGCGGTGAGCGGTCAACGGCGCCCGGATCGGACGCGGAAGGGGGTTCGTCGCAGAGCCTTCATCACGGCGCGGCCAATAGGGCTCCAAGTAACCAGCGTCAACGCCGTTGCGGCGCGTGGCCCCAAAGGCCAAGCTGGGCGCGCCCATGAGCGACTCCCCAGATACAGCCCCCGCCCCCGAAGACACCTCCGTCCGCGCCCTGCTGCGCGAGCGCGACTACGTCTTCTTCTGGTTCTCCCGCTGGACGGCCGTGCTCGGCGTCCAGATCCAGAGCGTGGCGCTCGGCTGGCACGTCTACGATATCGCCCGCCGCACCATGGACGTGAAGCAGTCGGCCCTGATGGTCAGCCTCATCGGCCTCGTCTCCTTCCTGCCCGTCCTGTTGCTGGCCCTCCCGGCCGGAGAGACCGCCGACCGCCACAACCGCCGGCGCATCGTGCTCATCTGCTATGCCGTCGAGATCCTGGTCGCCGCCGCCCTCGCCGCCGCCGCCTTCTGGCGGCAGGAGACCATTCCCATCCTGCTGGGCGCCGCCATCGTCTTCGGGGCGGCCCGCGCCTACTTCTCGCCGGCCAACACCGCGCTCGGCCCCATGCTGGTCCCCCGGGCCCTGTTGCCCCGCGCCATCGCCTGGAACTCGCTGGCCTGGCAGACCGGCTCGATCATCGGCCCGGCGCTGGGCGGCTTCCTGATCGCCGTCTCGCTCAGCGCCCCCTACACCGCCTCCCTGATCCTCTACATCGTCGCCGGTCTCTGCATGCTGATGGTCCGCGGCAACGCCCAGCCCCAGCTGCAGCCCGGCTCCCGCTGGTCCCTGATGAAGGAGGGTCTGGCCTACGTCTGGAACAACAAGATCGTCTTCGGGGCCATCTCGCTGGACCTGGCCGCCGTCATCCTCGGCGGCGCTGTGGCCCTGCTGCCGGTCTTCGCCCGCGACGTCCTGGTGCTCAGCCCCGACCAGCAGGCCTGGGCCTTCGGCGTGCTTCGCGCCTCGCCGGCCATCGGCGCCGCCCTGGTCGCCGTCTATCTGGCGGCCAATCCGATCCACCGCCGCGCCGGCCCCATCATGTTCATCGCCGTGGCCCTGTTCGGCGCCTTCACCATCGTGTTCGGCCTGTCGAAGTCGCTCTGGCTGTCGGTCTTCGCCCTGGCCATCCTCGGCGGCGCCGACATGGTCAGCGTCTATGTCCGCCAGACCCTGATCCAGCTGGCCACCCCCGACCACATGCGCGGCCGGGTCGCCACCGTCTCCTCGCTGTTCATCGGCGCCTCCAACGAACTGGGCGAGTTCGAAACCGGCCTCGTCGCCCGCTTCCTGGGACCCGTCGGGGCCGCCGTCTTCGGCGGCGTCGGCGCCCTGGCCGTCACCGGTCTGTGGGCCTGGATGTTCCCGCAGCTGCGCAAGGCCGACCGTCTGGTCTAGTGCGTGCTTCGACACGCGGTCTTCGACCGCTACTCAGCATGACGAAGATCTTTGAACCGCACCCATCGTCGTCATCCTGAGTAGCCCGCCGACTGGCGGGCGTGTCGAAGGACGCACTTGCATGACCCTGCGTCTGCCCCCTAGATCGGCGCCAACAACCGTTTGAGGGAGAGACCCATGGGCGTTCTGTCGGGCAAGGTCGTGATCGTCACCGGCGCCGCCGGCGGCATCGGCAAGGAGTGCGCGCTGCTCGCCGCGCGCGAAGGCGCGAAAGTGGTCGTCAACGACCTGGGCGGCAGCGTCGGCGGCGGCGACGAGGGCGACGCCGGCCCCGCGCAACAGACCGCCAACGAGATCAAAGCCGCCGGCGGCGAGGCCGTCGCCAACTCCGACAGCGTCACCAGCATGAGCGCCGTCAAGGCCATGGTCGAACAGGCCAAGGACGAGTTCGGCGGCCTGCACGCCATCATCAATCCGGCCGGCATCCTGCGCGACAAGATGTTCCACAAGATGGATGACGAGGACTGGGACCGCGTCATCGAGGTCCACCTGCGCGGCGCCTACAACGTCTCCCGCGCCGCCGTTGAACTGTTCCGCGACCAGCAGGAAGGCTCCTACGTCCACTTCACCTCGACCAGCGGCCTGATCGGCAACATCGGCCAGGCCAACTACGCCGCCGCCAAGCTCGGCGTCATGGGCCTCTCGCGGATCCTGGCGATGGAAGGGGCGCTCAAGAACGTCCGCTCCAACATCATCGCCCCCTTCGCCTGGACCCGGATGATCGCCACCATCCCGGTCAAGGACGAGGCCAGCGCCGAACGCGTCGGCCGGATGAAGAACGCCATGCGCGCCGATCAGGTCGCCCAGCTCGCCGTGGCCCTTGCCTCGCCGGAAGCCAGGGACGTTTCCGGCCAGATCTTCGCCGTGCGCGGCAACGAGGTCATCCTGTTCGACCAGCCCCGTCCGGTCCGCAACATGGCCAACCTCGAAGGCTGGACCCCCCGCTCGCTGCTCGACATCGCCCTGCCGGCCATGAAGAACAGCTTCTTCGACACCGGCGCGTCCGCCTCGGTGTTCCCGTACGACCCGATCTGAGGATCAAGCTCATGCGCCGCGCCGCTATCGTCAGCCCCCTCCGCACCGCCGTCGGCAAGTTCCAGGGCAGCCTCGCCAGCATGACCGCGGGCGAGATCGGCGGCGTCATCATCAAGGAACTGGTCGAACGCACGAAGATCGATCCCGAGCGGATCGACGACGTCACCTTCGCTCACGGCTATCCCAACGGTGAAGCGCCCTGCATCGCCCGCTGGTCCCTGCTGCAGGCCGGGCTGCCGATCGGCATCCCCGGCGTCTCCATGGACCGCCGCTGCGGCTCCGGCCTGCAGGCGGTGATCGACGCCGCCATGCGGATCCAGACCGGAGCCGCCGACGTCGTCATCGCCGGCGGCTGCGAGAGCATGAGCAATGTCGAGTACTACTCGACCGACATGCGCAACGGCGCCCGCGCCGGCAGCGTGACCATGCACGACCGCCTCGCCCGCGGCCGGGTGATGAGCCAGCCCGTCGAGCGCTTCGGCGTCATCAGCGGCATGATCGAGACCGCCGACAACCTGGCCCGCGACTACCAGATCTCCCGCGAGGAGAGCGACGCCTACGCCGTGATGAGCCACCAGCGCGCGGTCGCCGCCTGGAACGAGGGCAAGTTCGCCGACGAGCTGGTCCCGATCTCGGTCAAGCAGCGCAAGGGCGACCCCATCGTCTTCGATCGCGACGAAGGCCCCCGCGCCGACGCCTCGATGGAAACGCTCGGCAAGCTGCGGGCCATCGAGAAGGGCGGCGTCGTCACCGCCGGCAACGCCAGCCAGCAGAACGACGCCGGCGCCGCCTGTCTCGTCGTCGCCGAGGACAAGCTGGAAGAGCTGGGCCTGGAACCCATCGGCTGGTTCCACAGCTGGGCCGCCGCCGGCTGCGAGCCCTCGCGCATGGGCATCGGCCCGGTGCCGGCCGTCGAGCGCCTGTTCGCCCGCAATGGCCTCGGCTGGAGCGACATCGACCTGGTCGAACTGAACGAGGCCTTCGCCCCGCAGGTTCTGGCCGTGCTCAAGGGCTGGAATTGGGACGACCGCGACAAGCTGAACGTCAACGGCGGCGGCATCAGCCTCGGTCACCCGATCGGCGCCACCGGCGGCCGCATCCTCGCCAACCTGCTGCATGAGATGCAACGCCGCGAGGTCCGCTATGGACTCGAAACCATGTGCATCGGCGGCGGCCAGGGCATCGCCGCCGTGTTCGAGCGGGCGTAAGACTGAACGGTGACTGTCGTCCGGCCGCGCCGGAGGACAGTCACCTCCATACCCTACATCTTGGGCGCGCTCTGCAGGCTGCGGCGCGTCACGTCGTCGAGGTTTTCCTTGGCGTTGCGCTCGTCGGCCGCCCATTCGCCCGCCGTCCGGCAGATCTTCTTGCCGGGGGTGCGCGAGCCGGTCGGGTTGATCCGCTTGCAGACCACCCGCGACTTGTCATCGTCCCTGGCCGACTTCTCGCCGTCGACGGAGACCGGCGTGACGGTGGTGGCCGGCTCGGCCGCCTTGAAGGCGCCCGGCGCGGCCATGGCCGGCAGGGCCAGGGCCGCCATCGCCGCCGTCACGATCAGAGTGCGCATGATCATCGTCAGGTCTCCTGCCGGCTCAGCGGCCGCCGCCCGCGTTCTGGATCTTGTTGACCGTGCTGTTCAGGCGGATCTGGGTTTCCAGCTCGCGCTTGGCGTCGGCCGACTGGCGGTCCCATTCCTCGGCGGTCTTGCA
>JAUMCZ010000252.1:0-11400 GCA_032122215.1 Caulobacter sp.
GCCGCTGCGGGCGTCGACCGGCGAGGCGGGGGTGATCAGCACGGCGGCCCGGCCAACGCCGCGCTCGACCAGTTTCTGGGCGATCAGCCCGCCCATCGAGTGACCGATCAGCACAGGCGGCTGTCCGGTTTCGGCCTCCAGCCGGAGGGCTTCTGCCTCCATGGCCTCGACATAGTCCTTGAGGCGCAGCGACGGCAGATCGGCCGGCGGTTTGCCGACCGTGCGCTTGTCGGGGAACAGGGTCGGGGTCTCGACCCGCCAGCCGAGCGCGCGGAATGCGGGCGCCAGCCGGTTCCAGGCCTGGCCTGTACAGCCGATGCCATGGATCATCAGGATCGCACCACTCATCGCCGTCCCCGCATGTTGTCTGAAGGCGTCCGCCACCTGATCATAGGCGGCGCGCTTGAACGGTACGATTAGGCCCGGCGCCTCGTCGAGTCGACCCCAGCGCCAGGCGTCGAACTCCGGCGTTCCGTGCGCGTCCAGCCGGACTTCCTTGTCCTTGCCAGTGAAGCGCATGGCGAACCACACCTGCTTCTGGCCCTGCCAGCCCTTGGTGAACTTCGAGCCGCGCGCGTAGGGGGGGAAGTCGTAGGTGATCCAGCCCTCGGTGCGGCCGATGATCTTGACCGACCTGATGCCGGTTTCTTCCTCCAGCTCCCGTCGGGCCGCGGTTTCGAAGTCTTCTCCGGGATCGATGCCGCCCTGCGGAAACTGCCAGCGGTGCGCGGCATCGGTGTTGGCCCGCCGGCCCAGCCAGACGCGGCCATCGGGATGGAAGAGGACGACCCCGACGTTGGGGCGATGTTTGGGGAATGAGTCGGTCAACGCCCGCTGAGTAGAGCAGAGGCGGGGGCCAACTGGAACCCGCGTCCTTCCAGAGACCGGGCCCAGACCGCCGCACTTTCGAGGGTGACGGGATAGGCGAAGCCCGAGCCGAGAGCCTGGCCGTTGCTGCGGGCCGCCGCCTCAAGGGCGGTGAAGCTGCGGGCGATGGCCTCGGCCGACAGATCCTCATCGACGATCCGGTCGGCGCTGGCGCGGGGCGGGCCGTTGCCTTTGCGGGCCGCCAGGCCGTCGTCGACGAAGGCGACGCCGCGCTGCTTGAGGACGCCGCTGAAGGCGTTCATCGCCGGACCTGAGGCGACGAAGCGGCTGCCCAGGTAGTTGGTGACGCCGAAGTAGCCGCTGGCGCGCGACAGCACCCACTCGGTCTTCTTGACGATCTCGCCCGGCGCGCCGGCGGCCAGCAGGGTGTAGGGGCCCGGGTCGTTCTGCGGATAGTCGTTGGGCTCCATCGGCGTCTCGAGCAGCACCTCGTGGCCGTTGGCGCGGGCCAGATCGATCCAGCCCTGCAGGCCTTCAGCGTAGGGCGCGAAGGAGAGGGTGACCTCGGCCGGCAGCAGTTCGATGGCGCGGCGGGTGTAGGCAGGGTTGAGACCAAGGCCGCCGATGACCAGGGCCACCTTGGGCTTGCCGTTGGCGGTGAACGGACGGGCGTAGGCCTGCCAGGGCTTCTGGCCGTTGCCGCCGATGATGGGGAGCAGGGCGCCGCCGGGGCCGGGCGCTGTCAGGCCGGCGAGCGGGGCCTGGGCCAGGGCCGAGCCGCCGCCGGTGGCGATCATCGGACCGCCGGTCCCTTCGAGCCGACCGCCCTCGGGCAGGGTGATGACGGCCGAGCCGCCGACGATGCCGTTTTCCGCCAGCTCGATCGGCTGGTCGGAGAGGGTCAGTTCGTCGGTGGTGACGGTGGGGGTTTCGCTCTCATCGGCGAGCGCCTGCTTCCAGCCGGGGAGGTCGGAGCCGGCCTCGGCGGCGTGGGCCAGCGACAGTCGCACCGTCGGCGTGCCGGCCTTGGCGTCGCCCATGACCGTGATCAGGACGATCAGGGTGAGAAGGAACAGAAGACCCGCGCCGCCGGCGCTCAGCCAGGGATTGCTCGCCACCCGCAGGGCCATAGCCCGAGCCTGGCCGGCGCGGCTGGCCGGCGGCTTCGGCGGGGTGTGCGGAATCTGCGGCTTGCGCGAGAACATGGGCGAACGGCGCCGGGCTACTTTGAAGGGTGCGCCGAAGATGCCCGGGTATGGTTAATGAAGGGCTTAGAGGGGGTAAGCGGGGACACATTGAATTTCGCTTCACGACTGCGGTCGTGGCCCGCGGTGGCGCGGGCGAAATTCAATGTGTGCCCAATTCCTACTTCTTCGGCGCTGTCTTCGGCGCCACGGTCGCCACCTTGGGGGCGGGAGCGGGCAGCTTGGGCGTGGCCTGCACCGACCCGAACTTCAGCACCTCGATGGCGCGCGCCAGCTGGAAGTCCTTCTTGTCGTCGAAGGTGGCCGGCGGGGCCTCCGCCGGGGCGTGCGCCGCCCGGCGCGCCTTGCCCTCTTCGGCGTTCAGCGAGTTGCGCAGGGACGCCTCGCTGAACTGGAAGGAGCGGTTGGCGATCAGTTCTGCCTGCTCGCGGGTGGCGGCGACCTCGAGGTCCGGCTCGATGCCGGTCTTCTGGATCGAGCGGCCGGCCGGGGTGTAGTAGCGCGCGGTGGTCAGCTTGACCGCCCCGTCGCCCTGGCCCGGCAGGGCGATGACCGACTGCACCGAACCCTTGCCGAAGCTGGTCAGGCCGACGAGTTCAGCCCGCTTGCGGTCCTGCAGGGCGCCGGCGACGATTTCGGCGGCGCTGGCCGAGCCGTTGTCGACCAGCACCACGACCGGCAGGCCGTTCAGGAGGTCGCCAGCCTGGGCGTTGTAGCGTTCGATGTCCTTCGGGTCCCGCCCGCGCTGGCTGACCACTTCGCCGCCGTCGAGGAAGATGTCGGCCACGCCGACCGCCTGGTCGAGCAGACCGCCCGGATTGCGGCGCAGGTCGAAGACCAGGCCCTTCATCTTCGGGTTGGCCGTCTGCAACGCCTTGATCGCCGCCGTCAGTTCCTCGGTGGCGTTCTCGTTGAAGCTGCTCAGCCGCACATAGCCGTACTCGCCCTCCATGCGGGAGGTGACGACCTTCTGCTTGATCACTTCGCGCACCAGGGTGACGTCGAAGGGATCAGTCTTCTCGCGGGCGATCGACAGCACGACCTTCTCGCCGGGCTTGCCGCGCATCTGCTTGACGGCTTCCGACACCGGCATGCCCAGCACGCTCTCGCCGTTGACGGCGGTGATGAAATCGCCCGGCTTCAGGCCGGCCCGGTCGGCCGGGGTGTTGTCCATCGGCGAGACGATCTTGACGACGCCGTCCTCGCTGGTGATCTCGATGCCCAGGCCGCCGTATTCGCCGCGGGTGGTCTCCTGCATGTCCTGGAAGGCGTCCCCGTTCAGGTAGCCTGAATGCGGGTCCAGCGAGGACAGCATGCCCTCCATGGCCGCCTCGATCAGCTTCTTCTCGTCGACCTCGACGACGTACTGCCGCTCGGTCATCTCCAGCACGTTGCCGAAGACTTCAAGCATCCGGTAGGTCTCGGACTTCGGCCTGGCCGTCGCCTGGGCCTGCTGGCTGATGTAGGCCATGGTGCCGGCGCCGAGGGCGAAGGCGCATGCGCCGATCACGAGATGCTTCTTGAACATGACCAACCTTAAAGGGCTCCAATGCGGCGCCTTGAGGGCCGCATTGCGCAACACATTACTCTCGAAACCAGGAATGTATCCCTTAACGCGCCGACAGCCAGCGCGCAGGATCCATTGCGGTCCCGTCGCGCCGGAGCTCAAGATACAGCTCCGATGCGCCAGGCGCACTTGCGGCCATGCGTCCCACCGGCTGGCCCGCCGTCACCGGGGTTCCGGCGGCGACGGTGGCCTGGTCGAGGCCCGCCAGGACCAGGTGGAAGCCGGTCGAGGTCCGCAGGATCAGGATGACCCCCCAGCCGGTCACCGGCCCAGCGAATTCAACCCGTCCTTGAACCGGACTGACCACGCCGCCGCCGGATGGCGCGCGCAGCCACAGGCCAGGCGAACCGGGCGCCGAGTAACCGCGCACCACCTGGCCCTCTACCGGGCGGCGCAGGGGACCGGGACCCTCGCCGGAGGCGCGGCGCGGGAAGCTGTCGACCAGGGCGCCGGGGGAGCCGAGTTCACGTCCCGCCGCCTGGGCGGTGTTCGGATAGCGGGCCTCGATGTCCTGCTGCTGGGCCAGGAGGCGTTCGAGGTCGCCGCGGCGACCGGCAACCCGGCTCTCGGCGGTGAACAGCGAGGCGCTGGCCCCGGCCGCCTGGCGGCGCAGGTTGGAGATTTCCTTGGCCTCGAGGGCGTAACCCCGCGCCCGGCGCTCCAGCTCCGGGGTCATGGCCCGCATCAGGATGGCGGCCCGCACGGCGTCGCGGGCGTCGTCGGGGCGCACCAGCAGGGCCGGCGGCGGATCGCGCCGGAACAGGGTGAGGGCGGCGAGAAGACTGCCCAGCCGCGTCCGCTCGCGGCCCATCTGGGCGGTCAGGGCGGTCTCGCGGGCGTTCAGAAGGCTGAGGCGTTCGCGGGCGGCGTCGACGTCACGGCCGCCCTGGGCCTGGCTGGAGGCGATCCGGCGCAGCTCTTCCCGCAGGGCGGCGATCTCGCCGCGGGCCGCATCCTGGCTTTCGGGACTGCCCGGACCCATGACCAGCATGGCCCGCGGCGACGGCGCGTCGGCCGGCTCCTGCGCCACGCTGGTGGCGGCGAGCGCGGAGAGGGCAAGGATGGTGGCGAGGACGAGGGGGCGCATGGACGCTCACCTATAGCGAATTCTTCGTCCGTTGCGTGAGCAAACCCGGTCCTCGATCACAGGAGGGTGTCTCCATCAGTCCCGGTGATACGGCGATCCCGCCAGGATCGTCACCGCCCGGTAGACCTGCTCGGCCAGCATCATCCGCGCCATGGCATGCGGCCAGGTCTGCGGACCGAAGGCGAGCGTCTCGTTGGCCGCCGACAGGATCGACGCGTCCAGCCCGTCCGCCCCGCCGATGATCAGCACCAGCTTCCGCGTCCCGCCGTCCCGCAAGGACTCCACCCGTCCCGCGAAGGCGCGGCTGGTCCAGGCCTTGCCGTGCTCGTCGCAGGCAATGACGTGGGCGTCCTTCAGATGGGGGATGAGCACCTCGGCCTCGGCGGCCTTGCCGGGTTTCCTGGCCTCGACCTCGACGATCTCGACCGGACCCAGGCCCAGCGCCCGGCCGGAAGCCGTGGCGCGCTGGGCGTAATCGGCGGCAAGGGCGGCCGCGGGGTCTCGCCCCAGCCGCCCCACCGTCAGCAGCGTGACTTTCAGTTGGCCGCCTTGATGTGATTGGAGTCGACCGACCAGATCTTTTCGATGTTGTAGAAGGTGCGAACCTCCGGCCGGAACAGGTGGACCACAACGTCACCGGCGTCGATCAGCACCCAGTCGCAGTGCGGCAGGCCCTCGACCCGGGCGCGGCCGTGGCCGTTGTCCTTCAGCATGCGCAGCACATGGTCGGCCAGAGCGCCGACGTGACGATGCGAACGGCCGGACGCCACGATCATGGAGTCAGCCATCGGGCTTTTGCCCTTCAGATCGATGAGGACAATCTCTTGAGCCTTATCGTCGTCCAGCCTGGACAGGATCAGCTCTTCGAGCGAACCCGGGCGGGGCTCCTCGGTGGAGGCCGGGTTAACGGCTTCCTGCGCCTGGGGCGCGAACTCGCGGTTCAGCGGAGTGCTCCTTGTTCTCTCGCTACAAAAGAGACCCATAGCAGGTTTTGCGGCATCCGTCAGGCGTTGTGATTCTTCGCGCTGCCGGGAGGTTGCGGCGACCTCGGCCGAGCCTCGTGGTCAAACCAAATCTCAACACACGGCTGTTAGGACGAGAGTCCAATGAACGCCAGAACGTCGTCCATATCCCGCCGGTTCCTGATCAGTGTCGGCCTCCTGTCGATCGCGGTCACCCTGATCGCGTTCGGGGCCGCCTTTGTGGCCTTCCAGCAGGAGCTGGAGCGCCGCGAGATCGCCTATCTGCGGGATTACGTCACCCAGCGGGCCAATCAGGAAGAGCGCCGGTTCACCGATCTCGCCACCCTGCACCGCGACGCCGGGGCGGCGATGAAGCTGCGCATGGCCAGGCTGTCGGACCGCGAGACAAACGTCCTTTTCGACCAGTATTTCCCTCTGCGGGCCGACGGCACCCGCCGCAGCCGCGACGCCGCCTTCGATGGTCAGCAGAAGGCCGATGGCGACTACCTCTATGGCGTCGGCGCCTTCATCAAGGACGGCGCTCAGGTGCCGATGCTGGAGAAAAAGGCCCTGGTCGCCGCCTATCAGGTGGTGCCGCGGTTCGGTGAGTCAGCGGTCACCCGCTACGACAACTTCTATTTCTTCACGCCTGGCACCCGCGTGGTGATGTTCGCGCCCGGCCGGCCGGACCGGCTGATGTTCTACCGTCAGAAGGCCCCGGCCAATCTCGACATCTCCGGTGAGGAGATGAGCAAGATCACCGGCATGGCCCTGAATCCGGCGCGGGGCATCCGCTGCACCAACCTGCAGCGGCTGTTGCAGGACAATGCCGGCGAACGGTTGGCGACCGGCTGCATGACCCCGGTCGACGTCGAAGGGCGCCATCTGGGCGCCTTCGGCTCGTCGATCGAGCTTTCCGGCTATTTCATGCGGGCCATCCGCGACACCTCGCGCGGCGCGGTCAACCTGATCACCACCGGCTCGGGCGAGTTGATCGCCTATCCGGGCTTCGCGACGCCGGGCAAGGCGCCGGAGGCGACGCTGGCGGCCTATGAAAAAGACATGGGCCTCAAGGCCCTGACCAAGACCATCAAGGCCCAGAAGTCGCCGCGCGGCGTCGTCCGCAGTCCGGACGGCAAGTACATCGTCGCCTACGGCCAGCTGCGCGGTCCCGACTGGTACTTCCTGATCCGCTATCCGGCCAGCGCCGTGACCCTGGCCGCCGCTCGCTCGGCCGCCTGGATCCTGGTCCTCGGCCTTTTGGCCGCCTGCCTGCAGAGCCTGCTGGTCATGGGTATGGCGCGCAAGGCCATCGGTGCGCCGCTGTCCAGGCTGGCCGCCTTCGCCGACACCCGCCGCCGGGATCCGCAGGCGCCGATCCCGGCCGCAGAAGCCGCCGAGCTGGAAGCAATCGAGGCCCGCCCCGACGAGATCGGCGCCCTGGCCCGCGCCCTTAGGGCCGCCCGCGACGAAGCCGGCCTGGTGATGGACGACCTGGAAAACCGCGTCCGCGCCCGCACCGCCGAGCTGGAACGGGCCAACCAGGAGAAGTCCCGCTTCCTGGCCAACATGAGCCATGAGCTGCGCACGCCCCTGAACGGTGTCGTCGCTGTCTCCGAGACTCTGGCCCGCGAGCAGACCACGGCCCGCGGCAAGGAACTGGCCGAACTCATTTCCTCGTCGGGGCGCCTGCTGGAGCAGGTGCTGACCGACATCCTCGACTTCTCCAAGATCGAGGCCGGCGAGCTGCGTCTGGAAAAGGGGGTGTTCGACTCCCAAACCCTGGTCGGCCGCATCACCGCCCTGCATGCCGAGGCCGCGGCGATGAAGGGCCTCGATCTGGACTGGTCGGTCGACCCGGCCGCCGAGGGCGCCTGGCTGGGTGATGCCGTGCGCATCACCCAGATCCTCTCCAACCTGCTCTCCAACGCCGTGAAGTTCACCGCCGAGGGCGGCATAACCGTTCACATCGGTCGCCGCCCGCATGGCCTGGCCTTCAGCGTCAGCGACACCGGCATCGGCTTCAACGCCGAGGCCGGAGCCCGCCTGTTCCGCCGCTTCGAACAGGCTGACGCCTCGATTACCCGCCGCTTCGGCGGCACGGGCCTGGGCCTGGCCATCTGCCGCTCCCTGGCCGAGCTGATGGGCGGGAGCATCCAGGCCGCCTCCAATCCCGGCGAAGGTTCGACCTTCGTGGTCACCCTGCCGCTGGAGCCGGCGGAGGTCGTGAGCGAGGAGACCGTCACCCTGGCCGACGAGGCGGAGGTTCAGGGTATCCATGTGCTGCTGGCCGAGGATCATCCGACCAACCAGCGGGTCGTCAGCCTGATCCTCGAGGCCGCCGGCGTGCGCCTCGACATCGTCGAGACCGGCGTCGCGGCTCTGGAGCGCCTCAGCGACCGGGCCTACGATCTGGTCCTGATGGACATGCAGATGCCGGAGATGGATGGCCTGACCGCCACCCAGCGCCTGCGTGAGCGCGAGCGGGCCATGGGGATTCCGCGCACGCCGGTGATCATGCTGACCGCCAATGCCCTGGACGACCATGTGCAGGCCAGCCTGGCGGCCGGCGCTGACGCTCACCTCTCCAAGCCGGTGCGGGCCGACAGCCTGCTGGCGGCTATCGCGGCGGCGCTGGAGCCTGCCGAGCCGGAACTCGCCGCAGCGGGCTGATATCCTTGGCCGGCTTCAGGCCTCGACCGCCTTGTCCAGCTCCTGAAAGACCTCGACCATGACGTCGTAGGCGGCAAGGAAGTTGTCCAGGTTCTGCTCGAGGTGATCGGTGGTGACGCCGCCGTCGACCATCAGATAGTTTTCGAAATACAGGCTCTTGCCGTCGTCCGAGACGTAGGCTTTTCCGATGTAGTAGTCGCGGTTGTAGCGGTCGGCGGTCCGGCGGGCGGTCGCCAGATCGTCCTTGTCCAGCTCCATTGACGCATAGAAGCGGATCCCCAGGCAGCCCTTGGGATAGCCGTCCGCGTCACAGACGCGAACACCCGCCCCCATGTAGAAGGGCTGCTTGTCCCGGCCCTCGATGGTCCAGCTGGGTTTTTCCCCCTCCTTGTGCTTGTCGGGGACGATCTTGGTCTTGAAGCCGCTCTTGCGCATGACCGCGGCCACCTGCTCGGGCGTGACGGAATAGTGGACCTGCGCCTTGCCGCTGCTGGGCGGATCGGCCGCCATCGCCGGCGTCGCCGCCAGCAGCACCGCGGCCATCGTCAACACCCGCCAGACCATCCCCGAACTCCGTCAATCCCGGGCCATCGGACGCGGCCCCCCTCCGCTGCAGCATAGCCCGGACCGGCGGATATGACAGGCCTAGCGCCCGCTGCGCTTGCGCTCGCGCATGGCCGTCGAGGAGGCGAAGTTGAAGGGGCCGCGCAGGTAGACCCAGGCGGGGGTCTTCATGGTGGCCAGCAACGGCGCCTCACGGGCCGGGTGGCGGTAGTGGGCGAAGCGCTTGGCGGCCGGTGACATCCGCGCCTTCAGCGAGGCCCAGGGGCGCGAGACCACGGCGACCGGAACCTCGCGCATCAGCTGGGTCCAGCCACGCCAGCGGTGGACATCCTTCAGGCTGTCGGCGCCCATGATCCAGACGAAGTGGACGCCGGGATAGCGGGCTTTCAGCAGGCGCAGGGTGTCGATGGTGTATTGCGAGCCGAGCCGGGTCTCGATGTCGCTGACGATCATCCGGGAGTCGCCGATGGCGGCCCTGACCTCGGCCAGGCGCGTCTGCAGCGGCGCGGTCTCCTTCGAACTCTTCAGCGGGTTCTGCGGCGAGACCAGCCAGATCACCCGGTCGAGCGCGAGCCTTGTGATGGCTGTGCGGGCGACGTGCAGATGGCCCTCGTGCACCGGATTGAACGAGCCGCCGTAGAGGCCCACGCGCATTCCGGGCTTGAGGACGAAACCCGTCCGGAGGGCGGCCGGGCGGCCGGCCTCAGGGGCGTGTCTGGCCGGACCCGCGAACCACATATTTGAATGTCGTCAGTTGTTCCGCGCCCACCGGTCCCCGGGCATGCAGCCGGTCCGTGGCGATTCCGATCTCCGCGCCGAATCCAAACTCTCCCCCGTCGGCGAACTGGGTGGAGGCGTTGACCAGCACGATGGCGCTGTCGACCTCGGCGATGAAAGCTTCCGCCGCCGCCTCGTCCTCGGTGACGATGGCGTCGGTGTGGCCCGAGCCGTAGGCCGCTATGTGGCGAGCGGCGCCGGCCACCCCGTCGACGATTGCAACGGCCAGGATCGGGGCCAGGTATTCGGTGGTCCAGTCGGCCGGCGTGGCCGCCTTCATCGAGGGCTCGATGGCCAGGGCCGCCGCGTCGCCGCGAAGTTCGCAACGTTCCTTGATCAGGGCGTCGGCGATGGGCGGGAGCAGGCGCTCGGCCGCCGCCCTGTCGATCAGCAGGGTCTCGGCGGACCCGCAGACGCTGACCCGGCGCAGCTTGGCGTTGACGACGATCCGGACGGCCTTGGCGATGTCGGCGGCCGCGTGGACGAAGACATGGTTGAGGCCTTCCAGGTGGCCCAGCACCGGGGCCCGCGCCTCGGCCTGCACCCTGGCGACCAGGCCCCTGCCGCCGCGCGGGATGATCAGGTCGATCTGGCGATCCAGGCCGCTCAGCAGGGCGCCGACGGCGTCGCGGTCGGTGGTCCGCACGATCTGCACCGCGCTCTCAGGGAAACCGGCGGCCCGCAGGCCGGTGGCGACACAGGCGTGGATGGCCAGGTTGGAGGTGATGCACTCCGAGCCGCCGCGCAGGATCACGGCGTTGCCGGCCCGCACACAGAGGGCGGCCGCATCGGCGGTGACGTTCGGCCGGCTCTCGTAGATCATGGCGATCACGCCGATGGGCGTCCGCACCCGGGCGATGTCGAGGCCGTTGGGACGGGTCCAGCGGGCGATCTCGGCCCCGACGGGATCAGGAATAGCGGCGACGGTCTCTATGGCGCGGGCCAGATCCTCGACCCGCCCCTCGTCCAGCAGCAACCGGTCGAGCATAGGCCCCGAAACCCCGGCGGCCTTGGCGGCGGTCAGGTCGCGGGCGTTGGCGGCGAGAATGGAGGCCGCGCCATCACGGATGGCGGCGGCCATGGCGGTGATGGCCGCCGTGCGCTGCTCAGCCGACGCCAGGCGCAGGGTGCGCGCGCCATCGCGCGCCGCCCGGCCCATGGCCATCATCCTGCCCCGCAATGTCTGGCCAGCGTCGTCCATCCGCTCCGTATCTCAGATTTGCTCAATACGAGCATTAGCGGGTTTGAACACGGGTGGATAGCGGCACGGTGGTTGCGGACGGACAAGGCCGGATCACTCGCCTCAGGACTCCCTTCTCCCGCAAGGGGAGAAGGGAGTCCAAAGGCGAAATCACCAACGCCCGCGCCAGATCCGGACGGCGTTACTCTTCGCTGTAGTCGAACGCGAACTTCGGCGTCTCGCCCTCCAGGCATTTGCCGTCGACCGGCTTGCTCGGGTCCTGCAGGAAGGTGCGGACCATGCCGCGGGCGCAGGGGCTGGCGTAGCTGACGCCGTGGGTGACGTTGGGGGCGATAAACAGTTGGCCCTTGCTGAAGCGGGCGACGGCGGCCTTGGCCAGGCTCGGCGGGCAGCCGGGATCGATCTCGGCGGCGATGAACAGGGTGGGCACATTGCTGGACTGCGGACCGGCGTCGAGGGGATCGGGCTTGCCGACCGCCCAAGCTTCGCAGACCTCGAAATAGCGGGTCATCGAGGGTACGGCGAGGGCGGCGATC
>JAUMCZ010000253.1:0-3051 GCA_032122215.1 Caulobacter sp.
AGAACCTGAATGGCCAGCCCTACTGGTCGGCCCAGGCGCAATGCGCCGGCCTGTTCGGCGCCGCCGCCCAGTACCTCGGCGACCAGGGCGACACCGCCGGCGCAGAGGCGTCCAGCAAGCTGGCCGTAACCTTCGCCAACGACGCCATCAAGCGCCTGACCAAGGACCGCGGCATCACCCGCAAGGAAGCCCTGGTGGTCATCGAGCCGGCCGTGCTCAAGGCCCGCAACGACAGCGCCGGCCTGGTCTCCTCCGGCGACACCAGCGCCAAGTCGACCTGGAACTTCGCCCGCAGCTCCTGCCTCGACGTCGCCGAGGCCTACACCGAGGTGAGCTACTAGGATGAAGACCCTGTCCGCGGCCCTGGCCGCCGTCCTGCTGGTCACACCTGTGACGCTGGCCGCCGCGCCGGCCGCCGCCGCCGACCTGGTGATGAGCAAGGGCGCCGCCAGCGCCCTGACCGAGTCCGATATCGGCAAGCCCTACTGGATCCTCCATGCCCAGTGCGCCGGCGTCTTCTCGGCCGGCTTCGCCTATCGCGGCGAGGAGAGCGACAAGGCGACGGGCGTGGCCATGCTCAACGCCTCCATCGATCGGCTGACCCGCGACCGCGGCCTCGACCGCAAGGCGGCCATGGTCCTGGCCTCCGAACAGCTGGCCGCCGGCCGCGCCATGGGCGACGAGCTGCTGTCGCGCGGCGGCGCCAAGCGCAACGCCCCCTGGAACCTGCAGCGCAGCGCCTGTCTGGACATCTACGAAGGCTACACCGGCAAGTTCGGCTGAGGCTGCGGCGACCTGCCCTTGGCGGCCGTCCTACTTCTTGAAGACGGCGAACTTTCCGCAGGTCGGATGCAGGATGTAGCCGCCGATGTAGCGGTCGGACCTGGTCTCCACCAGGTCGGCGATGACCCCGAACTTTTCCCAGCCATCCGGCTGCAGGATCCAGTCGCCGGCCGACAGGTGGACCCCGCCGTCGTCCTGCAGCCAGCCATGGACCTCGAACTCACCGTCCGGCACCGGCTGCTGGGCGACGCCCTCATAGACGGTCTGGCCGAACCGCCATGTCCCGGTCAGATCGCCGTCGGCCTCGCCGGTCAAGGTCAGGCGCACGAAGGTCTTGCCGTGCCAGCAGTCGTAGCCGCCCTCCCAGACCCCGGTCATCGACCGGGCGTCGGCGGCGAGGGCCGGCGTCGCCATCATCCCGACCATCAGGGCCAGGGGCGCAAGAACTCGGGCGGCAGGATGCATGAGGTCACTCCGGTCAGGAGGCTGCCATCGCAAGCCGGCCCAGGGGCCGTCATCCTCCCTTTGGGGGGCTGTTTCCGCGCCGCCCCCCTCGCCCGCTCACCCTGCTGCCAACCCCTGTCACCAGCCCCACTGGCCCCGCGCCCGCCCGAGCCCTACATTCAGCCCATGCCTCCCAAGCAAGACCTCGCCCCCCAGACCTCGCTCAAGGGCGTTCAGGACGTCTCGGCCAAGTTCATCCACGACATCGCGGATCCGAACGCCCCGGCCCTGTGGAAACCCCACCGTCCCTCGCGCCCGGCAAAGTCCGAGGGCGGCCGCAAGTTCAACCTCGTCGCCGACTACAGCCCGGCCGGCGACCAGCCGACCGCCATCCGCGACCTCGTCGCCGGCATCAAGGAGCGTGAGCACGACCAGGTCCTGCTCGGCGTCACCGGCTCCGGCAAGACCTTCACCATGGCCAGCATCATCGCCGAGACCCAGCGCCCGGCCCTGATCCTCGCCCCCAACAAGACCCTCGCCGCCCAGCTCTACAGCGAGTTCAAGTCCTTCTTCCCCGACAACGCCGTCGAGTATTTCGTCAGCTACTACGACTACTACCAGCCGGAAGCCTACGTCGCCCGCACCGACACCTACATCGAGAAGGACTCATCCCGGAACGAACAGATCGACCGCATGCGCCACAGCGCCACCCGGGCGATCCTCGAGCGGGACGACGTCATCGTCGTCGCCTCCGTCTCCTGCATCTACGGCATCGGCTCGGTCGAGACCTACACGGCCATGACCTTCTCCCTGTCGGTCGGCGACCGCATCGACGAGAAGCAGCTGATGGCCGACCTGGTGGCCCAGCAGTACAAGCGCAACGATGCCGCCTTCGAGCGCGGCATGTTCCGCCGTCGCGGCGACACCATCGAGATCTTCCCCGCCCACTATGAAGACCGCGCCTGGCGCATCGGCCTGTTCGGCGACGAGATCGAGGCCATCCAGGAGTTCGACCCCCTGACCGGCAAGAAGACCGCCGACCTCGAGACGGTGAAGATCTACGCCAACAGCCACTACGTCACCCCGCGCCCGACGCTCCGCCAGGCCGTCAACCAGATCAAGGCCGAGCTCAAGCAGCGCCTCGACTGGATGGTCGCCAACGGCAAGCTGCTGGAGGCCCAGCGCCTCGAACAGCGCACCACCTTCGACATCGAGATGATCGAGGCCACCGGCTCCTGCGCCGGCATCGAGAACTACAGCCGCTACCTCACGGGCCGCCGCCCGGGCGAGCCGCCGCCGACCTTCTTCGAATACATCCCCGACAACGCCCTCCTCTTCACCGACGAGAGCCACCAGACGGTGCCGCAGATCGGCGCCATGTACAAAGGCGACTACAGCCGCAAATGGAACCTGGCGGAGTACGGCTTCCGCCTGCCCAGCTGCCTCGACAACCGCCCGCTGAAGTTCGAGGAATGGGAGGCCATGCGCCCCCAGACGGTCCACGTCTCGGCCACCCCCGGCCCCTGGGAGATGGACAAGGCCGGCGGCGTCTTCGCCGAGCAGGTGATCCGCCCCACCGGCCTGATCGACCCGCCGGTCGAGGTCCGCCCGGTGGCGAAGAACAACTCAAGCCAGGTCGACGACGTCATCGCCGAGGCGCGGGAGACCGCCGCCCGCGGCTACCGCACCCTGGTCACCGTCCTGACCAAGAAGATGGCCGAGGACCTCACCGAATACATGCATGAGCAGGGCCTGCGCGTCCGCTACATGCACAGCGACGTCGACACCCTCGAACGCATCGAGATCATCCGCGACCTGCGCCTG
>JAUMCZ010000254.1:0-5393 GCA_032122215.1 Caulobacter sp.
GCGCGCCCTCGGGAACATCAACCATGCGAGACTCCTTTTGCAGTCAGGCCAAGGCTTAGCGCGGTGATGCGGCGGCGTCACCGAAGTTCATTGACGCCGCCGCCGACCGACCCGACTCTTCAAGGCCAGCAACCACAGGATCCTCGATGCCCACCGCCAAGCCCCTTTTCGACGGTGTCTCCCGCAACGCGCTCGTCATCATGGCGGTGATCGCCGCCGGCGCCGCCCTCTGGCTGCTGCGCGGGATACTGACCCAGCTTGCCCTGGCCGTCTTCCTGGCGGTGACAATCGACGGCTTCTCGCGGGTGCTGGAGGAACGGTTGCCGAAATTCCCCAAGGCCGCCGCCCTGCCCACCGCCATCGGCCTGACCATCCTGGTGCTGATCGGCGTGGTCTGGCTGATCGCCGTCCAGGGCATGGGCTTCGCCGACCAGTTGACCGGCTACGGTCCCCGGCTGGAAGGTCTGCTGGCCAGCACCGCCCACTCCCTGGGCATCCAGAACGTGCCCAGCCTCGGCGAGCTTATCCGCCGGGCCAACCCCGGGCAGTACGCCGACGACATAGCCAGACAGACCCAGAGCATCCTGTCGGACACCTTCTTCGTCCTCATCTACCTGGCCTTCATCATCGCCTCGCGGCGCGGCTTCCGCCGGAAGATCGTCGCCATGTTCCCCCACAGCGCCGAGCGCGAGGAGGCGGTGATGATCTTCCAGCGCATCCGCAACGGGGTGGAGCAGTACCTCTGGGTGCAGACTGTCACCGGCCTGATGATCGCCGCCGGGTCCTTCGTCTGCATGTGGGCGGTGGGCCTCGACAACGCCCTGTTCTGGGCCTTCCTGATCTTCCTGGCCTCCTACATCCCGATCATCGGCGGGGTCATCGGCGTGGCCCTGCCGCCGCTGTTCGCCCTGATGCAGTTTCCGACCATCTGGCCGGCGGTCATCATCGCCGTGGTGTTGCAGAGCGTGCAGTTCATCGTCGGCAACGTCATCCAGCCCAAGATGCAGGGCGACAGCCTGAACATCGACCCCGTGGTCGTGCTTCTGTCCCTGGCCTTCTGGGGGCTCATCTGGGGCATGCCCGGCATGTTCCTCTCCACGCCCCTGACGGTCATGGCGATGATCATCCTGGCCCAGTTCAAAGGCAGCCACTGGATTGCTGTGCTGCTGTCGTCCAACGGCAACCCGGCCGGCGCCCACGGCCGCCACAGCCCGCTGGAAAACCCGCCCGGCAGCCACTTTGAGCACGAGCCGCAGGTGAAGAAAGTTTCACCTCGACAAAAGACCCCGGCCCCTTGAACACGTTCAGCGACCACCTATCTGTCATCCTGTCCGGGGCTTCCCTCCCCCCCCCCTGTAACCCCGGACTTCAGAGGCGCCCTCTCCCCCCCGAAGGGCCCTCGATATGTCTCGCCTCCCCCCGCGAGACCAGCGCCGCCGGACCCCCCTCCGGCGGCGCCTTCGTATCTGCTTTCCAGTTCGCGCTATCGCCCGAACGGTTCTAAACTCCCGTTCGACAAATCACGCGATCGAGGGTGGTTTTTGAGCGCAAATCGCAGCCGAACAGGCTAAAGCGACCGCCCAGACACCCTCAAACGACAAAATTCTCGGGGAAAACGGGATGAGCAGCGCGAAAACCGACCTCGCCGGCAAGGTTGATCACACCCCTCTGGCGCAGGCGTTCGCAAAGCACCTGAAGACCAAGGCCTTGCTTGACGCAGAAGCCCGCTTCCTGGCCCAGGTCGCCGGCGACCTGCAGGCCGAGGAACTTCCCACCGTTTCCGAAGACGGCCTGGGCGCCATGTTCGCCGACTTCTGGCGGTTCGCCGAAGCCGCCGACGGTCAGGACCCGGCCATCCGCCTGCGCCGCTGGGTCGATCCGGACGGCAATGACCTGGGCCGCGACCTCCTCGAGATCGTCCAGGACGACCGGCCCTTCCTGGTCGACAGCATCATGGGCGTGGTCGCCGAGTCCGGCCTGCCGGTGCGGGCCATGTTCCACCCCATCGCCCAGATCGGCGGCCCCAGGGAGGGCAGGGGGGCCCGCTCCCTGATCCAGGTCCAGCTCGACCCGGTCGGCGAGGACCGCGAGGCCGGCCTCCTCGAGGCGGTCATGGCCACCCTCGCCGACGTCCGTTCCGCCGTCGGCGACTTCAAGCCGATGAAGGCGGTCATCCGCCGGGCCATCGAGGAGCTGGAAAGCACCACGCTGGGCGCCGCCGGCGCCGACGAGCACGCCGAGCAGCTGGCCTTCCTGCAATGGCTGGAGAACGACCACTTCGTCTTCCTGGGCGCCCGCACCTACGAATACCCGCGCACCGCCGACGGCGGCTATGCGGCCGAGGAGCCGCTCTTCCAGCCTGAGGGCAGCCTCGGCGTCCTGCGCGACCAGTCCCGCGCCGTCCTCCGCCGCGCCTCCGAGCCGGCCATCCTCTCGCAACAGGTGCGCCGCCACCTCGAGACCGGCCCGGCCCTCACCGTCGCCAAGTCCAACCTGCGCTCCTCCGTTCACCGCCGCGCCTACATGGACTACGTCGGGGTCAAGCGTTACGGCGCCGATGGCCTGCCGTCCGGCGAGGTCCGCTTCGTCGGCCTGTTCACCGCCGAGGCCTACGAGACCCCGGCCAGTGAAGTGCCGCTGATCCGGCGCAAGATCCGCCTGGCCCTCGACCACGCCAGCGTCGTGCCCGGCAGCCACAACGACAAGCGCCTGCGCCACATCATCGAGACCTACCCGCGCGACGAACTGTTCCAGCTGCCCGAGGGCGAGCTGCTCGAACAGGCGATGGGCATCCTGCACCTGATCGACCGCCCGCGCCTGAAGCTGTTCGCCCGCAAGGACCCCTTCGACCGCTTCATCTCGGTCCTGCTCTACGTGCCGCGCGACCGCTACGACTCCGGCGTCCGCGAGCGGGCCGGAAAGCTGATCGCCGCCGCCTACAACGGCCGCGTCTCGGCCTACTACCCCAGCTTCTCCGACGCCCCCCTGGCCCGCGTCCACTACATCATCGGCGTCACCCCCGGTGAACACGCCGAGCCCGATCTCGCCGACCTCGAGGCCGAGATCGCCGAAACCGCCCGCACCTGGGGCGACCGTTTCGACGCCGCGATCCGCGCCTCCGGCCTGCCGACCACCCCGGCCCTGGCCCGCTGGGCGAACGCCTTCAGCGGCGGCTACCGCGACTTCTACGGCGCCGATGAAGCCCTCGCCGACCTGCATGAAGTCGACGCCATGGGCGCCCCGGGCGAGCCGGGCGGGGATTTCCGCGTCCGCGCCTTCCGCCAGGTCGGCGACAGCGCCCTGCGCTTCCGCTTCAAGCTCTACCATCGCGGCAGCCACGTCCCCCTGGCCGACGTGACGCCCATCCTCGAGCACATGGGCCTGCGCGCCCTCATCGAGGACGCCTTCGAACTGTCGCCGCAAGGCCAGAGCGGCCCCGAGCCCGTCTGGGTCCATGAGTTCCTCGTCGAGGACCGGGCCGGCGAACACCTGGTCTTCGGCGACGTCCGCGACGCCTTCGAGGCCCTGTTCACCGCCGTCTGGATCGGACAGACCGAGAGCGACGGCTTCAACCGCCTGGTGCTGGAACTCGGCGTCTCCTGGCGCGATGCCGCCCTGGTCCGCAGCCTCGCCAAGTACCGCCTGCAGTCGGGCCTCGACCCCAGCCAGTCGGTGCAGGAACAGGCGCTTAGCGAAAACCCCGGCATCGCCCGGCTGATCCTCGACATGTTCCGGATCAAGTTCGACCCGGCGGTCAAGGCCGACGTCCCGGCCCGCCAGGTCCAGGCCGAAAAGGTCATGGAAGAGATCGTCGCCGCCCTGCAGGCGGTCGAGAGCCTCGACGCCGACCGCGTGCTGCGCCGCCTGGCCCTGCTGGTCATGGCGCTGAAGCGCACCAACTTCTACCTGCAGGACGAGGCCGATCAGCCGAAGCCCTACATCAGCTTCAAGGTCGCCAGCCGCGAGCTCGACGACCTGCCGGCCCCCAAGCCCTACCGCGAGATCTTCGTCTGGAGCCCGATGGTCGAGGGCGTCCACCTGCGCTTCGGCCCCGTCGCCCGCGGCGGCCTGCGCTGGTCCGACCGCCGCGACGACTTCCGCACCGAGGTGCTGGGCTTGGTCAAGGCGCAACAGGTCAAGAACGCCGTCATCGTCCCCGTCGGCTCCAAGGGCGGCTTCTTCCCCAAGCAACTGCCGCGCGGCGGTACGCCGGACCAGATCCGGGCCGGTGGCATCGCCGCCTACACCGTCTTCCTGTCGGGCCTGCTCGACATCACCGACAACATCGACGCCGACAACGAGGTCGTCCGCCCGGCCGGCGTCATCGCCCATGAGGGCGACGATCCCTACCTCGTCGTCGCCGCCGACAAGGGCACCGCCACCTTCAGCGACATCGCCAACGGCATCGCCATCTCCTACGGCTTCTGGCTGGGCGACGCCTTCGCCTCCGGCGGTTCGGTCGGCTACGATCACAAGGTCATGGGCATCACCGCCCGCGGCGCCTGGGAAGCGGTCAAGCGCCACTTCCGCGAAGCCGGCAAGGACATCCAGAAGGAGCCCTTCACCGTCGTCGGCGTCGGCGACATGTCGGGCGACGTGTTCGGCAACGGCATGCTGCTCAGCAAGCAGATCCGCCTGCTGGCCGCCTTCGACCACCGCCACATCTTCCTCGACCCCGATCCGGACCCGGCCGTCAGCTGGGAAGAACGCGACCGCATGTTCAAGCTGCCGCGCTCGTCCTGGGACGACTACGACAAGAGCAAGATCAGCAAGGGCGGCGGCGTCTTCGCCCGCTCCCTGAAGACCATCCCGATCACGCCCGAGGTCAAGGCCGCCCTCGACCTGAAGAACGACGCCGTCAGCCCGGGCGAGCTGATGACCGCCATCCTCAAGGCCCGGGCTGAACTCCTCTACCTCGGCGGCATCGGCACCTATGTGAAGGCCCGGCGCGAGAGCCACGCCGACGCCGGCGACAAGGCCAGCGACGCCATCCGCGTCGATGCGCCCGATCTGCGGGTCAAGGTGGTCGGCGAGGGCGCCAACCTCGGTCTCACGCAAGCCGGCCGTATCGAGTTCGCCCGGAACGGTGGCCGCATCAACACCGACGCCATCGACAACTCGGCCGGAGTCGACAGCTCCGACCATGAGGTCAACATCAAGATCCTCACGGGGATCATCGAGCGGTCGGGCAAGCTCGACCGCCCGGCCCGCGACGCCCTGCTGGCCTCGATGACCGACGATGTCGCCCATCACGTCCTGGCCCACAACTACGACCAGACCCTGGCCCTCTCCCTGCTGCAGCAGGACGCCCCGGGCGAGATCGACAACCACGCCCGCTTCATCGCCGAGCTGGAGACCGAGGGCAAACTCGACCGCCGCGTCGAGGGCCTGCC
>JAUMCZ010000255.1:0-11270 GCA_032122215.1 Caulobacter sp.
TGACGGAGGGGGTCACCGCTCATCTCGGCGGGTAAACCTGATCGCAGCTGAACCACCGGTGCGGACCCTCTCCACCACGCGCGTATTCGCGCGCGGTCCCCCTCCCCCGATGGGGGAGGAACTGGCATGCTCCGCGCAACGACAAGAGGAAACCCCATGCGCCTGACCACCCCCCGCATCGCCCCGCTGACCGAGGCAGAGCTCACCGATGATCAGCGGGCCGTGCTGGCGCCGATGATCGGGGCCGGGCGGCCGGTGCTGAACATCTTCCGGACCCTGGCGCACTCGGCGGCGGCGCTGAAGGGGTTCCTCGGCTGGGGCGAGTATGTGCTGTCGAAGAAGAACGACCTGCCGGCCCGCGAGCGGGAGATCGTCATCCTGCGCATCGGCTACCTGTGCAAGGCCGGCTACGAATGGACCCAGCATGTGCCGATCGGCATCCGGGCCGGGCTGACCGAGGACGAGGTGGCGCGGATCAAGCAGGGGGCCGACGCCGGCTGGAACGACGCCGACGCCGCCCTGATCCGGGCCAGCGACGAACTGCACCATGACCATTTCATCAGCGATGCGACCTGGGCGGCCCTGAAGCAGCACTTCAGCGACAAGCAGTGCATGGACGTGGTGTTCAGCGCCGGCCAGTACACCCAGGTCTGCATGATGCTGAACAGTTTCGGCGTGCAGCTGGACGAGGGGCAGACACTGGACCCGGATATGAAGGGGTTCTGACCCCTGAGAGGCGAGCACGCCTTGGCCGCCGCTCCGGCCTGTGCTTCACTCGCGTTAACCATTTGGGGATGTGGGTTCGGGGTTGGGGCGATGATGAAGGGCCGCAAGTATCAGTCGTTCCACCGGGCGCGCAGTCCGGTGCGCCGGCTGCCGGCCTTTTCCTTTCCGCCGGAAGCCGATTTCGTGTTCGACGTCGGCGATCGCGCCTTCGAGGCCGGGCCGTCGAGCCCGGTCATGCCGCTGCCCAACACCGACCTGCTGGACGCCTATTCCAACGCCGTGGTGCGGGCCGTCGAGCATGTCGGACCGGCCGTGGTGCGCGTCCAGCCGCTGACCAGCGACCGCAGCTTCGCGGGCGAGGGCTCCGGCTTCGTGGTCAGTCCGGAGGGGCTGATCCTGACCAACAGCCATGTGGTCCAGGGCTTCGGCCGCTTTGCCATCATCACCGCCGAGGGTCGGGCCCTCACCGCCCGGTGCGTCGGCGATGATCCGGACACCGACATCGCCCTGCTCAAGATCGAGCAGAACGTGCGGCTGCCGCATGCCCGGCTGGGGGATTCCAAGCAGCTACGGCGCGGCCAGCTTGTGATCGCCATCGGCGCCCCGCTCGGCTTCGAGGCGACGGTGACGACCGGCGTGGTCTCGGCGCTCGGCCGCAGCTTGCGCGGCGAGCGCGGGCGGCTGATCGAGGACCTGATCCAGACCGACGCGGCGCTGAACTACGGCAACAGCGGCGGGCCGCTGGTCAACAGCGCCGGCGAGGTGGTCGGTATCGCCACGGCGGTGATCTCCGGCGCCCAGGGTTTGTGCTTCGCGGTCGCCGCCAACACCGCCAGCTTCGTGATGGCCGAGCTTCTGGCCCACGGTCATGTGCGGCGCGGCTCGATCGGTGTCGTCGCCCAGCAGACGCCGGTGCCGCCGGCCATGGCCCGCGCCGCCGGCGTGACCCAGGCCTATGCGGTCTGGGTGGCGGCGGTCGAACCACATGGGCCGGCCGCCAAGGCGGGCCTGGCCGAGGGCGACCTGCTGATCGCCGCCGACGGCAAGCCGCTGACCGGGCTGGACGACCTGCTGCGGGTGCTGGGACCCGGAAGCATCGACCAGTCGATCAGCTTCGACCTGATCCGGGCCGGCAAGCGGATGAGCGTCAAGATCACGCCCAAGGCCCGCAAGAAGGGCGGCTAAAGACGGCGGCAGGTAAACTGGCGAACGCCGGGGACGCCGGAGGTCTACACAGTCGGTCAGTTCACCTCGTGGAGACCGAGCCGATGACCCTGCGGATCAATTCAGAAGCGCCCAACTTCACAGCCCAGACCACGCAGGGCGAGATCGACTTCCACCAGTGGATCGGCGATTCCTGGGCCATCCTGTTCTCGCATCCCAAGGATTTCACCCCGGTCTGCACCACCGAGCTGGGCTACATGGCCGGCCTCAAGCCCGAGTTCGACAGGCGCAACACCAAGGTCATCGGCCTAAGCATCGATCCGGTCGAGAACCATGGCAAATGGGCGGCCGACATCGAGGAGACGCAGGGCCACGCTGTCAATTTCCCGATGATCGGCGATACCGACCTCAACGTCGCCACCCTCTATGACATGCTGCCCGAAGGCGCGGGGACGACCTCGGAAGGCCGCACGGCCGCCGACAACGCCACCGTGCGGGCGGTGTTCATCATCGGGCCGGACAAGAAGATCAAGGCGATGCTGATCTATCCGATGGTCGCCGGACGCAACTTCGACGAGGTCCTGCGTCTGCTCGACGCCCTGCAGCTCAACGCGAAATACACGGTGGCGACGCCGGTGAACTGGCGGCCGGGCGATGACGTCATCATCCCGCCGGCGGTGACCGACGAGCAGGCGGCGGCGAAGTATCCCGGCGGCTGGAAGACGCTGAAGCCCTATCTGCGCGTTGTCGCCCAGCCCTAGACCCTTTCAGGTTTTGATGTACGCATCAAAACCTGATCAAAAGGGTCTAGAATCAAACATTTAGAGCACGTCCGGGCGGCGGAACCGCGTACACTTCCGCCTGACGTGCTCTAGGACTGATCACGGGCGGCGTCAGCGCAGCTGTGACTTCGGCCCGTGGTGGTGGCCGTCGTCGAAGTCGCCAGGCTCGATCGGGCGGCCATCGAAGTAGACGGCGATGTCGTCGCCGACGGTGCGCATGGCATTGAGGTGCATGAAGATGCTCCACTCGTCGTGGCAGCCCTTGCTGAACACCGTCGAGGCGCGCAGGCCGTAGAAGCGCAGGAAGCCCTGGCGTGTGTCAGGCGTGCCGTTGATAGACTTGTAGTGGGGATCGGTCTGGGCCTTGTTGGCCAGCCAGGTGGCCAGATCGCCCAGCTTGTCGATATTGGTCAGGCCGAAGAAGCCCCAGACATCGGACGGTCCGACGAAATAGACCATGTCGAAGTCAGAGCCCTTGCCGTCGACGCCGCCCAGCACATCGCCCCAGGCCGCCATGTAGTCGTCGCCGGTCGCCGCCTTGGGCAGACTGTAGGCGGCCGGGTTCAACACCCACAGCTTGTCGCCGAAGCGCGCCTCGATGGCCGCCGTGACATGGTTGGCCATCTCGATATTGGTGTTGAAGTCGCCGCCGCTCTTGGAACTGACCGGCACCGACATGTAGGCGATGAACTTGCCTCTTGCCTGGGCGGCCGCGATCTCGGCCCGGACCTTGTCGATCAGTTTCTCGATCTCGCCGATCAGCGACGGCTGGACCGCGAAGGCCGAGCCGGCGGTGGTCATGTACTCGAAGGCCAGCTTGGCGGGCTTGATGGGCGTGGCGGGCATGAGGCGTCCTTGCGCGATCAGTGGCTGTGTTTGGCTTGCGGTTTGGCCAGCGGACCGGTCGGCAGCACGATCTCGACGTTCTGCATCATGCCTTCGTCCTCATGGTCGAGGATGTGGCAGTGCAGGACGAAGGCGCCGATGTATCGCTCGTAGCGGGTTCGGATGGTGACCCTGTAGACGCCGCTCTTGGCGCCGGGCGGCAGATTGTTGACGCTCTTGACCCACAGGGTGTCTTTCCACACGCCATGCAGGCCGGCGAACTGCGGATCCACCACGGGCTTGCCGTCGGGGCCGATCAGCGGCTTGCCGTCCGGGCCGTAGGTCGGATCCTTCGACCCGGCCAGGCTGACGTCGTTGCCCAGGGGATCGAGGATCGAGACGATCTGGAACGGGTTCACATGGATGTGGAAGGGGTGGCTGCCCTTGGCCTCCAGGGTCCATTCGGCGACTGTGCCCAGCACCAGCTTGCGATCCGTGCGCCCGGCCTCATAGGGCCTGGCGTCAGCGGGGTTCAGGCTGTTGGCGACGCCGAAGCGGGTGACGTTGCCGGTCGGCGTGCCCTCACTCCAGATGTTGAAGGTAAGCTGTTGCGGCTCGCCATTCACCTCACCGGGGGTGATGTCGGCGTGGGGCACGAAGCGGCTCAGCTTCAGGCCGTTGTTGAGGTCGGCGACGATGCCGGCCTTGACGTCATCGGGCATGCGGGCCTCGGCCGAGGCGACCAGGGCGTCCTTCACCCAGGTCCGGACGTCGCCGACCGGGGTCCCCGCCGCCACCCTGACGATGCCCAGCAGCTGGCGACCGACATCGAGGCCGTTGACCGTGCCGGCGGCGGGGCTCGAGGAATCCAGCACGCAGTAGTCGCCCGCCTCCGGGAAGACGACCAGGGCGTCATAGCGATAGCCCGGCTGGAAGGTGGCGACCTGAACCGTCTGGCCGGCGGCCATGGTCAGGCCGTCGGCGGCGATCACCGTATAGGGCAGGGCCTCGCCGCCGCAGGTGTTGCTGATCACCTTCTCCTCGTTGGCTTCGGTGATCTTCGGCAGGGCCTTGCCGGCCTTGCCGGGACGGACCTTGAAGTACTGCAGGCTGATGGTGTCGCGCACGCCGGCGTGGATCATCCGCCAGCGTTCGATCTGGCCCTGCCGGGCGGTGAATGTGGGAATGATCTCGCCGTTCAGGGAGGTGTAGCGGCCTGACTTCGGCCAGCTGCCGGGGCCGAACTGGTCATAGCCCTCGATGCCGCCGACGTCGCCGGGAGCGCAGACGTACTGGCCGGCGGCGTTGGTCTTGATCTTGCCGAGCACGCGGGTCGCCGGGTCGGTATTGGTGTCGGGGGCGGGGTCGCGGCAGGCGTACTGAATCTGCTGCATGACCAGCACCCGCTCGGGCATGCCCTGCAGCAGGGTGTCGACATCGCCCTGGCTGGTCAGGGAGGGCAGGCGGTCGCCCATGATGATCAGGGCGCCGGCCATGCCGCTGGAGACCTGCAGCGCCGTCGAGCCGTGGCGATGGGTGTGGTACCAGAAGGTGCCGGCCGGATGGTCCGACGGGATATTGTACTCGTAGGTGAAGTCGACGCCCGGGTTGATCGACAGCAGCACGTTGTCGCCGTTGCCCGCCGGGTTCACCCACAGGCCGTGGCTATGCAGATTGGTGCCGTTGAAGCAGTGGCCGCCGTTGTCGTGCATATGCTCGGGCGCGCAGCCGCTGTCGGTCGGCAGCCTGTTGTGCAGCGCCACCCGCACCGTGTCGCCCGGCCGGACCCGCATCATCGGCGAGACGTAGGGCGCCTTGGGATCGACCTGGGCGCCCTGGTAGCTGCGCAGCCGCACCTTGTCGTAGAGGCCGGTGCCCGGGTTATAAAGCTGGCCGTCGGTGTAGGTGACGAAGAGATCAAACACATGGTCCCGCGTCGGCGACAGCGGCAGACCCCGCCTGGGCGCGGCGCTCATCAGGACCGGGCCCTTGTTCTGGTCCCTGGGCGGGGTTGCTTCGACAATCGGGCCCGGCGCGCGTTCCTGCAGCACCGGCGGGTTGGTCACCAGGCGCTGGGGTTCGGCCGCCAGCGCCGCGCCCTGAGAGAGGGTGGCGAAGGCTCCAAGGGCGACGGCCCCGACGGCTCGCGACCTCAGGATGGTTTCGATCTTGCCCCGCATGGTTCTCGCTCCCCGACCGTCGATTCTAATTTAACGTGTATCATAATATTCTCCCGCAATAGCTTTCTCGACGGACCGTTGCCGTTGATCGGCTGTCGGCGCTAGATGCGCTGGTGATCTCCAGACCAAAAAACCCGCTGCAGGACGCTGCCGGCACGCGCGGCAAGGCCCTCGACGCCGCCGCCGCCATCCTCGCCGAGCAGGGGGTTGAGGCGCTCAACCTGCGGGCCATCGCCGAGATGGCCGGGATCGGGCTGGCCTCGATCTACCACTACTTCGAGAACAAGGAGGCGCTGCTGGTCAGCCTGGCCCTGATGGGGCTGGAGGATCTGCGGCGCGATATCCTCGACTATCAGGAGCGGCCGGAATTCCTGTCGCCGATGCGCGGCGGGGCGCGGGCCTTCTTCCATTTCGTCGAGACCCGGCCGGAGCTGTTCTCGCTGATGCTGGGCGAGCGGCTGCTGTCGCGACATTCGGAACTGCGCGAGGCCGAGTACCGGATGTTCGAGGCTTACAAGATCGCCGTCCTGCGCGACGACCGTATCCCGGAAGGGCGCCGCGAGGACGCCGCCCACGCCCTGTGGGCGCTGGGCCGGGGGATGGCGGCGATCATCGCCTCCTACCCCGCCGGACAGCGGCCGACAGACGTCATGGCGAAGCTGTCGGCCGGCGCCGCGTGGCTGATTGACCGGCCGGACTAGGCCCGGGCCGGGATGATCACCGGCATGGTTTCGTAGCCGCGCACGAAGGTCGAGTAGGTGCGCCTCGGTTCGGACACCAGGCGGACTTCCGGGAAGCGCTTGAGGATCTCTTCCCAGATGATGGTCAGCTGAAGTTCGGCCAGGCGGTTGCCGACGCAGCGGTGGATGCCGAAGCCGAAGGAGATGTGCTGGCGCGGACGGGCGCGGTCGATGATGTAGTCGTTCGGCCGCTCGATCACGCTGTCGTCGCGGTTGCCCGACAGGTACCACATGACCACCTTGTCGCCTTCACGGATCATCTTGCCGCTGACCTCGGTGTCGACCACGCAGGTGCGGCGCATGTGGGCCAGGGGCGTCTGCCAGCGGATGGTCTCGGAGACCATGCTGGGGATCAGCTCGGGGTTGGCGCGCAGCTTGGCGTACTGGTCGGGGTTCTGGTTGAGGGCCAGGATCGAGCCGGAGATGGTGTTGCGGGTGGTGTCGTTGCCGCCGACCGTCAGCAGCACGACGTTGCCGAAGAACTCGCGCGGCGCCATGTCCCGCGTCGCCGGGTGGTGGGCCAGCATCGAGATCATGTCGGGCGCCGGCGGGGCGTTGACCTTCTGGTTCCACAGGTTGGCGAAGTAGGCCTGGTACTCACCGAAAATCGCCAGCTTCTCGTCGAGGGTCTCGACCAGGCCGCCGGGCACGGGAATGGCGGTGACCACGTCCGACCAGTAGGTGATCTTGCGGCGGTCCTCCTGGGGCGCGTCGAACAGGGTGGCCAGGGTCATGGCCGTCAGCTCTTTCGAGACCAGGTCGACCCAGTCGAACTCTTCCCCGATCGGCAGGCCGTCGAGGATGGCGGCGCAGCGCTCGCGGATGACCGGGGCCATGGCCTGCAGGTTGGAGGGCGAGACGGCCGGGCTGACCGCCTTGCGCTGCACGTCGTGGCGCGGCGGGTCCATGGCGATGAACATCGGCAGCGGCTCGAAGTTGGACGAGCCGCCGGCGATGGTGATGCCACCCTTCATGAAGTCCGAGCTGAAGGCCTGGTGATTGGTGTCGACGGCCATGATGTCGTCGTACCTGGTGATCGACCAGTAGGGGCCGTGCTCGCTGTCGGCGCACCAGTGGACCGGGTCCTCGGCGCGAAGGCGCTCGAAGATCGGCAGGACGGCGTCGGCCTGGAACAGTTCAGGCTGGGCCGGATCCAGCTTGTCGAGCGGGATGTCGTAGACCGGGTGACGTTTGGCGTTGATCGATCCGTCGGCCATGACAAGCTCCCATTTTGTTCGTTGGACGCCATCGGAAGCCTTCGAACAGCGTTTCACAAGCCCCTGAAATGGGGGTGTGACGGGGCGTGCGGCCGGGGCCGGTGGGGGCAGAAGTCGTCCACCTTCGACGGGCTGCGTCGCAGGGGAATGAACATGGCCAGGGGCACGATCGCGAGCTGCTCGCTCTTCGGAATTGCGAAATAGCCTGACGTCAGGGGCGAGTTGGCGATCACCAGGGCGAGGGCGGCGACCATCAGCACATAACCGCCGGCCGCTTCGTGAACGAGGAAGGCCCTCAGAGCCGACAGCGGACGCAGACTTCCGGGAACGGTCATGCGCTGTGGGCGCCCAAGGAGGGCGCCGGGCGGGAGGTTTGACGGGGACCCCGATAGTGCTGGTCACGGTATGGCCGGCGCGGCACAATCCAAGGCTCAAGAGGGGGGCATCATGACGGTCTGGATTTCCATCGGCCTTGGCCTGGCGTTGCTGGTGATCGGCGGTGAGGTGCTGGTCCGGGGCGCCTCGATGGCGGCCCGCAAGCTCGGCGTCAGCCCTCTGCTGATCGGCCTGACCCTGGTCGGCTTCGGCACCTCGACACCGGAGCTGGTCACGAGTGTGCAGGCCGCCATGGCCGGCTCACCCGGGATCGCGGTCGGCAGCGTGGTCGGCTCCAACATCTCCAACGCCCTGCTGATCCTCGGCCTGACAGCCCTGATTGCGCCCATCGCGGTGGATCGGCGCGCCTTCCTGCGGGATGGGCCTATGCTCGCTCTGGTCACCGCCGCCGCGGTCTGGGTCTTCCTGCAGGGCCAGCTGACGCGCCAGTTCGGCTTGATCGCCGTCGGGTTGCTGGCGGCCTATATCTTTCTCGTCTGGCTGCTGGAACGCAAACATCCAGACGCGGAGGGCGAGCGGGTCGAGGATGCGGCCGACCTGAAATCAGGCTGGCATGGCAGTCCCTGGATCGCCATCCTGCTGGCAGTGGCCGGCATCGCCGTCACCATCGCCGGGGCGGGCTTCCTGGTTGATGGCTCGGTCGGCCTGGCCCGCAGCTATGGGGTATCCGACACCATCGTCGGCCTGACCATCGTGGCGGTCGGCACCTCGATGCCCGAACTGGTCACCAGCGTCATTGCCGCCCTGCGCAAGCAAGGCGATGTCGCGCTGGGCAACATCATCGGCTCGAACCTCTACAATCTGCTCGGCATCCTCGGCATCACCGCCATTATAAAGCCTGTGGCGGTTCCGCCGGAGTTGCTCGGCGTCGATATCTGGGTGCTGGCGGCGGCGACCGGCGCAATGATCCTGTTCGCCTTCCGGGGCATGAAGATCTTCCGGCTGGAAGGCCTGGCGCTGGTCGCCGGTTTCGGCGGCTACATGGCGTGGTTGCTGTGGACGGCGGGGGCCTTCGGAAAATAGCGCCATCGCGGGCGGTGATCGCTGACCGGGGCAAGGCGTCTATCCCGGTCCGCTCCGGTCTGGCGAGATAGGCGCATGGAAGCGGAGCCAGGGCGATGAGTCGGATTTTCGGGGCGGTCTGCCAGAACGGCTATGTGGTGCGCGACATTCATGCGGCCATGGATCACTGGGTGAAGGTGCTGGGTGTGGGGCCCTGGTTCTTTATCGAGGAGGTGAAGACCGACTGGTTCCGGCATCGGGGGCAGGCCTCGGACGTCAGGATGAGCATCGCCCTGGCCAACAGCGGCGATCTGCAGATCGAGCTGATCCAGCAGCTCAACGACGCCCCCTCAATGTACCGGGAGTTCCTCGACGCCGGGCATGAAGGCCTGCAGCACATGAGCTACTGGTCGCGTGACTACCAGGCCCTCTACGACAAGGCGCTCGGCCTCGGCTACCGGGTCGGCCACGAGGGGCAGATCGGCGGCGAGCAGGGGCGGTTCGCCTATTTCGACACCCAGGGGCATCCCGGCACGGTGGTCGAGATCAGCGACATCAGCGGCGGCAAGGGCGCCTTCTTCGAACATATCCGGCAGAAGGCCGCCGGGTGGGACGGGACGCGGCCGATCCGGCCGGTCGTCTGACATTGCCGATTTGAAACGAGGAAGCCGGGCGGTTTTGCGCCACAGTCGGGTCAACGCCTTTCGTTTCCGCCTTCAGGACATCCCGATGATCAAGCCGACCGCCCTCGCGCTGGCTCTCAGCCTTGCCCTCAGCCCGTTGGCGCCGAGCCTGGCGCTGGCACAGGCCCCGGCGTCCGCGCCGGCGTCCGCCGATGTCGCCCGCTACGCCCGGGACCTGCTGGCCGGCACGTATGAGGACAAGGGCCCCGGGGCCGCCGTGCTGGTGGCGCGGGGCGACCAGGTGCTGTTCCGCGGCGCCGTGGGCAGGTCGGACATCGCGACCGGCAAGGCCTTGTCGGCTGACCAGCTGTTCCGCATCGGCTCGGTGACCAAGCAGTTCGCCGCCGCCGGGGTGCTGAAGCTGGTCGAGGACGGCAAGGTGAAGCTGGACGATCCGCTGTCCAAATACGTGCCCGGCTATCCGAACGGTGAGAAGATCACCGTCCTGATGCTGCTCAACCATACGTCCGGCATCAAGAGCTACACCGGTATTCCCGGCTACATGGTCAGCGAGATCCGGAAAGACCTGACCACCACCCAGCTGATCGCGGCCTTCAAGGACCAGCCGGTCGACTTCGCCCCTGGTGAAAAGTGGGCCTACAACAACTCCGGCTACGTGCTGGTCGGGGCGGTGATCGAGGCGGCCAGCGGCATGGCCTGGTACGACTACCTGGACAAGGCGTTCTTCAAGCCGCTCGGCATGAGCAACACCGGTTACGGCGGCGATCCCAGGCTCGTCGCCCGCCAGGCCGGGGGCTACACCGAGGAGGGCGACAAGGTCGTGTCGATGCGCGTCCTCAGCATGACCCAGCCGCATGCCGCCGGGGCCCTGGTCTCGACCGTCGACGACCTCCTCAAATGGAACCGGGCCCTGCATGAGGGCCGGGTTCTGAAGGCGGAGACCTACCGCCGGATGATCACCCCGGAGGGGCCGGCGGTTCCGGCCTCCTACGGCTTCGGCATCGGGCCGGGCAAGGTGCGCGGCGTTCCGATGGTGGGGCACAGCGGCGGCATCTTCGGCTTCGCCTCGCAGCTGAGCTACCTGCCGGAGTCCGACATCACCGTGGTCGTGCTGCAGAACAGCGACGAGGGGCCCAGCGCCGCCAGCGTCGCCTCACGGCTGGCGGCGGCGGCCTTGGGCAATCCCTATCCCGACCTCAGGGCCGTGCCGGTCGATGCCGCCACCCTCAAGGCGGCCGAGGGCGTCTACCGGTTCGACGCGACCACGACCCGCACCCTGCGCCTGGTCGATGGCAAGCTGACCGCCCAGCGGTCGGGCGGCCAGCCCTCCGTCCTAACCCCCATCGGCAAGGATGACTTCCTCTATGCCGACGGCTTCAACCGGCTGAAGCTGGAGCGGGACGCCAAGGGGGCGATCAGCGGCATGCGGTTCATGGCCAACGGCGAGGAGCCGGGCGTGGTCGGGGCTCGCACCGCCGAGCCGCTGCCTCAGGCGGCCGTTGCCGTGGTGCTGCCCAAGGCGGCGCTGGAGCGGGTGACCGGCACCTACGCGCTGGGCGCGGTCGAGATGAAGATCGTCCTGGTCGGCGAGGGG
>JAUMCZ010000256.1:0-3766 GCA_032122215.1 Caulobacter sp.
CCGATCACCAGGAACAGCACCTCCGGCAGCGTCCTGAACATCGGCCCGTTCCACAGGGGCGCGTGGGCGGCGGCGTCGTAGTGCCAGAAGTAGAGGATGGTGTCGGGCGTCATGCCGATCTGGGCGGTGATGCAGACGATACAGCCGACGATCTCGACGATCAGCGCCGTGCGCGGCCCGAGCGCATTATCGACCCGGGCCGCCATCAGCCCGCCGATCACCGCGAAGATGCTGAGCAGGATGCCATAGGCGTACATCTCCATCTGCCAGCCCATGACGCCGGCGGCGTAGATGCCGGAATAGATGAGCAATGCCGTCATGCCGTCGTTGAACAGCATGCGCGCGCTCAGGAAGACAGCCATGTCGCGTTCGGTGAACAGCAGCCTGATGGTCACCCAGAGGTTGGCCGCCCCCTCCTTGATGCCCTGGACCAGCTTGACCCCGGTCGAGGGCGCGTCGGGGGTGAACAGGAACAGCGGGATCGAGCCGATCGCCATCAGCCCGGCGGCGATCAGCGCCGAGATCCGCAGGGGTTCGGCGGTCGCCGCGTCCAGTCCGAACAGCGGCGCGTCCGGCAGGAAGGTCCAGGACTCGGTGCCCGGCGATCCGGGCAGGGCGAAGGCGAACAGGCAGAAGGTCAGGGTGATGACCGAGAAGAAGTTGCCGGCAGACAGCGCTAGGCCGGAGGCATGGGCCGCGTGGCGGTGCCCGGCGGCGGTCATCAGCAGACTGTTGTGGACCACCTCGCAGTAGGCGAACAGGATGCCGACGATGCCGAAGATCCACAGGGTCCCGATGATCGGCAGCCCCGCCCCGCCCGGCTTTGCAAACCACAGCATGGCGATCAGCGGCGCCATCAGCACGACCAGCAGCAGCATGATCGGCTTGCGGGCCCCGAACCGCTCCAGCGAGGCGCCCAGGAGCGGCGCGGTGACGGCGATGAACAGGCTGTTGAGGGTGCTGACCGTGGCGATCATCGCCTGGCCCTTCACCCCGTCACCGACCACGAGGGCGGTGAAGTAGGAGGCGAAGATGTAGATGGTGATGAGGATCACATAGGGGTCGCGGCCACCCTGGAAGATGGCCCAGGCCCAGGCCCCCCGCGGCATGTTGCGAAAGCCGGCGCCGGCATAGCCCGCCGCGTCGGCTCCGGCCGTGGCGCCCGGCTCCAGACTGCCAGGCAAGGGACCGCCCAGCGGCCCCGGCGTGGGCGTTCCAACCATCCGACGTCTCCCAGTTCGCTCAAGCAGGAAGCCGTCTCAGATCGCGGCCTTGTCCCTACCGTGAGCCCGAATTCGCCCACAGGGAAGAGGGATTTTAAACGGCCGTTGGGCGCCCTTGCGGCAGTGCGACGATCTACAGCAGGATGCGCCGCTCGACCGCCGCCCGCCTCGCATCATCCACGCCCAGGACCTCGAGCAGGTAGCCATCGATGGAGCCGTGCTGCGACTTCATCGCCGCGAAGGCCCGCTCCAGATAGGCCGCCTCGACCCCCATGGCGGTGATGATGGCGTCGTCGTCGGGGCGCTTGCCCGTCAGTTCCTCCACATGCCCGGCGAACGCCGGCAGGCGCTTGGCGAACCGCTCGGCGTCGTTGGTCAGGAGGTAGTCGGCCATGATGTCGTCCGGGTGCACCCCGGCGATATGGTGGGTCAGGGCGCAGAGGATGCCGGTGCGGTCCTTGCCGGCCGCGCAGTGGACCAGGGTCGCTCCGTCCGTTTCCCCCAGCCGCGTGAACCAGCGGCTGTAGGCGTCCACGTGCCGGGCGTCGTGCGGCGCCCTGTCATAGTAGGTCAGCATGTACTCGCGCATGGTGTCGGAGGTGATGGTGCCCGAGGCCATGAACCTGTGCCAGGGGTCCTCGCCGTCCTCCGGGTGATCGTTGGCGATCACCTCGGCCGCGAAACCCTTCCAGCGACGCGATGGGCTGCGCTCGCGCTCGCCCGGGCGGCGCAGGTCGACGATGAGGCTGACGCCCAGCGCCGCCAGCGCCTCCAGTTCCTCGTCCGAGGCCTCGGCCTGGTGAGCCGAGCGGAACAGGACGCCCTTCTTCATATGGCGCTGGCCTGCGGCGTAGTCGCCGAAGTCGCGCATGTTCTCGATGGTGGCGAAAGGCAGTTTGCGGGTCATGGCGGGCTCTTAGTCCGTAGCCGTGACGAAAGCGAGACGCGGCGGCCCCGTCCGGCGGAAGGGTTCCGCCGGACGGACGGGTCCGGGACTAAAGCCCCTCCGCCAGAATGACGCGGTAGTCGGCGCCCTTCAGGCGGTGCGGCAGGGCTTCCTGGTAGGCCGGGCTGTTGTACCAGGCCTTGGCCGCGTCCATCGTCGGGAAGCTGATCAGCACCACGCCGTCGGCCTTGTCGCCCTCGAGGGTCTCGACCGGGCCGTAGAAGGCCAGCGGGGTCATCGGATGATCACCGCGGGCGCCGGCCGCCTTCTGACCATAGGTCGCCATCTCCTCGGCGTCGGTGATGGCGTTGCGGATGAAGATTACATAGGCGGTCATCGGGCGTTCCTCGTCTGATTTTGGCGGCACGCTAGGCAGACAACGGGGCGGCGCCAAGTATGACGTGACGGCATGCGGGCAGCATCCCTGAACTCGCCTCCAGCATCCCTGCGTTGACATCACGGCCATCGGGGCCACATGGAAACCCGACACTGAAGCGCCTCCCCGCGCGCGATCCCTAAGGACCCCCGAATGTCGGATGCCGCCGCCCCGGCCGCCACTGCCCCGGCCTGGACCCCCTCCGCCGCCCAGAACCTGGAGAAGGTTTTGTGGGTCAAGCACTGGACCGACCGGCTGTTCAGCTTCGCCATCACCCGGCCGGACACCTTCCGCTTCCGCTCCGGCGAGTTCGTGATGATCGGCCTGCCGCCGGCGGAAGGCGAGACCAGGCCGATCCTGCGCGCCTATTCCATCGCCTCCCCGAGCTTCGCCGAGGAGCTGGAGTTCCTGTCGATCAAGGTGCAGGACGGCCCGCTGACCTCGCGCCTGCAACACATCCAGCCGGGCGATGATGTCGTGCTCGGCAAGAAGCCGACCGGCACCCTGGTGCTCGACGCCGTGCGGCCGGGCAAGCGCCTGTTTCTGTTCGGCACCGGCACCGGTCTCGCGCCCTTCCTGTCGGTGGCCCGAGATCCGGACGCCTATTCCAATTTCGAGCAGGTCATCGTCGGCCATGGCGTCCGCGAGGTCAGTGAACTGGCCTACCGCGACCTGTTCACCGCCGGGATTTTCGAGGACCCGCTGGTCGGCGAAGAAGCCCGCAAGCAGCTGGTTTACTACCCGACCGTCACCCGCGAACCCTTCGAGCGCCAGGGCCGGTTCACCGACCTGATCAGCTCGGGCCAGCTGTTCCGCGACCTCGGGCTGGAGGGCGTGACCTTCAACCGTGAGGAAGACCGCATCATGCTGTGCGGGTCCATGGACTTCATCAAGGACATGGCCGCGCTCTGCGAGAGCCACGGCCTGGTCGAAGGCTCCAATGCCGAACCGGGCGACTATGTGCTGGAGCGGGCCTTCGTCGGCTAACCTCTCTGCGGGCTAACCTCTCTCTCGTCATCCCGGACGGCCGCAGGCCGATCCGGGACCCAGGGGGTGACAAAGCGCGAGGCTGGCCGCTGCAGACGTCGGCGGATGCCGCCCCTGGGTCCCTGTGTATTGCGATTGTTGTCAGGCCTTGGCTTGATGGTGGCGGGCGTGGCTCGTTGGGTCCCTGGTCGCTATGCGGCCGTGAGCCGGCATGGGCGCGCCCGCCAGTCAGCT
>JAUMCZ010000257.1:0-7218 GCA_032122215.1 Caulobacter sp.
CCCGCCAAGGTGGCTCTCGTAGCCGTAGCCCGACGTATCGTTACCGCCGCCAACAGCATCATCAAGTCTAGCAGACCTTGGGAAAGCCGCCCTTGACCCAACACAGTCGCCGGCTCTCCGGCCCGCGTTGCGGGCCTACGGCCGGGATGACGGAATGGGCAGGGCGATCTATTGAGCGATTCATGACCACCCCCACGATCCGCCGCGCCACCGAGGAAGACGTCGACGCCCTGTCACGGATCGGCGGCGAAACCTTCACCGAGACCTTCGGCCATCTCTATCCGCCTGAGGACCTGTCGGCCTTTCTCGCCTATGCCTACGGTCTCGAGCGGACCCGGGCCGATCTGGCCGATCCGGACAAGGCCCACTGGCTGGTCGAGGCAGGGGGCCGGGTCGTCGGCTATGCGTCCGCAGGGCCCTGCGGCCTGCCGCATGACGAGGCGACGCCGGCCGACGGCGAGCTTTACCGGCTCTACCTGTTCAAGGCCCACCACGGCGGCGGGCTTGGAGGGCGGCTGCTGCAAACCGTCTTGAGCTGGCTGGAGCGCGACGGCCCACGCCGCCTGTGGATCGGCGTCTGGTCTGAAAACCACGGAGCCCAGCGGCTCTATGGCCGGCTCGGCTTCGAGAAGGTCGGCGACTACATCTTCCCGGTCGGCCAGACGATGGACGAGGAATTCATCCTGCGGCGCGGCTGATCCCTGTTCCAACGTTCGCGGCGTGCTACATCCGCCGTCATGGGGCGCGCTTTCGACCATGACGTGATCATCGCCGGCGGCGGTCTGGCCGGTGGCCTGATCGCATTGCGCCTGCGCGCCTTCCGTCCCAACCTCGATATTCTGGTGCTGGAAGCCGGGCCAGTGCTCGGCGGCGTCCATACCTGGTCCTGTTTCCAAAGCGACCTTACGCCGGCGATCCGCGACTGGCTGGATCCGATGGTCGGTCACCGCTGGGCCGGCTACAGCGTCCGCTTCCCGGGGTACGAGCGACAGCTGACGACCCCCTACCTTTCCATCCCCTCCAGTCGTTTCGCGAGCCATGTCGCGGCCGAACTGGGCGCCTCGGTGCGCCTGAACACAGCCGTCGCCGACCTCAACGCCAACATCGCCATGCTGGCCGACGGCACGACCCTGACCGCGCCGCTGATCATCGACGCCCGGGGGCCGACCAGCGGACCGCTGGTGCTCGGCTGGCAGAAATTTCTTGGCCAGGAGGTCGAGCTGGCCGCCCCGCATGGTCTGACCGGTCCCATCGTCATGGACGCCACGGTCGATCAGCTGGACGGCTACCGCTTCCTCTATACCCTGCCCCTGTCGCCGACCCGGGTGCTGATCGAAGACACCCGCTACAGCGACGGCGAGGCGCTCGACAAGGACGCCCTGCGCGCGGACATCGCCGCCTATGCGAGCGCCCAAGGCTGGGGGATCGCCTCTCTGGTGCGCGAAGAGGACGGCATCCTGCCCATCGCGCTGGGCGGTGATATCTCTGCCTGGTGGGACGCCTCGGGCACCGCCGCCAGCGTCGGCCTGCGCGCCGCCCTGTTCCATCCGGTCACCGGCTACAGCCTGCCCGACGCCGCCCGCCTGGCCGACGAGATCGCCGCCCTGCCCCGGCTGGACACCGCCAGCGTCCGGGCCGCCGTCCGCCAGCGGTCGATCAGCACCTGGGAAGAGCGCGGCTACTTCCGCCTGCTCAATCGCATGCTGTTCCGCGCCTGCGCGCCGGAGCTGCGCTACCGCGTGCTCGGCCGCTTCTATCGCCTGCGCCAGCCGCTGGTCGAACGCTTCTACGCCGCCCGGCCGACCCTGGCCGACAAGGCGCGCATCCTGACCGGCAAGCCGCCGGTGCCTATCGGCGCCGCCATAAAGGTGATGGCCGAATCCTCAGTACTCAAGGACCTCCCCCGATGACCTCCAAGCGTGTCGCCGTTATCGGATCGGGCTTCGGCGGGCTGGCGCTGGCCGTCCGCCTGCAGTCCGCAGGCCACGCCGTCACCCTCTATGAGGGCCGCGACAAGCCCGGCGGTCGCGCCTACGTCTGGAAGGAAGAGGGCCACACCTTCGACGCAGGGCCGACGGTGATCACCGACCCGGCCAGCCTGGAGGAGCTGTTCGCCCTGTCGGGCCGCAAGATGTCCGACTATCTCGAACTGATCAGCGTCGATCCCTTCTATCGGCTGTGCTGGGAGGACGGTGACACCTTCGACTACGTCAACAACCAGGCGGAACTGGATCGGCAGATCGCGGCGAGAAACCCTGCCGATGTCGCGGGTTACCAGCGTTTCCTGAAGTACAGCGAGGAGCTGTTCCAGGAGGGCTACGTCAAGCTGGGCCATGTGCCCTTCCTCGATTTCAAGAGCATGATCACCGCCGCCCCGCAGCTGATGAAGCTGCAGGCCTGGCGCAGCGTCTACGCCAAGGTCTGCGGCTTCGTGCAGGACGAGCACCTGCGCCAGGCCCTGTCGTTCCACACCCTGCTGGTGGGCGGCAGCCCGTTCGCCACCTCGTCTATCTACGCCCTGATCCATGCGCTGGAGCGGCGCGGCGGCGTCTGGTTCCCGCGCGGCGGCACCGGCGAGCTGATCAACGGTCTGGCGCGACTGTTCCAGGATCTCGGCGGCCAGCTTCGCCTGTCGTCGCCGGTGCGCCAGATCACCACCAGCAACGGCCGCACCACCGGTGTGGTCACTGACGCCGGTCCCGAGGCGTTCGACGCCGTCGCCTCCAATGCCGACATCGTCCACACCTATGAGCATCTGCTGAAGGACGATCCGCGCGGTCGCCAGGCGGCCACGGCGGTCAAGCGCAAGCGCTTCAGCCCCAGCCTGTTCGTCGTCCACTTCGGCCTGAAGAACGCCCAGCCGCAGCTGCGCCACCACACCATCTGTTTCGGCCACCGCTACAAGGGCCTGATCGACGAGATCTACACGAAGAACAATCTGGCCAACGACTTCTCGCTCTATCTTCACTCGCCGTGCGCCAGCGACCCCGGCATGGCCCCTCCCGGCGGCAGCACCCACTATGTCCTTTCGCCGGTGCCGCACATGGGAACCGCCGACATCGACTGGGCCAAGGAAGGCCCGGCCTATGCCGACAGCATCCTCGACTACCTGGAGGCCCGCTACATCCCGAACCTGCGCCGCGATCTGACCGTGCAGCGCATCTTCACCCCGGCGGACTTCAAGAGCGAACTGAACGCCCACCTGGGCTCGGCCTTCAGCCTCGAGCCCATCCTGACCCAGAGCGCCTTCTTCCGCACCCACAACCGCGACGACAAAATTCCCAACCTCTACTTCGTCGGGGCGGGCACCCACCCGGGGGCCGGCATCCCGGGCGTGGTGGGCTCGGCCAAGGCCACCGCCGGGCTGATGAACGAGGATCTGGCTTGAGCATCGAGGCGACCAGTCGCGAGGCCATCCAGCAGGGCAGCCAGAGCTTCGCCGCCGCCGCCGCCCTGTTCGACGCGGAAACCCGGGTCGACGCCGAGATGCTCTACGCCTGGTGCCGGCACTGCGACGACGTCATCGACGGCCAGACCCTGGGCCACGACCGCGTTGTCGTGTCCCCTGAGCAGGTTCGCGCAACCCTCGAAGATCTTTACGCAAAGACCCGCTCGGCCCTGGCCGGCGAGGCACAGTCAGATCCCGCCTTCGCCGCCTTTCAGCAGGTGGCCCTGCGACGGGGCATCCCCGAAGCCTGGGCTATCGAGCTGATCGACGGCTTTGCGATGGATGTCTCCGAGGTCCGCTATGTGACCTTCGAGGACACGCTGAAATACTGCTGGCACGTGGCCGGGGCGGTCGGGGTGATGATGGCCCTGGTCATGGGCGTGAAGCCCGATGATCTCGCCACCCTGCGCCGCGCCCAGGACCTGGGCCTGGCCTTCCAGCTGACCAACATCGCCCGCGACATTGTCGAGGACGCGGAGAACGGCCGGGTCTACCTGCCCGACGCCTGGCTGACCGAGGCCAACGTGCCGCGCGAAGAGCTGGCCGATCCGAAGCACCGTCAGTCCGTCGCCGACCTCGCCTTCAGCCTGGTCGAGGCCGCCGAGCCCTATTACCAAAGCTCGCGCTGGGGCTTGCGGTCGCTGCCCTTCCGCTCGGCCTGGGCGGTCGGAGCGGCGAACTGCGTCTATCGCGAGATCGGCGTCCGCGTCGTCGCGCGCGGACCGAAGGCCTGGGACACCCGCACCTCGACCAGCAAGGCGACCAAGATCATGCTGGCGCTGCAAGGGGGCCTTATGGCTCTGCGCGGCAAGACGTTCGACCGCTGGCGCGAGCCGCCGGTCCGGCCACCGCTGTGGAGCCGGATCTAGGCCGCCGCCGCCCGGATCACCGCCATCAGGCGGGCCCGCGTCAGGCCGTCGGCGACGCCGTCGAAGCGGCTCTGCACCCAGTGGCGCTGGAAGGCCATGACCACCTCGCGGGTGTTCTGGTCGAACTGGCCTGATGGGGCGCAGTCGTAGCCCAGCCGGGTCAGCCCGGCCTGCAGCGCAAAGACGCCGACGCCCTCGGCGCCTTCTTCCAGGGCGTCACCCGGCGCCGGATCGGCTTCCGCCCAGAGGCCATGGCCGGCCTCGGCAAGGCGTTTCCAGGGGAACAGTTCACCCGGATCCTGCTTGCGGGCCGGCGCCAGGTCGGAGTGGCCGATGATGCGGTTGTCGGGCACCTGCCAGCGGCCGCGGATGTCGGTGGTCAGGGCGATGACGGCGGCGATCTGGGCCTCCGGGAACGGCCGGTAGCCGAACTCATGGCCAGGGTTGACGATCTCGATGCCGACCGACACGGCGTTGCAGTTGGTCTCGCCCCGCCAGCTGCCCCGGCCCGCGTGCCAGGCGCGGCGCTCCTCGGCTACGAGCGAGAAGATGCGACCATCCTCCTCGACCAGATAGTGGCTGGAAACCCGGGCGTCGGGATCGCGCAGTCGGGCCAGCGCCTCCTCGCCGCTCTTCATGCCGGTGTAGTGCATGACGATCATGTCCGGCGGGGCGGTGCGGGCGTCGAAGTTGGGCGACGGCGCGGGGATGACGTCTAGGCTCATTGGGCGCGATTCCTGATCGCCATCAGCAGGGGCATCACATGATTGGGTCTCAGGGCCACGATCAAGACCCCCAGCAGGGCCAGGGCGGCGCCGATTCCCATACGGACGTCGAAATGATCCTTGGTGATCAGCACGCCCATGACGATGGTCGCCAGCGGCGTCATCAGGGTCAGGGGCGAGATCAGGGTCGCCTCGTACTTCTGGATCAGGTGGTAGTAGACGGTGTGGGCGATGACCGAGACGATGAGCGCTGAGTAGAGCACAGCCGCCAGGAAGGGCCAGCCGGCGTTGAGCGCCCCGGCCACCTGACCCTTTTCGAAGATGGCGCTCATGGCGAGCAGCGGCCAGAAGGAGCAGAAGCCCACCCAGGCCTGGAACTGCATGGGTTTGACACCCTCCATCTGCTTCATCATCACCGCACCCAGCGATCCGGCCAGGGCGGCGGCGGCGATCAGCCACAGGCCGATCGACATGCTCACGCCGACCGGATGCCACAGCACCAGCAGGGCGCCGGCCAGGGTCAGGGCCATGCCGAGGCCTCGCCGCCAACGCACCCGCTCACCCAGCATGACCATCGACAGCACCGTCGTCATCGGCACGCCCAGCTGGACGATGATCGAGGCGGCGGACGGCGTTGCGGTCTGAAAACCGACGAACAGCAGGGCGAAGTTCAGGCCGCCGATCAACTGGGCGATGGCGATCATGCGCCAGATCGGTCGAGGGGCGGGCAGCAGCCAGGGCAGGGTAATGGCCGCGACGATCCCGAATCGGATGGCGGCGTAGAACAGCGGCGCGACATGCATGTCGCTGACCACGATCTTGCTGACGATGTTGTTCGAGGCCCAGATCAGGCACATCGCCATGAGGAGGAAGAAGTCGCGAAGCGCCATGCCCCGGGTCTAGCGCGCCGACGCAACGGAAAGCCACCCTTGCACGGAGTCTGCGCCGAAATTCCCTCAAGCCTTGCGGCGCGTGAACCGCAAGGCGGTGTGGGTCTCGGAGAAGGAACAGACCTTGTTGTCGACCAGACCGTGCGCCTTGGCGCCGGCCATGACCTCGACGTCCTTGATGGTCGCCGCCTTTCCCTTGCGGGAGACGATCCACAGCGCGCCCTTGGGGGCCAGCATGGGGATGAGGTCCGGGACGCGCGCCATCTGCGCGGCACTGTCGGCGCCCCAGAACAGGATGTCGAGGTCGCTGAACGCGTTCAAAGGCTGTGTTCGCTGAGCAAGCTCTGACGGGAAGTCGATGTCGGCGACGTCCAGCACGGCAACCCGCATTCCTGGCTTGACCCCCAGTTTGTCGAGCCGCCCCGGCGGATTGGCGATGGCTTCCGCCCAGCGGACGGCGAAGGGTTCCCCGAGGGTGAAACGGCTTGCGTCGGCGAGGACCAGTTCGCCGCCCTCGGCGCGGATGCCGGCCAATGCCGCCCCCTCGAACACCCGACGGGTCAATCCGCGAAAGATCAGCTTCGGCGCCTCCCACTGCAGGCGGCCGGTGTCCGGTCCGTCGGGGAACGTCGCGGCGACGTTGGTTGCGTCCTTGCCCATCGCCTACCCCTTCGCCGCCGCCTCGAAGGCCCGCTGTCGGCAGTTGGCCGCGAAGGTGTTGCGCAGGTCTTCGGGCGGCGCCGCGAACGGCCCGAGCGTCTGGGCGCCATAGCTGGCCGAGATCGGCTGGCCGCCGCCCAGGGTGGCGATCAGGGCGTCGTTCATCGGACCTTCGGCGACAACCGCGCCCGAGGCGGGATCAGCCACGAGGACATGGGCCTCGTTGCCGGCCCCGAGGGTGAAGCGCTCCTCACTGGCGATGGGCTTGAGGGTCGGCGCCTGGGCGCCGATCCGGCCGTCCGCCGCACAGGAGATGCGCAGGTCTTCCTTCCCGGCCGGCGCATGAATGATGGCCAGACCACCGCCGGTGACGCTCAGCGACCAGTCCGTAGGCGCCGCCCTGGCCGGCTTCATCCATTTGCGGCACTGCCCGACGAGTTCGTCCGTGACGTCGTCGAGCGGCGGGTTGTAGGGACCCAGCGCGATATCGCCGGCCCTGGCCGAGATCGGCTGATCTGACGACAACAGGGCCAGCACCGCCTCGTCGATCACCCCGTCGCCCCTGGACAGCGTGACGGAGCGCCCGCCGGCGCTGAGTTCGACCGTCTTGCCGACTGTCTCCGGCC
>JAUMCZ010000258.1:0-4384 GCA_032122215.1 Caulobacter sp.
GCCTGCTGACCACGCATCCGGAGGCCCTGGGCTTCGGAGTCGGGGCGCTGGGCCTGGGCATCTGCGTGCTGTTCTACGGTTTCACCATGTGGCTGACGACGGCGATGAACCCGCCGGCGCCCGATCCCATGCAGCAGCGCATCTTCCAGCTGATGCCGATCCTGTTCACCTTCATCATGGCCCCGTTCGCGGTCGGCCTGATCATCTACTGGACCTTCTCAAACGTCCTTTCGATCTTCCAGCAGTACATCATCATGCACCGCCTGAAGGTCGATAACCCGATCGACGACTTCATCAACCGGTTCAGGGCGAAGGCGGCCTGATGACCGACACCCCCCAATTTTCGGACGAGGAACTGGAGGCGGCGCGCGTTCTGTTCGCCGGCCAGGCCACGTTCATGATGGGGGCGGTGAAGATGGACGGCCTGCCGGACCCGGACCTGCCGGAGGTCTGTTTCGCGGGCCGCTCCAACGTCGGCAAGTCCAGCCTGATCAACGGCCTGGTCGGGCACAAGAAGCTGGCCCGGGCCTCCAACGAGCCGGGCCGGACGCGGGAGATCAACTTCTTCGTCCTGGCCGACAAGATCCGCCTGGTCGACCTTCCGGGCTATGGTTTTGCCCGGGTGTCGCGCTCGACCGCCAACAAGTTCCAGGACCTGGGGCGGCAGTACCTGCGCGGACGGCCGAACCTGAAGCGGGTCTATCTGCTGATCGACGCCCGCCACGGGCTGAAGGAGGTCGACAAGGAGGCGCTCGACGCGCTCGACCTGTCGGCCGTCAGCTACCAGATCGTCCTGACCAAGGCCGACAAGATCAAGCCGCATGAGGCGGCCGCGTTGGTGGTGAAAACGCAGGGCCAGATCGCCAAGCGTCCGGCGGCCTTCCCGCGCGTGATCGCGACATCGGCCGAAAAGGGCGATGGGCTTCCGGAGCTGCGGGCCGAGATCAAGGCCGTCTGCGAAGCCTGAGACAGTTCCTCCCCCATCGGGGGAGGGGGACCGCGCGCGGATACGCGCGTGGTGGAGGGGGTCCGCACCGGCGGTGCAGCTTCAAGAGGTTCACTTGCTGACGTGAGCGGTGACCCCCTCCGTCAGTCGCCTATCGGCGCCTGCCACCTCCCCCGATGGGGGAGGATCAAGGGCCCTTCACCACCTCGCCGCCCTTCATCACGAACTTCACCGTCTCCAGCACCCGCACATTGGAAAGCGGGTCGCCCTGGACCCCGATCAGATCACCCCAGGCGCCGGGCTTGATCTCGCCGACCTCGCCGGTCTGGCCCAGCGCGTCGGCGGCGGTGATGGTGGCGCTCTGGAGGGCCAGCAGAGGGGTGGCGCAGTAGCGGACCATGACGGCGAACTGCCTGGCGTTGTCGCCGTGCGGGAAGATGCCGGCGTCGGTGGCGTAGACCTGCTTCACCCCGGCCTTGACCGCCTTGCAGAAGTTCTGCCGCTGGGCCTCGGCGATGTCGCGGTCCTTCTTCAGTTCGCTCTCGCGCACCCCGTTCTTCGGCCCTTCGGCCTGGGTGTATTCGGTGTTGTAGATGTCCATGCCGAAGTAGGCGCCGTATTTCAGGGCCAGCTTGATGCCCTCGTCGTCGACCAGGCTGGCGTGCTCGATGGTGTCGACGCCGCCCTCGATGGCGGCGCGGATGCCCTCGGGTCCGTGCGCGTGGGCGGCGACCTTCATCTCGGCCATGTGGGCCTCGCTGGTGACGGCCTTGATCTCTTCGAGCGTCATCTGCTGGACGCCGACCGCGTCGTTCGAAAAGACGCCGCCGGTGGCGCAGATCTTGATCGCCTTGGCGCCGTATTTCTTCAGCCAGCGCACCTTCTTGCGCGCCTCGTCCGGACCGTCGGCGACGCCCAGGGCGGTCTGGTTGGCGGAGGGCGGGAAGTAGGTGGAATCGCAGTGGCCGCCGGTGGCGCTCATCGCGTAGGCGGCCGGAACGATGCGCGGGCCGATGACGATGCCCTCCTCGATGGCTTCCTTGACGCCGACGTCGCTGAAGCCGTCCGAGCCGACGTTGCGCACGGTGGTGAAGCCGGCCAGCAGGGTCTTCTCGGCGTTGGCGGCGGCGACCACCGTCCAGAAGCTGTCGGTGTAGGCCAGGTCGTTGTAGCCGCTGTACTGCGGCGATGAGTCCAGGTGGACGTGCATGTCGATCAGGCCGGGCAGCAGGGTCAGGCCGGGGAGGTCGACCTTGGTGGCGTCGGCCGGCACGGTCATGCTGGCCTGGCTGCCGACGGCCGTGATCTTGCCGTCGGTGATCACCACCAGGGGCTTTTCGAGATACTTGCCGGTGCGCACGTCGAGCAGCCGCTCGGCGGTGACCACGACGGTGGCGGCGTTGGCCGCGCCCGCGAAAAGACTGAGGGCGGTCGCGCCGATCAGGGCCAGTTTACGCATGGTGTGAAGCTCCCCTTGGATGGGGGAACGCTAGGAGTATTCGGCGAGGAAGGGAACGCTTCCCCGACCCTTCTCCCGCTTGTCGGGAGAAGGTGGCCGCGAAGCGGTCGGATGAGGGCAGCACCGGCGGTCGGGAAGTGTGGATCGGCGACACGCGACCAAGGTCGGCGCTGCCCTCACCCGACCCCCTTTCGGGGGCCACCCTCTCCCGACAAGCGGGAGAGGGGATTGCGCGGGCGGCGTCTCATGCGCCAACCTCTGGGGATGACTGAGCATTTCAACAGTTTCGACGGACAGCGCATCGCCTTTCAGCGAGCCGGGGCAGGGCGGCCGGTGCTGCTGCTGCACGGCTTCATCGCCACCGCGCGACTCAACTGGTTCGAGCCGGGCATCGCCGAGGCCCTGACCGGGGCCGGGTTCGAGGTCATCGCGCCGGACCTGCGGGGGCACGGCGAATCGGCGGCGCCGGAAGAGGCCGCGGCCTGGCCGGGCGATGTGCTGGCGCTCGATCAGGCGGCGCTGGTCAGGCATCTGGGCCTCACCGACTACGACCTGGTCGGCTACAGCCTGGGGGCCCGAACGGCGGTGCGGTTCATGGTCGGCGGCGCGCGGCCGCGCCGTTGCGTGCTGGGCGGCATGGGCGACAGCGGCGTCATGCAGGCGGGCGCGCGGGCGGCGATGTTCGAGGACAGCATCCGCAACGGCGAGACCGCAAAAGACCCGCGGGCCGGCAAATACATTCAGGCGCGAATCAAGGCCGGCGGCTTCAACGCCCAGGCCCTGCTCGGCGTGCTGTCGAGTTTCGTGCCGACCACGCCGCATGACCTTGCGGGGCTGGATGTGCCCACCCTGGTGGTCTGCGGGGCTGACGACGCCGACAACGGTTCGGCCGAGAAGCTGGCCATCGCCATGCCCAACGCCAAGGCGGTGCGCGTGCCCGGCGACCACCTGACGGCGGTGGCCGAGCCGGCGCTGGCCAGGGCGATCGTGGAGTTCCTGTCGGCTTAAGCCGCGTGCGTCCTTCGACACGCGGCCTGTGGCCGCTGCTCAGGATGACGAACAGGGTGAATTGCACAAACCTTCGTCATCCTGAGTAGCCGCGAAGCGGCGTGTCGAAGGACGCACGGACGGCAAGCTCATCCCTTACCTGAAGGGCGGCTCGTCGAAGGCGCGGAGCTTGCGGCTGTGCAGGCGGGGCCCTTCGGCGCGCAGCAGGTCGACAGTGGCGATGCCGATCTGCAGGTGCTGGCCGATGGCGCGTTCGTAGAAGGCGTTGGCCTGGCCCGGCAGCTTGATCTCGCCGTGCAGGGGCTTGTCCGACACGCAGAGCAGCGTCCCGTAGGGCACCCGGAAGCGGAAGCCCTGGGCGGCGATGGTGGCGCTTTCCATGTCGATGCCGACGGCCCGACTCTGGTTGAAGCGCAGGGCGCTGGAAGTGTAGCGCAGCTCCCAGTTCCGGTCGTCGGTGGTGACCACGGTGCCGGTGCGCAGGCGACGCTTGAGGGCCTCGCCGCTGTCGCCGCTGATCTGCTTGGCGGCGTCGTAGAGGGCGCGCTGCACCTCGGCGATGGAGGGGATAGGGATGTCGGGCGACAGCACCGCATCAAGGACATGGTCCTCGCGCAGGTAGGCGTGGGCCAGGACGTAGTCGCCGATCCGCTGGGAGCCGCGCAGGCCGCCGCAGTGGCCGATCATCAGCCAGGCCTGCGGGCGCAAGACGGCCAGGTGGTCGGTGATGGTCTTGGCGTTGGACGGGCCGACGCCGATGTTGACCAGGGTGATGCCCTGACCGTTCGGGGCCATCAGGTGATAGGCCGGCATCTGGTGACGACGCCAGGCGCCGTTGGACACGGCCAGTTCGGGGTCGGGGGTGTCCTTGGTGACATAGACGCCGCCCGAGCAGCTGAGGGCCTCGTAGTGGCCCTCCTTGAGCTGCTCACAGCCCCAGCGGACGAATTCGTCGACGTAGCGATGATAGT
>JAUMCZ010000259.1:0-7403 GCA_032122215.1 Caulobacter sp.
CCACCGCATTGGCCACCAGGCTGGCGCCCATCGACAGGAAGACCCGGACCTTGCGCGGATTCACCCGCAATTGCTGGCCGTCCAGGGTGTTGATGCTGTCGCAATAGTGCTCGGCGGCGATCCGCCGCCCCTCGATGTAGAGTTTCAGCCTCGGCTCGGTCCAGCTCGAGGCCACCGACAGCATCTCGTTCCAGCGATCCCAGGTCAGGATGCCCTGACGGGCCCCCGGTTGCGCCGGAATGTGCAGGGGCGCCTTGCCGTAGGCCTGGCTGAGGAACTGGTCCGGCGTGATGGGCGCAAGCAGGCGGGCGAAACTGTCCATGCCCTTCGATAGCGCCCAACCTTCCTCAGGAAAAGCGACGCGCAGAAAAGGAAAAGGCCGCCGCCACCCCGAGGGGTCGCGACGGCCAATCCTGCCCGGTCCGGGGAGGAGCGGACCGGTCCCTTGTTGATCGCCCTACGGGAGGGTGGTCTTCAGGGTGAGAACGACCTTTTCACCACAGAAGGTGGCGCAGTCCAGGTCGCTGTCGTGGTAGCGCAGGTCGAGGGCCAGCTTGTCGAAGGCCGCCCAGCCGACACCGAAGTTCCAGGTGGTGTAGTCGGTGGCGTTCTCGATTTCCTGCTTGCCGACGGCGCCGCCGACCGACCACTTGTCGTTGATCGCGTAGCTGCCGTTGGCTTCATAGTAGAGGGCCTGGCCGGTGCCGCCGAAGAATTCCGGCGAGTAGTACCAGGCGGTGCCGACGGTGACCGGGCCGATCGGAACCGAGCCGGCAACCTTGAATTCGGCGAACTCGTAGTCCGAGGCCGAGGAGTCGCCGACGTAGGCGTAATAGATGGCGGCGATGTCCATGGTCACCGGGCCGAGTTCCGGCTTCACGCCGACGTAGAGGTCGATCTCGGCGTCGGTGTCGTCGCCGAAGTCAACGTTCGACGCCCAGACGCCCGCGTAGAGCGCGCCGCTCGAAATGTCAGCGCCGCCGAAGATCTGCGGGCCGTCCGTCTGGCTCACGCCACGGAACACGTAGTCGCTCGCCACGCCGGCGTTGTAGCTGAACGAGAAGTCGCTCGCCGGCGCTTCGTCCTGCGCGAAGGCCGCGCCGCCGAGGGCCAGGGAGGCGGCAGCGCCGACCAGGGCCAGTTTCAAGAATTTCATCGTCTATCCCCTTTATGTTTGGCGCGAAGTGCGCCACAGCGCCCACGCGTCGCCCCCGTCTCTTCGATCGGAAGTCACGCTAAGGATGGGCGAAGGGTTCCCGGGCGACTAACCCCGGCAGCGGTCTTGATGACGTGCTGACGCGGCCTGTCGCCGATTTGAGCGATGCCCGGGCCCTTCGCCCAACTTTTAGGCAGCCGGGCTTGTGCCACGACTCGATTTGACGCGCCATTAAGGACACGCCCCTGTGGCATAAAGGTCGGATGCGTGGCTTCAGCGCATCGACAGCGAGGCGAATCCCAGGTGGGTCCCGGCGTCGACCAGCAGGGTTTCACCCGTCACATGGCGCGAGGCGGGGGAGGCGAGGAACACCGTCGAGGCGGCGATATCCTCGGCGGTCGAGGCGACCTGCAGCGGCGAGGACTTGATGACGCCCTGACGCATGCGATCGACGGTCTCGTCCGGCATCGACTTGCCGAACCAGGGGGTGTCGATGAAGCCGGGGCACACCGCGTTGACGCGGATCTTCGGTGCCAGAGCCCGGGCCAGGGACAGGGTCATGGTCGTCATCGCCCCCTTGGAGGCGGCGTAGGCCACCGAACTGCCGATGCCGGTCACGGCGGCGATGGAGCTGGTGTTGACCACCGCGCCCGGCTGCGGGGCCGATTCCAGCAGGCCGCGGGCGGCGCGAACCATCTGGAAGGCCCCGACCACGTTGACCGAATAGAGCCGGGTGAAGTCTTCCGCCTGCAGGGCGTCCAGGTCGCTGTGGTTGGGGGCGAACTTGGTCATGCCGGCGTTGTTGAACAGGGCGTCGATCTTCCCGAACGGCGCGGCGTGGGCGACGATGGCCTTGCAGGCCGCGTCGTCGGCGACATCGCCCTGGGCCAGGATGCCCTGCGCGCCCAGCGCCTCGACCAGCCGCACGGTCTCCGCCGCCTCGTCCTTGCTGGAGGCATAGTTGACGATCACGGCCTTGGCGCCCCGTTCCGCCACCTCGACGGCGATGGCCCGGCCCAATCCCGTCGAGCCGCCCGTCACCACGACTACGAAGCCGTCGAAGTCCTTGCCCGCCATGGTCTCTCTCCCAACGATTGTTAGAGCGGTAGATAGCGCGCCGTCGCGGCCTTGTCCCTAGGCCAGGCGAGGTCTACATCGCGCCGATGCAAGAGACCCATCTCACCCAGCTTGGCCAGCAGACCGAAACACCCGGCCGTCCCGAGGACGCGGTGCTCGAGCGCGTGCCCAATCCCCAGCCCGGCGTCACCTACCTGACCCGCTTCGTGGCCCCGGAGTTCACCTCCCTGTGCCCGGTCACCGGCCAGCCGGATTTCGCCCACATCGTCATCGACTATGTGCCCGGCGACTGGCTGATCGAGAGCAAGTCGCTGAAGCTCTACCTGGCCAGCTTCCGCAACCACGGCGCCTTCCACGAGGACTGCACGGTCGCCATCGGCCGCCGCTTCTTCGAGACGGCGGAGGCCAAATGGCTGCGCATCGGCGGCTACTGGTACCCCCGCGGCGGCATCCCCATCGATGTCTTCTGGCAGAGCGGCGCCCCGCCGGAGGGCCTGTGGCTCCCCGACCATGGCGTGGCGCCGTATCGCGGACGGGGATAGTTCGCCGGCAGGTCGCTTCTTGCGGGGCGCCTGCCCGGAACATGAATATGTCTAGACAAATCAAAATTAGCCCAGAATGGGTGATTTGCGCGTGCCGCAAACCTGTAGCCTGAGGCGGGCTCAGGCCGGGCTACATCTGGTGACAGTGGACCTACGGCCGACCCACGCCGCAGGCTACATCCCGCCGCATCGGGCCTACGGCCCGGACACACGATTTCAATCGGTTAGCCGAAAACCAGCGCCTCGACCCCGCACGCCCGGGCTATACTGTAGTCCGCTTCGATAAGGGTCTAGCGGACCTGAACCTGGCTCGGGAAGCAGCGGCCGATCTGGCCGGGGGTATCGCTGTCCTGGAAGATTTCTTCCCGGCCCGGCGAGCACCAGTTCTGGCGCTGAACCGAGACCGACCAGCTGAAGCGCTGGCCCTCGACCGGACCGCCGTTGGCGCTCATCACCTTGGCCTTGGCCATAGCCTCGCTGGCCGCGGCCTGGAACTTGCCCGGTCCGACACCGCCGGTCGGGGTGCAGCTCAGGCGGCCGCTGGCGCGGGCGACGCAGTCGAAGTCGGCGGTGAGGGTCTCATACTTGTCCTGGCCGGACATGCTCCACTTGCCCATGGTCGGGAAGCGCGCCCAGTGCACGCCGGGGCCCGGCTGGAAGCTGGCCGGCAGGTCGGCGCCGCCCCAGGTTCCGAACTTCAGGCGGAAGCCGAAGGTGCGGCCCTTGGCGTCGCCGCCGTCAACGGCCTCGACCTTGGCGCGGCTCATCACCGCCAGCGCCGAGGCGCCGAAGCCGGCCTTGGCCGGCGACTCGCCGACCACCTGGCAGTCCAGCTGGCCGGCGTCGTTCCGGGCGGCGCAGGCCACGTCGACCGAGCCGCGCTCGATCTTCAGCGCCTTGGCGCGGACCGGATAATGGCGGGCCATGTCCACCACCGTCGGCGGCGTCTTCCACTTCAGCCCGACCTTGTCATAGGTCGGCAGCGGCTGGGAGGCGACGGCGGGCAGGCAGAGCGCCAGGGCGGTGAGCGGCGCGGCGACGGCGAGAAGGCGCATTTGAATATCCTGGAGGCCTTGCAATTGTGCAGGAAACCTACCGGCTCCGCGGACGGCCCGCCAGTTAAACTGCTGTCATGCGTGCGGGGTCCAGACGCTGGTCAGGGCCACCGAGTCCGGCCGCACCCGCTCGGCCGAAGGCTCGGACTGCGTGCCGATGAACACATAGCCGGCGACCTTCTCATCCGCCGTCAGACCGAGCAGGGCCCGGGCCTCGTCGTCATAGGCGTACCAGTCGGTGATCCAGTTGGCGCCATAGCCCATGGCCGTGGCCGCATGCAGCAGGTTGGTGCAGACCGCCCCGGCCGACAGCAGCTGTTCCCACTCGGGGATTTCGCCGGGCCTGGGACTGGAAACGACGGCGACGCCCATCGGCGGGGCCTTCAGCTTGCCGAGCTTGGCGGTCAGCTTGACCGCGTCCGCCCGTCCCGCCGCGATGGCCTCGAGCCCGGCGGCGTAGGCCGCCTTGCCCTCGCCGGCCAGGATGATGAACCGCCAGGGCGCCAGCTTGCCATGGTCCGGGGCCCGAGCCGACAGGCGGATCAGGTCGGCCAGTTCGGCGTCTGAGGGCCCCGGCGCCGCCAGGCCGAGGGCCGAGGCGGACCGCCGGCGGGCCAGGAAGTCCAGCACCGGCTGGGACGCCGACTGGGGAAGGCTTTCGCCGAACGCGGGGGAGGGGGGAGCCGTGGTCACGATGGGGTCAGACGTCCTGGCGCATGGGGTCAGCGGATTCGTCCATCTCACGCAGATGGATGCGTTCGTCCTTGCTCAGGATGCGATAGTTGGATTCCAGCCCGGGATCGCGGATCCCGTCGATGGTCACCACCGTGCTCAGCTCGCCCGTCGCGGGGTCGCGGAAGTAGCTTTCACAGATTTCCTTGCCCTCGTACTCGGCCAGGGCGCTCTCGAACATGGCGCTGATGGCCATCGACTGCTCGGTCGGGGCCGCGCCGCCATCGGCCAGCACCCGGACCTTCAGGTTGTCCGTCGAATAGGTGCTGCACAGGGCGCCATCCTCGATGGTGGCGGTCTCCTGCATGACCACTTCATAGTCGGGCTCGAAGCTGATGCGGAAACGATAGGTATGCAGCACCTGGTCCTGCGGCAGCAGTTCCAGAAAGCCGACGTCCTCACAGCTCTGGTCGCGGCCGCGCCAGCCGCCGCACAGGGGATCGCCGCTCTTGGCCAGGCTGCGCAGGGCCTCGCGGTCCAGCGGCGCCTCGCCCGCGAAGGCGGCCGGGGCGATCAGCCCACCGGCGGCCAGGGCCAGGGTCAGCAGCATGGTCTTCATGGGCCTTACCCTTCCGTCGCGGACCTTCAGAGGGATAGGGCCAGCGTCCGGCCGACGCAACGGTGGAACGGGGTTGGCGTTAACACTGGAAACCGCTGGAGCGCGTTACCATATCAAAGCAAAGGGCAGGGCCGGCGCGCGCTCCCCAGTGTTTTGTGTTAGAGCAACGCCGGAATTGAGGGAGGCCAAGCATGGCCAAGCATCTTGAAGTGGTCGAGCCGACTGTCGCGCCGCCCGTCTGGGCCGCGCTGCGCAATGAGGCCGAGCGCGCCTCGAGGGACGAGCCGGCGCTGGCCAGCCTTCTGAACTCCGTCATCCTGGCCCACGGTCGTCTCGCTGACGCGCTGAGCTTCCAGCTGGCCCGCAAGGTCGCCGACCAGGAACTGCGCGCCATGAGCGCCCGCGAGTTCGCCCAGGAAGCCTACGAGGCCGATCCCTCGATCGTCGCCGCCGCCGAACTGGACCTGAAGGCCGTCTTCGAGCGCGATCCGGCCTGCAAGGGCTACGTCCAGCCCTTCCTGTTCTTCAAGGGCTTCATGGCCCTGCAGACCCACCGCGTCTCCCACTGGATGTGGACCCACGGCCGCGAGACGCTCGCCCACTATCTGCAGAGCCGGGCCAGCGAGATCTTCCAGGTCGATATCCACCCGGCCGCCAAGGTCGGTTCCGGCATCTTCCTCGACCACGGCACCGGCATCGTCATCGGCGAGACCGCTGTCATCGGCAATGACGTCTCCATGCTGCACGGGGTGACCCTGGGCGGGACGGGCGCGGAGCGCGGCGACCGCCACCCCAAGATCGGCAATGGCGTCCTGCTGGGCGCCGGGGCCAAGGTGCTCGGCAACATCCATATCGGTGACTTCGCCAAGGTGGCGTCGGGTTCGGTGGTGCTGAAGCCTGTGCCGGCCGGCTGTACCGCCGCCGGCGTGCCGGCCCGCCTGGTCAATTGCCCGACCTGCGAAGAGCCGGCGCGGACGATGGACCATACCCTCGCAGAGATCGTCTACGACTACGTGATCTGAGATAGGGCTTGCGCGGCGGCCGTTCGCGGCTAGTTTCCGCGCGAAATCAGTACCCCTCTGCATCGGAGCCTTCCCGTGGACGACGTCGCCATCAAGAAAGTCGAAGCCCACCTGAAGCGGACCTTCGGCAACCCGCACGTGGCCGTGAAGGCCCGCAAGCAGAAGGATTCGGCCGAGGTCGAGTTGGCGGGTGAATTCATCGGCGTCATCTACGAAGACGAGGACGAGGCCGGCTCCTACATGTTCGAGATGGCCATCCTGGCGGAAGACCTGGTGTAGCCGGCTTGGTCCCGCGCGAAGCCTACAGCTATCGCCGGGACCCTGCCGTGCCGTCGTTTCCCGACGATAGGCCGATCATCGTCTTCGACGGCCACTGCGTCTTCTGCAGTTCCGGCATGCGCATGATCCTGGCCCTCGACAAGAGGGCCCGGTTCCGCCTGCTGCCGGCCCAGACCGCGCTCGGCGAGGCGCTCTATCGCCACTACGGGCTCGGGTCCGGCGACTATGAGAGCAACATCCTGATCGAGGATGGCCTCGCCCGCTTCAAGGCGGACGGCTCGATCCGCATGGCCGAGCGCCTCGGCTGGCCCTGGAAGATCGCCGGCATCGCCCGTCTGCTGCCGCGCTCCTGGGCCGACGCCCTCTACGGCCTTGTGGCCCGCAACCGGATGCAGATCTTCGGCCGCAGCACCGTCTGCTATCGCCCCGACCCGGCCTATGCCGACCGGGTGCTGGGGTGAAGGTCCTTGTCGTCGGCGGCTATGGCGTGTTCGGGGCCAGGCTGGTCCGCCTGCTGGCCCATGAACCGCGCCTGCGCCTGCTGATCGCGGGCCGCTCGGCCGCCAGAGCCGCCGCCCTATGCGCCCGCTGGGCTCAACCGGGCGGGGCCATCCTCGAGCCGGCCCTGTTCGACCGCGACGGCGACACCGTCCAGCAACTGGCGGCGCTGGCGCCCGACCTGGTCGTCGACTGCAGCGGACCGTTCCAGGCCTATGGCGCGGCGCCGTTCCGACTGGTCGAGGCCTGCCTGACCCGGGGCTGCGACTACCTCGACCTCGCCGACGCCACCGACTTCGTGCTGGGGGTCGAGCGCTTCGACGCCCTGGCAAAAGACAAGGGCGCCTTCGCCATCAGCGGGACCAGCACCTGCCCGGCCCTGACCGCCGCCGCCGTCGGCGAGATGACCGACAGCTGGACCGCGGTCCATGATGTCAGCGCCGGCATCGCGCCGTCACCCCACGCCGACGTCGGCCTCAGCGT
>JAUMCZ010000260.1:0-1221 GCA_032122215.1 Caulobacter sp.
AGCAGCAAGGCGGCCCAGGTCGCCGAGGTCATGGGCCTGTTCGAGGCGGTGATCGAGAGCAGCAAGGCCGGGGTACGCAAGCCCGATCCGCGCATCTACCAGATGATGTGCGAACGCCTCGAGGTCGAACCGGCGCACTGCATCTACCTCGACGACCTCGGCATCAACTGCAAGCCGGCCGCCATGCTGGGCATGAAGGCCATCAAGGTCTCCAGCGAAGCCCAGGCGCTGGAGGAACTTCAGCTGGCCACGGGACTTCAATTCTCATGACCCGCCCCTCGAAGATCGGCGCCGCCGAGGCGCTGAAATCCCTGCCGCACTGGAAGGCCCTGGACGGCGAGCGCGACGCCATCGTCCGCACCTTCCAGTTCAAGGATTTCAACGCCGCCTTCGGCTTCATGACCCGCATCGCCCTGGCGGCCGAGAAGCTCGATCACCACCCCGAATGGTTCAATGTCTACAACCGGGTCGAGGTGCTGCTCAGCACCCATGACGCCGACGGGGTGACCAGCCTGGACATCGCCCTCGCCACGATCATGGACGAGGCGGCCTCAGCGCTCTAACGATTGTTCGAAAGAGCATTCGGAGGAACGAGATGTCGGGACGGGTCGCGGGCAAGAAGGCCTTCATCACCGGTGGCGCCCAGGGTCTGGGGGCCGGCGCTGCGCGGCGCCTTGCCGAGGAGGGCGCAAAGGTCGCCCTGGCCGACCTCAACCTCGAGGGCGCGCAAGCGGTCGCCGACGAGCTGAACGCCGCCCACGGCCGGGGCACGGCCTTCGCCTACCGGCTGGACGTCACCGAAGAGCAGGGCTGGATCGACACCCTGCTGCGGGCCAACGCCGACATGGGCGGTATCTCGGTGCTGCTCAACAACGCCGGCATCAGTCGCGGCGCCGATATCGAAAACTGCACCCTCGACGACTTCCGCATCACCATGAGCGTCAACGTCGACAGCGTGTTTCTGGGGGCCAAGCACGCGATCAAATACCTGCGCGAGAACCAGCCGGGCTCGATCATCAACATCTCTTCGATCGCCGGCCTGATCGCCAACCACAACGGCCCGGCCTACAACGCCTCCAAGGCGGCGGTCTGGCTGCTCAGCAAGAACATCGCCCTCTACTGCGCCAAGCAGAAGATCGATGTGCGCTCCAACTCTATCCACCCGACCTTCATCGACACTCCGATCCTTGATCCGATCCGCCAGCGGTTCGGCAAGGAAGA
>JAUMCZ010000260.1:1231-14025 GCA_032122215.1 Caulobacter sp.
GCCGACGCGGTGCTCTACCTGGCCTCGGACGAAAGCCGCTTCATGACCGGGGCCGAGCTGAAGCTGGACGGCGGCATCAGCGCGATGTGATCAGTTGACCAGGATCGTGCCGATCAGCAGCTTGGCCCCAGGCTTGCCAAGAATGCGGTCGGTTTCGCGCTGGAACTTGATCGCCAGATAGTCGGCGTCGGGCGGGGTCGCGACCGGCAGGCCCGAGGCATAGATCTGCAGCACCTGGGCGTAGGCGGCCCTCAGGCGCGGGGATGAGGCAGCCGCCTTTTCGCGCAGTTGCTCGTTGGGGACGTCGACCCCGACTTCCATGGTCAGCACGCCACGTCCGCCGCTGCGGCGCAGGATGGAGGCGGTCAGCGTCTGGATCTGGATGAAGCTCAGACCGCCGCCCTTCTTCTTCTCGCCGCCGCCCGCGGCGAGAGCGGCGGAGGGCGCGAGCGCGACGAGGGCGGCGAGGGCGAGGCGGCGGTTCATGGGCCTCACCTAGCCCATCGGGGTTTATGCGTGATTTACGCGCAGGTGACAGACAGGGCGCATCGGCCCAGATTCGCCGATCTGGAGCTCCGATGACCCGATTCGCCCCCAAGACCCTCGACCTCGACGGCCAAGTGATCCTGGTCACCGGCGGCACTGGCTCGTTCGGCAAGCGGTTCATCGAAACCGTCCTGACCCGCTACAAGCCCCGCAAGCTGATCGTCTACAGCCGCGACGAGCTCAAGCAGAGCGAGATGCAGCAGGACCTGCGCGAGAAGTTCTCGGCGGAAGACTATTCGAAGATGCGATTCTTCCTCGGCGACGTGCGCGACCGCTCGCGCCTGACCCTGGCCCTGCGCGGGGTCGACATCGTCATCCATGCGGCGGCGCTGAAACAGGTGCCGGCGGCCGAGTACAATCCCTCCGAATGCATCCAGACCAATGTGGTCGGGGCCGAGAACGTCGTCTGGGCCACGCTCAGCAACCGCGTGCGGCAGGTGGTGGCGCTGTCCACCGACAAGGCCTGCAACCCGGTCAATCTGTACGGCGCCACCAAGCTGGCCTCGGACAAGACCTTCGTGGCGGCCAACAACCTGTCGGGCGACCTCGGCTGCCGGTTCTCGGTCGTGCGCTATGGCAACGTGGTCGGTTCGCGGGGCAGTGTGGTGCCGCTCTACCGCCGCCTGCTGGCGCGCGGCGCGACCAGCCTGCCGATCACCGACGCCCGCATGACCCGCTTCTGGATCACCCTCGACGAGGGGGTGGAATTCGTCCTCTCCTCGCTGGAGATCATGCGCGGCGGCGAGATCTTCGTGCCCAAGATCCCCTCCATGGCCATGCCGGACCTGGCCCGCGCCATGTCCCCCGAGGCCGAGATCGAGATCGTCGGCATCCGCCCGGGCGAGAAGCTGCACGAGATCATGGTCGGGGCTGACGACGCACGCCAGACCTGCGAACTGGACGATCGCTATGTGATCGAGCCGGCCTTCGTCGAATATGCCCGCGAGGCGTTCGGGCCGAAGGACGGCGCGCGGCCGGTGGCCGAGGACTTCGCCTACGCCAGCGACAGCAATACCGAATGGCTGACCTCAGAGGGCCTGACCGCCATGCTGGACGCCCAGGGTGTCTGACGGCTTCCTGCCCTATGGCCGCCAGACCATCGAGGAGGACGACATCGCCGCGGTCGCCCAGGCGCTGCGCGGCGATTTCCTGACCACCGGCCCGACCGTCGAGGCCTTCGAGACGGCGTTCGCCGCCAAGGTGGGCGCCGACCATGCCGTGGCCTGTTCCAACGGCACGGCCTCGCTGCACCTGGCGATGCTGGCGCTCGGCGTCGGGTCCGGCGATACCTGCATCGTCCCATCGATCACCTTCCTGGCCACCGCCAACTGCGCGGCCTACGTCGGGGCCGATGTTGTGTTCGCCGATGTCGATCCGGACAGCGGCCTGCTGACGCCGCAGACCCTGGCCGAGGCGCTGGGTCGGGCGGAGGGACCGGTGAAGGCCGTCCTGCCCGTGCATCTGCGCGGCGACGTTTGCGACCTGCCGGCCCTGGCGCGGCAGGCGGCGGAGGCCGGGGCGGTGCTGGTCGAGGATGCGCCCCATGCGCTGGGCTCAGCCATGGACTTCGGGGCCGGAGGGGAGCGGGTCGGCGACTGCGCCCATGGCGTCATGGCCAGCTTTTCATTTCACCCGGTCAAAACCATCGCCACCGGCGAAGGCGGCATGCTGACCACCAACGACGCGGATCTGGCGACCAGACTCCGGTCCCTGCGTAGCCACGGCATGACCCGCCCGCCGGGCGCCGACCCCTGGGTCTATGAGATGGCGCAGCCGGGCTTCAACTACCGCCTGCCGGACATCAACTGCGCGCTGGGCCTGTCGCAACTTGCCAAGCTCGACCGCTTCACCGGCCGCCGCCGGCGGCTGACCGCCCTCTATGCCGCAAGGCTGGCGCAGACCAATGCCATCACCCTGGCCCAAAGCCCGGCCTGGTCCGACCCGGCCCTTCATCTGTTGACCGTGCTTATCGATTTCGAGTCTCTGGGCGTCACCCGCGCCGAGGTCATGGCCCGCCTGACGGCGACCGGCATCGGCAGCCAGGTCCACTACATCCCGGTCCACACCCAGCCCTACTGGCGGGCTCGCAACGGTGAGCTGAATCTGCCCGGTGCGCGAGCCTGGTACGACCGCTGCCTCAGCCTGCCGCTGTATCCGGCGATGGACGATAGCGATGTCGAGCGGGTGGCGGCGGCGCTGGAAGCGGCGCTCGGCCTTTAGGGTTTCTTGCCGGTCAGCCTGGCGTAGGCGGCGATGGCGCGCTCGGGATGCCGCGTGAACAGAAAATAGGCCACGGTCAGTCCGGCGAAGACGGCCAGCAGAACAGGCTGGGGCACGTCGGCGCGCAGGGCCAGGGCGACGCCGAGGCCAAGGCTCAGTGACAGCACACAGAGGGTGATCACCACGCCGGTGACGGAGAAACCACCGTCCAGCATCAGGTGGTGCGCGTGGGTGCGGTCGGCGTGGAAGGGCGACCGCTTGTGCAGAACACGCCGCACGATCAGCACCAGGCAGTCGATCAGCGGCGGGGCGATCAGGAAGGGCGCCAGCAGCGGGGTCACCGGATAGACCGGGTTCTGCGTCAGGCGGAAAGCGGCCCAGGCGATGATCAGGCCCAGATAGGCGCTGCCCGAATTGCCCAGGAAGATGCGGGCGCGCTTTCGCCAGGGCAGGCGCAGGTTGAAGGCCAGGTAGGCGACGACGGCCCCCGTGATCACGGTCAGGCCGTGGGCCAGGTCGGCGTTGCCGGCATAGAGGGATGCGGCGACCAGCATGATGAGGGCGCAGACGCAGAGGCTGCCCGCCAGGCCGTCGATGCCGTCTGCCATGTTCAGGGCGTTGATAAGTCCGACCGTGGCAATGATGGTGAAGGGCACGGAGAGGTAGCCCAGATCCAGAGGGCCCAGCCCGAACACCGGCCCGATATTGGCCACCCGCACGTCGCCGATCAGCACGATGGCCAAGGCGGCGCCGGTCTGGGCCAGCACCCGGATCGGCCAGTGAATGTCGTAGATGTCGTCCAGCACCCCGACCACCACCAGGATGACCGCCGCAATCCCCAGGCCGACGACCTGAGCGTTCGGCGGGGTCAGGGCCAGGGCGGGCAGGATGGTGCCGACCGCGATCGCCAGACCGCCGGTGACCGGCGTCGGCGCGGCGTGATCCTTGCGGCCGCCGGGCTTGTCGACCAGGCCCAGGCGCACGGCGAACGGCGACAACAGAAAGATGATGGCGGTGACGGCGCTGAAGGCCGCGACGAATTCCAAGGCGGCGGTACGCAAAAATTCGACCGTCGGAAACACCCTGGGAACCACCTCGGCAGATGCGGCGGGTTCAACGACCGCCGCTACAGGAAGCCTGTCCCTTAGAGGCCTCGCCGCAGGCTGGCAACCGACGTCGCAAAAAGAAACGTCATGTCGGCCGACCTTCATAATATTGAAGAAAACGGCGGCTCTGTTTCCCGACCCATCCACGTTTGAGGGCAATTGGGCGCCGGGCTGTCGCAACACTTGTGCAGTTTCCGCAACAGGCCTCGAGTAACGCTGTTTGCGCCTTGACCGGGCCGGGGTGCGGCGAGATAACGCACCGTCGGGTGGGCGGGCGTCATCCCTATGAGGGCGCGCGCGTTTCGGCGCGCCCGCAGGTCGAGGTCCGCAAGGGCTGGTTTTGGAGTTGCGGGTTTGATCGACCTTCACTGCCACATGGTTCCCGGCATTGATGACGGGGCCCCCGATCTCGAAACGTCGCTGGCCATGGCCCGCTGCGCCGTCGAGGATGGCATCGAGGTTGTCGCCTGCACACCGCACATCTTCCCCGGGTTGTATGAGAACACTGGCTCGCAGATCCGCGCCGCCGTCGCCGCCCTGCAGGCCGAGCTCGACAGGGAAGGCATCCCGCTGACCCTGACCACCGGCGCCGACGTGCAGCTGTGCGTCGACCTGGTCGCCGGTCTGCGCTCGGGCCGGATTCTCAGCCTCGGCGACACCCGCTATTTCCTGTTCGAGCCGCCGCACCACACGGCCCCGCCGCGCATCGAGGACACGGTGTTCGCCGCCATGGCCGCCGGCTACCACCCGATCATCACCCATCCGGAGCGGCTGCACTGGATCGAGAGCCATTACGAGACCATGGTCCGCATCGCCAAGGCGGGCGCCTGGATGCAGCTGACCTCCGGTTCCGTGACCGGCCGCTTCGGCAAGCGGCCGCAGTACTGGTCGGAGCGGATGCTGGATGAGGGCCTGGTCCACATCCTGGCCACCGACGCCCACAACATGCGCAATCGCAGGCCCCTGCTCAGCCCCGCCCGTGATGCGGTCGCCCGGCGTCTGGGCGATCAGGCGGCCATCGACATGGTCGTCACCCGGCCGCGCGCCGTCCTCGAGAATACGCCGCCATCGATGCTGCCCGACGTGATCGGCGCCCCCAAGGCGCCGGCGACGGGATTTGGCTTCCTGCGACGTTTGTTTAAAGCGGCCTGACGAGGCTATGATGCATCTGAATTACGCTGTGGGGAGCTCTTCATGATCCGTGCCCTGGTTCTTGCGCTGGTTGCCGGCGTCCTGTTGGCGGCCTGCACCGGCGGCGGCGCCGGCAAGATGGCCGACGGCGCCCTCTACGGCCAGGCCCTGCCCCCGCCGGATCCGACCCGCGCCGTCGTCGGCGCCGAGGAGTATCGCGTCGGGCCGATGGATACCCTCGATGTCAGCGTCTACCAGGCGCCGGATGTCTCGCGTATCGTGCAGGTCGACGCCGCCGGCCAGATCGGCATGCCGATCATCGGGGCCGTGCCGGTCGCCGGAAAGACGGTCAACGAGATCCGTGACGAACTCACCGTCCGTCTGAAGGCCCGCTATCTGCGCTCCCCGGAAGTCACCGTCTCGGTCAAGGAATTCGCCAGCCAGAAGGTCACGGTCGATGGCTCGGTCGGTCAGCCCGGCGTTTATCCGCTGATCGGCAAGACCACCCTGGTCCAGGCCGTGGCTATGGCCCGAGGCCTCAACCGCGAGGCCAACGAGAAGAAGGTTGCCGTGTTCAGGACGGTCAACAACCAGCGCATGGTGGCGGTTTTCGATCTGAACGACATCCGCACCGGCAAGCTCGCCGACCCGCAGATTTTCGCCAACGATGTGGTCTTCGTCGACCGGTCCGGCGGCAAGACGCTGTGGCGCGATGTGATTTCGGCGGTGCCGCTGATCGGCATGTTCGTGCCGGTGCTCTGATCGCATCACCGACACGTAAACAGAACAACGGATAAGCGCCGGACCCCTCCCCAGGGGCCGGCGAAGGGGCTTTGAGGACGAATGAAGCGCGGCGACAACGACGAAACCTGGGACGGCGAGCCCGAGGGCCGATCCTATCTGACCACGGCCATGCCCCGGCCCCTGGTGGTGCGCGGCGGCCGCGCCCTGGCGCCGACCCGCGCCAACTTCGACGAGCAGCAGGGCGGGGGCAATCCCGAGATCAATCTGCTGGCCTATTGGCATGTGCTGGTGAAGCACCGTCTGGTCATCGCCGGCGCGGTCGGGGTCATGCTGATCCTCGGCCTGATCTTCACCCTGCTGACGACGCCGATCTATCGCGCCACGACGATGATCCAGATCGACCGCGAGTCGGCCAACGTCGTCGGCACCGGCATCGAGTCGGTGACCCCCGACGATAGCCGCAACCTGGAATTCTACCAGACCATGTACGGCCAGCTGAAAAGCCGGTCGCTGGCCCTGCGCGTGGTCCAGAAGGCCAACCTGGCCTCCAATCCGGACTTCATGAGCCAGTCCAAGCCGTCGGCCTTCAAGGACCAGGTCAACAAGCTGCTCGGCCGCAACAGGTCCGCGGCTGCCAACATGGCGGCTCCGCTGGCGACCCGCGAACGCCAGGCCACCTCGCTGCTGATGGCGGGCCTCAGCATCGATCCGGTGCGCAACTCGCGGCTGGTGAAGATCTCCTACGAGAGCCCCAACCCGGCGATCGCCTCGCTGGTGGTCAACCAGTTCGCCGACCAGTACGCCAGGTTCAACCTCGACCGCCGGTACGAAGCGACCAACGACGCCCGTGAGCTGCTCAATGAGAAGCTGGCCGAGGCCAAGGCCAAGCTCGAGGTTTCGGAGCGGGCGCTGAACGCCTACGCGACGACACAAGGCATCATCAACGTCACCCCGGCCGGCGCTTCCGGCCTGCCCGGCGGCGGCGGGGCCGAACAGACGGCCAGCACGTCGCTGACCGCCACCGATCTGGTCGCCATGAACACGGCGCTCGGCATGGCCAAGAGCCAGCGCATCGCCGCCGAACAGAAGTGGCGCCAGGCCCAGTCGGGCGCCCTGATGAGCCTGCCCGAAGTCATGGGCAGCCCGACCATCCAGGCCCTGCGCCAGCAACAGGCCGCGCTGAACGGCCAGTATCAGCTGATGCTGACCAAGTTCGTGCCCGACGCCCCCGAAGTGGTCGCCATCAAGGGCCAGATCGACGAACTGGGCCGCCAGATCAACAGCGAGGCCGGCAACATCCGCGCTTCGATCCAGCAGCAGTACCAGACCGCCCGCAACACTGAGGGCCAGCTCCAGGGTCAGGTCTCGGGTCTGAAGTCGGGCGTCATGGACCTGCGCAATCGCTCGATCCAGTACACCATCCTGCAGCGGGACGTGGACACCAACCGCACCCTCTATGATGGCCTGTTGCAGCGCTTCAAGGATCTCGGCGCGACGGCCGGGATCAGCGCCAACAACGTTTCGGTCATCGACCCGGCCCAGACGCCCCGCAGCCCCTACAAGCCGAACATGCTGATCAACCTGCTGATCGCGCTCGGCATCGGCCTGCTATTGGGCGTCGGCGCCGCCTTCGGTCTGGAAAGCCTCGACGAGACCATCAAGGTCCCCGAGGACATCGAGGGCAAGCTCGGCATGCCGCTGCTCGGCGCCATCCCGATGCTCGAAAAGGGCGTTACCCCGGAAGAGGCTATGGCCGATCCGCGAAGCGCCTTCTCCGAAGCCTACTACTCGGTGCGCACGGCGCTGCAGTTCTCGACCAACGAGGGCGTGCCCAGGAACATCCTGGTCACCTCGGCCCGGCCGTCGGAAGGCAAGTCGACCACCTCGGTGGCCCTGGCCAAGAACTTCGCCAAGCTGGGCATGAACGTGCTGCTGGTCGACAGCGACCTGCGCAACCCGTCCCTGCACCGCACCCTGCGCGCCGACAGCAGCGCCGGCCTTTCCAACTACCTGACCGGTTCGGCGACGCTGATCGAACTGGCCCAGGCCACCGACCAGCCGAACCTGGCCTTCATCCCCTGTGGTCCGCTGCCGCCCAACCCGGCCGAACTGCTGGCCGGCGCCCGCATCCGCGCCCTGGTCGCCGAGGCCCAGCAGCACTTCGACCTGCTGGTCATCGACGGTCCGCCGGTCATGGGTCTGGCCGACGCCCCGCTGCTGGCCTCCTCGGTGGCCGGCACCATCCTGGTCATCGAGGCCGGCACCACCCGCCAGGGCCTGGCCAAGGCGGCCCTGCGCCGCCTCGACCTCGGCCACGCCCGCATCCTGGGGGCCCTGCTGTCCAAGTTCAGCCTCAAGGCGGCCGGTTACGGCTATGGTTACGGCTACGGCTACGGCTATGCCTACAACTACGAATACGGCAGCAACGACACCAAGAAGCTGAGCGGCAAGAAGGGCTGATCCCATGCCGGCGTCGGAGGCCCGCGCCAGTGGGGAACGAGAGCGGCCGATCCTGCGGGTCGTGCCGCCGGTTCCGCCGGAGCCGCCCCGCAAGACCTTCCCCTGGCGGGACGCCGCCCTGGCGGCCGTCCTGGTGCTGGGCGGGCTCGGCCTCGCCGGACTTATCGTCCAGCGCTCGGCCGCCGACGCCCTGACGCCCGAACATCCGGCGCGGGCCCTGGGCTGGCGCCCGAGCGACGCTGATGCCATGGCGCGGCTTGCCGAACGGCGCCTGGAGCGCGGCGAGGCCGCCCCGGCTCGCCGCCTGGCCCTGGCCGCCCTCAAGCGCGATCCCACCTCCGGATCGGCCTTCCGCACCCTGGCTTTCGCCAGCGACGATCAGGCCGCCCGTAACCGGCTGATGACCATCGCGGGCGATCGCATGAAGCGGGACATCCCGGCGGTCAGCTGGCTGGTCGCCGACCGCCTTCGGGCCGGCAAGCTGGCCGAGGCCGCCGAACGGGCTGATGGCCTGCTGCGGGCCTGGCCGGTGTCGATGCGCGGGACCATGGGGACCCAGCTGTCCCGGCTGGCCGCCATGCCCGGCGGAGCCGAACTGCTGGCGGGACGGCTCGACGGCCAGCCGCCCTGGCGCTCGGCCTTCCTGATCAACATGGCCAAGAGCGGCGACAACCCTGGCGCGGCCATGACCCTGCTGGCCGCCATGGCCAAGGGCAAACACCCGCCCAGCGAGGTCGAGACGGGCGCCGTCGTCGGCCGGCTGGTCAAGGAAGAACAATATCCGCAGGCCTTCCTGATCTGGGCCCAGCTCCTGCCGCCCGAGGGCGTCGCCAACCTGGCTGACCCCTACGATGGCGGGTTCGAGGGCCTGCCCGGCCCGGCGCCGTTCAACTGGCAGTACTTCGACCGCACCGGCGTCATCGCCGAACCGACCCCGCGCGACGACGGCGCCGGCAAGGCCCTCTACCTGCGCTTTACCCAGGCCCTGCCGCCGGGCGTTCTCGCCCGCCAACTGTTGGCCCTGCCCCCCGGACGCCATGTGCTCAGCGGCCGCTGGAAGGGCGATGGCATTCCCCTGGCCCGTCCGCTCGTCTGGGGCTTCCGCTGCGCCCAGCGCAACGCCGCCATCGTCGATCCCGGAACCGCGCTGTCGGGAACGACCGGCTGGACGACCTTCACCAGCGTCGTGGACGTGCCCGTGGGGTGCGACGCCCAGTGGCTGACCCTGGCCTCGCCCGGCCGCGTCCGCTCCAACGGCGAGGCCTGGTTCGACGACTTGAAGATCACGCGGTAGAGCGCGTTCCGCAAAGGAGCGACCGGTGACCGGAGCGGACATGCGACCACTTCAGGCGCCCACCAATTCCGCGCTCGGGATGGCAAAGACCGGCTTGTCGGGCTAACTCCCTGCCATGGCAAAACCCAAGCAAGGCGCGGAGTTCGATATCGTGGTGGCGGGGGAGCCCTATGTCTGGCGGCTTCAACGCCAGCCGCAATGGTCCAGCGACGCCAACGAATACCGTGGCATGGCCCTGGCCCTTCGCCACAAGGAGGGACAGCGCGAGGCTGTCGTCGAGTTTCCGGCCGGCCATCAGCCGAAGTACGGCGCGCCCCTGCTGAAGGCCGCACAGATCGATCCTGATCGGGTGGCCAGAGCCATTTCGTCGGCCATCGAAGCCGGCTGGGAGCCGCTGTCCCGGGGCAAGACCGTCACCATCGTCGTGGACGAGACCGGTGCTTAGGCCGTTCAGGAAATCCCCGGCGTGATCCGCTCCTACGGATGGACCGACGCCATGGCGGAGGCGTTCGCGCCCCACGCCCGCGCCGGCCACAGGCCTGCCCGCGTCATCGTCCAGCAGCGCAACGGCTATCTGGTGGTCACCGACGAGGGCGAGATCCGCGCCAAGGCTTCCGGCCGGTTGCTGCACGAAGCAGGAGAAGCCGGCCCACCTTCTGTCGGTGACTGGGTGGCCCTGTCGATGAACCCGGGCGAGCGCACCGCCACCCTCCACGCCGTCCTGCCCCGCCGCACCGCCTTCGTGCGCCGCGCCGCCGACAGCGTGCAGACCGTGCAGGTGATCGCCACCAACATCGACGTGGCCTTCGTCGTCGCCTCCCTGAACGCCGACCTCAACCCGCGCCGCATCGAGCGCTATCTGGCTGCCGCCTGGCAGAGCGGCGGCCGCCCCGTGGTGGTGCTGACCAAGTCGGACCTCAGCGCGGAACCCGAGGCCGAGGCCGCCCGCATCGGCGCCCTGGCGCTCGACTGCCCGGTCGTGACGGTCTCGGCCCGCGAGGGCGTTGGCCTGGACGCCCTGCTGGCCCATGTGGCGCCGGGCGAGACCTGCGTGCTGATCGGCTCGTCCGGGGCCGGCAAGTCCACCCTCGTCAACACCTTCCTTGGCGAGGAGCGGATGGCGACCAAGGCGATCCGCCAGTCCGACGACCAGGGTCGACACACCACCAGCTATCGCCATCTGGTCCTGTTGCCCGGCGGCGGCCTGATCATCGACACCCCCGGCATGCGGGAAGTCGGCCTGATCGACGCCGAGGAGGGCCTGAGCGCGGTGTTCGACGACGTCGAGGCGCTGATCGCCGCCTGCCGGTTCAGCGACTGTGGGCACACCGGCGAGCCGGGCTGCGCGGTCCAGGCGGCGCTGAGGAGCGGCGAGCTGGCCCCGGATCGCTGGGCCCACTTCCTCAAGCTTGGTCTCGAGCTGGCGGCAGTGGAGGCCAAGGCCGAGCGTGCACAGAAGGACAACGACCGGCGGGTCCAGAAGACCTACCGCGCGGCCAGGAAAGCCGGCCGGGACGCCGACTGACCGACAGGTTTTTTCAGAATGTCGGCCGGTTTCCGTAGGGAACAGGTTAGGGAGGGGGTTTCCCGACCTACGAGAGACGACCCATGCCCGCGTTTACCATTGTCACCACCAGTGCGACCCAAGGCAGCGATGCCGCCGAGGTCAGCACCCTGACCGATGAGTTCGGTGACCTGAGCGAAGCCCTCGGCTACTCGCGCCGCATGGCCGAAGAGATGGTCGGCTATGCGCATCAGCTGTCCCTGGATTTCGACTTCAGCAACGTCGGCCTCTACGAGGGCGACCTGCTCGACGAGGACCTCGACCCCGCTCATCCCGCCTTCATCGGCGTCTGGGTGCTGGACGACGAGGGCGCCGCCTTCGTCCCGGCCGACGAATTCCACGCGGACACCGCCGAGGCCGACCCGGCCTGACGAATCCCTATGATGGCCCGTTCAGCCTGCCATCCCTGGCGGTTGTCCGGGTTCAGGGCTGAACGAGCAGCTCGCGATAAACACCCAGCGTCCGGCCCATGACGATCTCGACGTCGAACAATCGTAGGGCCTTCTCCCGCGCCGCGGCGCCCAGCCGGCGGCGCAGCTCCGGATCGTCGTCCAGCCGGCCGATGGCTTCCACCAGCCCCGCATGCTCCCGCACCGTGACCAGCAGGCCGTCCTCCTCGTGGGTGACCACCTCGCGGCAGCCTGGCACATCGGTGGTGACCAGCGGCAGGGCGCAGCCGGCGGCCTCGATCAGGGTCTTGGGCAGGCCCTCGCGGTAGCTGGGCAGGACGACGACGTCGACGTCGCTCAGCAGGGCCGGCATGTCGTCGACATGGCCGAGGTGCTCGACCAGCCCCTCGGCCGTCCAGCCGGCGAGATCCTCGGGCCTGCAGGCGGCCGGGTTGCCCGGGTCCGGCTCGCCGGCCAGCAGGAAGCGGATGTTCCGGCCCTCGGCTTTGAGGATTCGCGCCGCCTCGACGAACTCGGCCAGGCCCTTGTCCCACAGCATGCGGGCGGCCAGCAGGACCTTGAGCGGCTCGTCCTCGCCGCGAACACGGGTGCTGACCTGGAAGCGGGTCAGATCGACGCCGCTGCCGGGAATGGTGTGGACCTTGGCGGGATGGACCAGGCGCCGGCCTACGAAGGCCTCGCGGTCGTCCGGGTTCTGGACGATCAGCCGGGCCCGCCGGCCCCCGAAGGCCAGCCAGGCCAGGCTGCGGACCACAGGTCGCAGCAGCCGCGCCTTCAGGCTGTCGCTGATGAACACAAAGCCCAGTCCCGCGACGGCGCTGACCCGGCCCTTCACCCCCGCCATCCGGCCGGCGATGCCGGCGTAGATGGCCGGCTTGATGGTGAAGCCGTGGATGATGGCCACCTGCTCGGCCCGCAGCAGTCCGGCGATGTGCAGCAGCAGCTTCGCCTCGGCCAGCGGATTGAGGCTGCGCCGCTCCATCGGCAGGGGGCGCCAGTCGAAGCCCATGGCCTTGAGCTTCTCGCCGTACTCGCCGGGCGGCGAGATCAGGATCAGGCGGGTCCCCTCCTCGCGCAGCCGATGCAGCAGCGGCAGGCGGAAATTGTAGAGGTACCAGTCTGTGTTGCCGAACAGGGCGACGGCGACGCCTTTCAACGCGGTGTCGGTCACGCGGCGACGCTCGCGACAACAGCGTCACGCTGGGCCTGGGCCCAGGCCTGGGCGGTCAGCACCGACCACAGGCGCAGGTCATGGTCGCGACGGCCGCTGATGTGCTCGTCCCAGGCGGCGCGCACGGGCCCCGGATTGAACAGGCCCT
>JAUMCZ010000261.1:0-22654 GCA_032122215.1 Caulobacter sp.
TGCGTCCGGACGACTTCGAGTCGATGCTCGAACTCGACCGCTACAACAACCGCTCGACCGCCTTCGACAAGATCATCAGCGCCACCCACGACCACTTCTGGGATCCGCTGGACAAGGCCTACATCGACTTCGACGTGCCCTTCGACATGGAGAACCAGCCGCTGGTTCCGGAAGAGTTCGTCGTCGCCCTGTCGACCGACTACGTTTCGAACCACCTGTCGGACCCCAAGATCCGCACGAAGTTCATCAACGACAGCACCCTGCGGATTTTCTCCTCCATCCTGCACGGTGAACAGGGCGCGCTGAACCTGTCGGCCAGCCTCTGCCACGTGCTGAAGGACCAGGGCGCGCAGGAATACGCCGCCAACCAGACCCGCGAAGAAGCCCGCCACGTCACGGCCTTCGCCAAGTACATCAAGGCCCGCTGGGGCCGTCCGGTCGAATGCGGCCCGACCCTGAAGGCCCTGCTGGTCGAGATCATCGACGCGCCGGAGGTCTACAAGAAGATCATCGGCATGCAGATGCTGGTCGAAGGCCTGGCCATGGGCGCCTTTGCGTCGCTGTTCAACGCCATCAACGACCCGGTCGGCAAGAAGCTGCTGCAGCTGGTGATGACCGACGAGGCCTTCCACCACAAGTTCGGGAAGATCTGGGCCGACCGCACCGTGCCGCACCTCTCCCCCGAAGAGCACGCCATCATCGAGGACTGGGCCGCCCACTGCTTCCAGGCGGTGCTGTTCAACCTGGTGGGTCCGACCCAGCAGCGCGACCTTTACGAGGCCTACGGCCTGGACCCCGAGAAGGTCATCGCCGAGTTCGCCCAGATCATGACCGACGACGCCCGTCGCGAGAACATGAAGGAGCAGACCAACATCTTCCGCGTGCTGGTCAAGACCCTGCTCAACGCCGGCATCATCACCGAGCGCACCAAGGCTTTCTACGGCATGTACGTCGACCTCGACGAACTGAAGGCCGAGGGTGACCGGATGGTCGGCGACGACATCGCCGAGGAGGGCATCCGCTACCTCCAGGAGATCAACTTCAAGGACAAGGCCAAGGTCATCAGCATCGCCGCTGAGTAGGACCGCCGCCTCAGGCCGGAATCGGACTGCGAGCGCCCCGGGGAAACCCGGGGCGTTTTCTTTTTGGATCAAGGCGCTAGATTACGCCGCATGAAGACTGTTTCCGTTCTCGCCGGCGCTCTGGTGCTGGCCGCCATGCCCGCGGCGCCATTCGTTGCCTGGGGAGCCGCGCCGCAGCCGGCCCGCCCGATCTCGGCCGCCTTCTACTCCGGCACCTGGTACGAGGTCGCCCGGACGCCCAACAGCAACCAGAAGGACTGCCAGGCGCCGACCAGCCAGTTCGCCAGCGCGACCGGCGGCAAGTACCTGATGATCCAGACCTGCCGGAAGGGTTCGCCGGCCGGGGCGGCCAAGGTGTTCAAGGCCGAGGGCGAGATCGTGCCAGGCAGCGGCAACGCCAAGTTCAAGGCCAGGTTCTTCGGCGTGGTCAACCAGGAGTACTGGATCCTCGATGCCAACGCTGACGGTGGCTGGGCGATCATGGCCACCCCGGGCGGCAACTATGTGTGGCTGATGTCTCGCAAGGCGGTGATGGCCCCGGGCGCCAAGGCGGCGGCGCTGAACCGGATCAAGGCGCTGGGCTACAACCCGGCCAGGCTGGAAATGCCGAAGCATCCGTCGGCGTAAAGCGAGTCTTGACCCGGAACACAACCGGAACATAGATTGCGGCCATGGAGGCCGTTCTTACCCTCGTCACGCTCACCCGGCCCGAGACCACCTCGGCGGTCACCCGCGGCGCCGCGCGGCTTGTGGGGTCGATGGGCTATGCGCCGTTGGCCGAGGTCGGGCTGCCCAACGGGCGACGGGCCGACCTGATGGCGTTGGGGCCGAAGGGCGAGATTGTCATCGTCGAGGTCAAGTCGAGCCCCGAGGACTATCTCTGTGATCGAAAGTGGGGGGAGTACCTGCCCTACTGCGACGCCTTCTATTTCGCGGTCGGGCCTGAGTTCCCGAAGTCGCTGCTGCCGGAAGAGCCGGGCCTGATCGTCGCGGACGGCTTCGGCGGCGCGGTCGTACGGGACGCCCTGCTGACCCCGCTGGCGGGCGCGCGGCGCAAGGCGCTGACCCTGGCGTTCGCGCGGTTGGCGGCGATGCGGGCCCTGGGAAGCTAGAGGGCTACTTCGGCGCCCGCTTGGCCAGGATCCGCTGCAGCGTCCGACGGTGCATCGACAGCCGGCGCGCCGTCTCCGAGACATTGTGGTTGCACAGCTCATAGACCCGCTGGATGTGCTCCCAGCGCACGCGGTCGGCGCTCATCGGCTTCTCAGGCGGGGCCGGGGTTTCGCCTGTCTGGGCCAGCAGGGCGCGGACCACGTCGTCGGCGTCGGCAGGCTTGGCCAGGTAGTCGATGGCGCCGGCCTTCACCGCCGCCACGGCGGTGGCGATGTTGCCATAGCCGGTCAGCATGATCACGCGAGACTCGGGCCGCACCTCCCGGATGGTCTCCACCGCCTTGAGGCCCGAACCGTCGTCCAGCTTGAGGTCGACCACCGCAAAGGCCGGGGGATTGGCGCGGACGGCGGCAATGCCTTCGGCGACACTGCCGGCCAGGGTCACTTCGAAGCCGCGCTGTTCGAGGGCCCGTCCGAGCCGGGTGCGCAAGGGCGCGTCGTCATCAAGGACGAGAAGCGTCTTGTCGGGCAGGCCTGCAACAGTTTCGGAAACGTCGGTCATGGCCTTGATTCAACTCCCACAATTCCGAATCCACTACCCGATATAGGCCCATTAAACCTTCAGGCGAGCAACGGCCAAGCGGCTCGCTACTCGTTATGCGCTTCCAGGGCGTCGCGTGGCCAGCGGACAGTCACGACCGCGCCGCCGGCCTTGCCATTGCGGAACGTCACCACCCCGCCTGTTCGTTCCATCAGGGTCTTCGAAATGAAGAAGCCCAGGCCCATGCCGATATGGCCGCTGCGCGATCCTTCCGCGCCCGGACGGCTGGTGACATAGGGCTCGCCGAGTTTGGCGAGGATGTCAGGCGCGAAGCCCGGGCCGTCGTCCTTGACCTCGAGCGTGATGTTGCGGTCGTCGAAGCGGGCGGTGATCAGCACCTCCGACCGGGCGAAATCGACGGCGTTCTCCACGAAGCTGGTCAGGGCGTGCAGGACTTCGGGCAGGCGTCGGACGTCCGGTGGCTCCTCGCCGCGGGGTCCGCTGATCACCGCCTCGACACGGACCTCCGCATCCCTGGTATGCGGGGCCACGGCCTCTTCGACCAACTGGCCGAGCGACATGGCGCCGTGGACGTCATCGGCGGCGTCCGGGTCGGCGGTCAGTCGGCGCAGGATATCGCGGCAACGCTCGGCCTGGCTGACCAGCAGGTCGGCGTCCTCCCTGGCCGGGGTGCCCTCGGCGGCGCCGCGGGCCATCTCCTTGGCGACGATGGAAATGGTGGCGAGCGGCGTGCCCAGTTCATGGGCGGCGGCGGCGGCCAGGGCGCCCAGGGCCGAAAGCCGCTGTTCCCGGGCGAGCACGGCGTTGGTGGTGTCGAGCGCCAGCTCCATGCGGGCCGCCTCGCTGGCCGCCTGCCAGGCATAGCCGGCGCAGAAGGCGATGCCGAGGATGCGGCTGAGCACATTGCCGATCCGGTTGACGATCGGGATGCTGAACGGTGTCGCCTCCGGCGAGGGCAACGGCAGGAAGTTGATCGACAGCGCGATGGTGCAGATCACGGCCAGCAGGGCGATGCCCAGCACATGGCGCAGCGGCAGGGTGGCGGCGGCCAGAACCACCGGCGCGATGATCAGCAGGGAAAAGGGATTCACCGTACCGCCGGTCAGATAGAGCAGGCCGGCCAGTTGCAGGATGTCGAAGGCCAGCTGGGCGGTCGCTTCCCAGTCGGCGACCTGGCGCTGGGACGAGGACGAGGCCAGGACCAGGAGCCAGTTCATCCAGGCCGACAGCCCGATCAAGGTCAGGCAGGCGGCCAGCGGCAGTTCAAAGCCGAGGCCGAAGCGGACGAACATCACCGTCGCGAACTGGCCGGCCACGGTCACCCAGCGGACGGTGATCAGGGTGCGGATCCGCAGGCGGGCCCGGCGGCTGCCGCCGAAGTCCCAGAGGCTGGGCGCGGCGGCTTGCACGCTGTCGTCGCCCGGCCTATCGAGGCCACGCCTGTCAACGTCCGGCAGCAGGGGCGAGGGGATCGTCATGCGCCGGAACCTTGACCCTGATCGGCGCCGGACGCCAGCCTGAGAGACAACATGACCCGAACCCGCATGATCCTCTGGGGCGCCGTGGCGCTCGGCCTGGTCGTTGTGCTGGCCCTCGCCTTCGGCAGCGGCGCCTTCCGCCCTGCCCCGACCCAGCCGGACGTCGGCGGGTCCTTCAGCCTGGTCGACCAGACCGGCAAGCCGGTGACGGAAAAGGTGCTGAACGGCCAGTGGAACATGGTCTTCTTCGGCTTCACCTACTGCCCCGACATCTGTCCGGGAACGCTTCAGAACCTGATCCGGGTCAAGGACCAGCTGGGGACCAACGGCAAGGATGTGCGGATCGTCTTCATGTCCATCGACCCGGCCCGCGATCGCCCGCAGGCGATTCGCGACTGGCTGGAGGCCAACGGCGCGCCGGAGGGGACCCTGGGGCTGACCGGCACGCAGGCCGAGGTCGACAAGGCCGTGGCGGTCTACAAGGCGGTGGCCAACAAGGTGGGCGAGGGCCCCGACTACACCATGGACCACTCGACGGTGGTCTATCTGATGGATCCGCGCGGCCGCTTCGACCGCGCCCTGCCCTACCGCCTGCCCGACGAGATCGTCACCCAGGTGACGGCGGCCAAACGCGGCGATTAACCGCCTCAATGCAAGAAGGGCGCCGGTTTAAGCGCCCTGTTAACCAACCGGGCCTGAAAGTGCGTTTTCCAAACACGCACGGCTCGGGAGGGCTGATCTTTGTCGCTCGGTCCGAGACTTGAACTTCGGCAAGGCCAGGGGCTGGTCATCACCCCCCAGCTGCAGCAGGCGATCAAGCTGCTGCAACTGTCGAACATCGAGCTGGAAGCCTTTGTCGAGGCCGAGCTGGAACGCAATCCGCTGCTGCAGCGCGACGCCGAGCCGGAAGCCGAGCCGGACGCGCCCAGGGTCGACCGCACTGAAGCCGCCGCCGACGAGATGCCCGACTCGGCCGCCACCGCCGACATGGACGGCGGCCATGAGGAGCTGAGCCCCGGCGAGCGCGATTCCGGCGAGGGTGGCGAGGCCGCCGACGGCGGCGGGGCCATCGACTGGTCGCGGGCGGGCAAGGGCGGCAGTTTCGAGAGCGAGGACGATTTCGAAGGGCGGTTGAGCCGGGAGAAGACCCTGGCCGAACACCTTCACGACCAGCTGGCCGTCGCCGGACTGACCGAGGCCGAACGCGGGGTCGCCGCGGTGCTGATCGATGCCGTCGACGAGGGCGGCTACCTGCGGGCCGACCTGGACGAGATCGCCGGACGCCTGGGCTGCGGCCTCCCCTTTGTCGAAGGCGTGCTGGGCGTGCTGCACGGCTTCGAGCCGACCGGCGTCATGGCCCGCGACGTGCGCGAATGCCTGTCGCTGCAACTGCGCGACAAGGACCGGCTGGATCCGGCCATGGACGCCCTGCTGGCCAACCTCGACCTCCTGGCCCGGCGCGACATGGCGGGCCTGAAGAAGGCCTGCGGCGTCGACGACGAGGACCTGCGCGACATGATCGCCGAGCTGCGGGCCCTCACCCCCAGGCCCGGCGCGGCGTTCGGGGGCGAGCCGACCCATGCGGTGTCGCCCGACGTCTATGTCCGCGAGGGACCGGGCGGCCTGTGGCATGTCGAACTGAACACCGACACCCTGCCCCGCGTGCTGGTCGACCAGCGCTATCACGCCCGGGTCAGCAGCGGGGCCAGGACCGACCAGGACAAGGCCTTCCTGAGCGACTGCATGGCCAGCGCCAGCTGGCTGGTCCGCAGCCTCGACCAGCGGGCCCGCACCATCCTGAAAGTGGCCAGCGAGATCGTGCGCCAGCAGGACGGCTTCCTGGCCTATGGCGTGCAGCACCTGCGGCCGCTGAACCTGAAGACGGTGGCCGACGCCATCGGCATGCATGAATCGACCGTCAGCCGGGTCACCTCCAACAAATACATCGCCACGCCGCGCGGCCTGTTCGAGCTGAAGTTCTTCTTCACCGCCTCGATCGCCAACTCCAGCGGCGGCGAGGCCCATTCGGCCGAGAGCGTGCGCCACCGCATCCGCCAGCTGATCGACACCGAGCGCAACGAGGCCGAGGTGCACAGCGACGACACTATCGTCGACATCCTGAAGGAAGCCGGGGTGGACATTGCCCGCCGCACGGTGGCCAAGTATCGCGAGGCGATGCGTATCCCCTCGTCGGTGGAACGCCGGCGCGCGCTGCGGGCGGCGGTCTAGGACCGTATCGGCCCGTCAGGCGTTGATCGCCCGGAGGCCGGATGGACGATCATCACCAGGAACGCAAACTCACCCTGTCAGAGATGATGGGACAGATCGCGGCTGACTCCGATCCGACCGTCACCCTGGGCGAAATCATCCACCGCCTGGGCCATCGGGCCTTCGGGGCGATGTTCTTTGTCTTCGCCGCCCCCAACTGGTTGCCGATGCCGCCCGGGACCTCGACCTTTCTGGGTTTCCCGCTGGTGCTGATGACGCCGCAGATGATCTTCGGGGTGCGCGGGCCCTGGCTGCCCGACTTCATCGACGGGCGGCCGCTCAAGCGAAAACAGATGGCCGAGGCGTTCCAGAAACTGATTCCCTGGCTGCAGAAGGTGGAGAAGGTCTCGCGGCCGCGGCTGACCTTCCTGTTCGGGCCGGTCGGCGACCGGGTCATCGCCCTGGTCTGCTTCCTTCTGGCCCTGGTTCTCATCCTGCCGATCCCGCTGGGCAACATGGCCCCGGCGGCGGCGATCGCCGTTTTCGGGCTAGCCATGATCCAGCGGGACGGCATTCTGGTCCTTGTCGCCTATGGCATCAGCGCCCTGTCGTTCGGCCTGCTGTTCATCGGCGGCAAGGCGGCCATCGCGGCGGTAGAGACACTGATCGGGGTGGCTGACCGGCTGCTGGGGTGACGTCACAAAACTGGGAGGTAACGCCGGTTTTCTTGACACCAACTCGAGGGCGGCGCGTTCTTGTCGGTATGCAAATCCAAGTCGCTGGCAAACAAGTCGATGTCGGCGCGGCCCTGCGGGACCGCATCACCGACGACCTTTCCAACAGCATCTCAAGGTACTTCGATCGCGGCGGCGCGGCCGATGTAACCGTGAGCCGTTCAGGCCATGGGTTCAGGGTCGATTGCGCCCTGGCCCTGGACTCCGGCCAGCGGCTGCAGAGCCACGGCTCGGGCGGCGACGCCCATGCCGCCTTCACCGACGCCCTCACCAAGATCGAGACCCGGGTGCGCCGCTACAAGAAGCGGCTGAAGGATCACAGCCTGGCCGCCAACGCCAAGCAGGAAGAACGGGCGACCTACACCACCCTGCGGGCTCCCGATGACTCGGCCGATGACATCGACTGGGACGCGGAAGAACCCGTCTCGGACGGCGCCCCCAGCGCCATGGTCATTGCCGAGAATGACACTGAGGTGAAAGTTTTGACCGTTTCGGGGGCGGTCATGGAACTGGACTTGACTGAATCGCAAACAATTGTGTTTAGGAACGCCGCTCACGGCGGATTGTCCGTCGTCTACCGTCGCAGCGACGGCAATATCGGCTGGATCGATCCCGAACGCACCAAGCGGTCAGGGAACGGTTCGGGCGCCAAGGGCTAGGACCCCGAGGCGTCGATCGTTTCGCCTCCGGTTCCACTCTTTTCAAGTACCGCGCACCCATGAACATCGGTCAACTGCTTGATCCCCGCGCCATCGTCCCCCGGGCGAGTGGCGGGACCAAGCGTCAGGTCCTGGCAGTCATCGCCGACGTCGCGGCCCGCACCTGGGGTCTCGACCAGACGGTGGTGCTCGACGCCCTGCTCGAACGCGAGGCGGCCGGCTCGACCGGCGTCGGCCATGGCGTGGCCGTGCCGCATGCGCGCATCGAGGGCGTCGAGCAAATGCAGGCGGTATTCATCCGCCTGGAAACCCCGATCGCCTATGAAGCCGTCGACGGCGCCAAGGTCGACCTGCTGTTCGCCCTGCTGGCCCCGGCCGATGCCGGATCGGAGCATCTGCGCGCCCTGGCCCGCGTCTCGCGCCTGATGCGCCAGCCCGACCTGCGCGCCCAGCTGCGCCAGGCGCGGTCGGCGGAGATGGTCCTGTCGCTGCTCGAGCGGGAAGCCCAGCCGTCGGCGGCCTGACGGCCTATCGAAGCGGGCTACCATTATACCAGCGATCCGGGCGGCAAGCGCCGGGGACCGGTCCGGGGTGTTGATTTCCCTTTAAAAAGTCGACCTACGGCGTGGGTCCGACCTCTGTGATTGTAGCCCGGGCTGTAGGTCAGGGCGTAGGTCGACTGTCAGCGAATGTAGCCCGGTTTGAGCTCAGTCAGGGCTACGAAAGGCGCCGCAGGGTGCGCACCGGCGAAACCGCGATGGCGGGTGTAGAAAACCAATATGTCTAGACATATTCATCTGGACACGCCGGCTCATCCGGCGGCGCCCGGACCGCGGCCGAGGGGCTGTTAAAGCCCCTTGAGAATCCCCTCGACCATCTTCTTGGCGTCGCCGAACAGCATCATGGTGTTGTCGCGGAAGAAGAGTTCGTTCTCGACGCCGGCGTAGCCCGAGGACATGCCGCGCTTCACGAACAGCACGGTGCGGGCCTTTTCGACGTCGAGGATCGGCATGCCGTAGATGGCGCTGGTCTTGTCGGTCTTGGCGGCCGGGTTGGTGACGTCGTTGGCGCCGATGACGAAGGCGACGTCGGCGGTCGAGAATTCGGAGTTGATGTCCTCCAGCTCGAAGACCTCGTCGTAGGGCACATTCGCCTCAGCCAGCAGCACGTTCATGTGGCCGGGCATGCGGCCGGCGACCGGGTGGATGGCGTACTTCACCTCGACGCCCTCCTCCTTCAGCTTGTCGCCCATCTCGCGCAGGGCGTGCTGGGCCTGAGAGACGGCCATGCCGTAGCCGGGGACGATGATCACCTTGGAGGCGTTCTTCATGATGAAGGCGGCGTCTTCGGCGCTGCCCTGTTTGACGGGGCGGGTCTCGACCACGCCGCCGGCGCCGGCTGCGGCGTCATCAGCCCCGAAGCCGCCGAGGATGACGGAGATGAAGCTGCGGTTCATCGCCTTGCACATGATGTAGCTGAGGATGGCCCCCGAGCTGCCGACCAGGGCCCCGGTGATGATCAGGGTGACGTTCTCGAGCGTGAAGCCCAGCGCCGCCGCCGCCCAGCCCGAGTAGCTGTTGAGCATGGAGACGACGACCGGCATGTCGGCCCCGCCGATCGGGATGATCAGGGTGATGCCGATGATCAGGCTGAGGGCGAAGATGGCCCAGAAGGCCCACTTGGCCTGGCCGCCGGTGAAGACGAGGTAGGCGACCAGGGCGACGATGGCGACGCCGAGCGCGATGTTGAGCAGGTGGCGGGCCGGCAGCAGGATGGGCGCGCCGCTCATGTTGCCGTTGAGCTTGGCGAAGGCGATGACCGAACCGGTGAAGGTGACCGCCCCGATGGCCAGGCCGACGCCCAGCTCGATCAGCGACTGGGCGTGGATGTGTTCGGACGTGCCGATGCCGTAGGCTTCCGGCGCGTAGATGGCGGCGACGGCGACCAGACAGGCGGCCATGCCGACCAGGCTGTGGAAGGCGGCTACCAGCTGCGGCATGGAGGTCATGGCCACGCGGCGGGCGATGATCGCCCCGATGCCGCCGCCGACCACGACGCCGGCCAGGATCAGGCCGATGGTCACCGGATCGAGCAGTTTCGAGTTCCAAAGCACGAGAAGCGTCGTGCCGACGGCGATGGCCATGCCGATCATGCCGTTGCGGTTGCCCGCCTGGCTGGTGACCGGGCTGGAGAGGCCGCGCAGGGCCAGAATGAACAGGACGCCCGAGACGATGTAGGCGACGGCGGCGAAGTTGGCGATCATGCGGGGGTTCCCGTCTCGGAGAGCGTTTGGTCGGTCATGGAAGGCTGGTCGGCGCGAGGCCGGAAAATGCGATAGAGGCCCTGGCCCGCGATCCAGGCGCAGCCGGCGGCGACGACCAGATCCGCGATGGTGTCGGCCACGCCGGTCAGCAGATCGCCGCGAACCGCCCAGATCCAGGCGGTGACCGAGAGGAGCACCGCCGCATCGAGCCAGAGAGTCAAGGACAGCCATCGGGGCCGGCTGTCTCTCGCGAGGTCGAGGATGGCAAAGGACAGCATGATGGGCAGGAAAGGGCTCGAGCCCGGGCCCACTTTGACGAGGAGAACGCTCGCCACCAGACCAGCGACCATCAGGCCGACGGTGACGGGCAGCCGCCAGCGCCGGTTGATGGCCTCGCGCAGGCGTTCGGCCTTGTGAAGCAGGATGATGAGCAGCATGACGCCGGCGGCCCCGCCACCGATCGACAGGACCCCCATCCAGGGTGAGCCGCTCATGCCGCGCTCCCGGGCCGGAGGATGCGGCGCAGGCTCATGGCGGCGAAGGCCAGGGGCAGGGCCAGGAACAGGCCCATCAGGGTCCAGATCCAGGGGTTCTGTGGGCCGGCGGCCAGGCTCTTCATGAGGACGGCGACCATGGCGCCGGCCGCGACGACGGCGAGGCCGAGCAGGCCGTACTGCATCCCGCGCGGCGAGACCCGCACCGCCGCCCGCATCAGGATCACCGGCGGCAGCAGGCCGAGGAAGGCGAAGTTGGCCGCCTGGTGACCGGCGCGCAGGGCGACGGCGAGATCGATCACCATGACCAGCAGGAAGACCGCCAGCACACCGGCCAGGGCCAGCGTCCGACGCGGCCCCTGCAGCCATTTGGGCAGGGCTTCGAGCAGGTAGAAGCAGCCGACATTGAGGCCGATCACGGCCCCGATGATGCCGACAAGCTCCAGCGGGGACAGGGTCACTCGCCCCCTCCCCTGCGTTCACTGCCGTCCCAGGGCGTGCGGGCCCGCACGGCCGCGGCGAGCTGGACGATCACCGCCGCCAGCAACAGGGCCACGGCCAGGCCCGCCTGCAGCAGACCGGTGAGGCCGAGGTTCTGATGGATCATCAGGGACAGTTGCATCAGGCCCAGCGCGGTCAGCAGCAGGCCGGCGCTGTTCAGCCAGCGACGGCGCTTGAGCACCACCCAGATATAGGCCCCGACGCCGACGAGACCGCCGATGCCGCAGACATAACCGAGAAGCTGGGCGATCAGCTGGGAGCTCACCCCGCCTTGTCCTTCTTCTTGTACATGGCCAGCATCCGCTGGGTGACCAGGAAGCCGCCGAAGATGTTGACGGCGGCGAGGCCCGCGGCCACGGCGCCGGCGCCCTTGGAGATCCAGACCGAGCCGGTCATCGCCTGACCCGTCGCGGGGTGGGCGGCGGCGGCGATCAGGGCGCCGACGATGATCACCGAGGAGATGGCGTTGGTCACCGCCATCAGCGGCGTGTGCAGGGCCGGGGTGACGCTCCAGACGACGTAGTAGCCGACGAAGATGGCCAGGACGAAGATCGCCAGGCGGAAGATGGTGGGATCGACTTCCATGGAAACACTCCTCGTGGGCGCTGAGCCCAATGTCTTGTCGGGTCAGCCGGCCAGCTGGGGATGGACGACGGCGCCGCCTTTGGTGACCAGGGCGGCTTTGAGGATCTCGTCCTCGTAGTCGGGGTTCAGGGCCCCGTCCTTGTCGAGCAGCAGGCCGGCGAAGGCCATCAGGTTGCGCGAATAGAGGGCGGAGGCGTCGGTGGCGATGCGGCCGGGCAGGTTGGCGGCGCCGAGGATCTTGACGCCATTGGCGGTGATGGCGGTCTCGCCCAGCCTGGCCCCCTCAACATTGCCGCCCTGTTCGACGGCGAGATCGACGATGACACTGCCGGGCTTCATCGAGGAAACTTGCGCGGCGGTGACCAGCCGGGGGGCCGGGCGACCGGGGATCAGGGCCGTGGTGATGACGATGTCCTGCCTGGCCAGGTGGCCGCTGAGCAGCTCGGCCTGCTTGGCCTGGTACTCGGGGCTCATTTCCTTGGCGTAGCCGCCGGCGGTCTGGGCGTTCCTGAATTCCTCGTCCTCGACGGCGAGGAACTTGGCGCCAAGGCTCTCGACCTGTTCCTTGGTGGCCGGCCGCACGTCGGTGGCGGTGACCACGGCGCCCAAGCGGCGGGCGGTGGCGATGGCCTGCAGGCCGGCGACCCCGACCCCCATGATGAAGACCTTGGCGGCGGCGACGGTGCCGGCGGCGGTCATCATCATCGGCAGGGCCTTGCCGAAGGCTTCGGCGCCCTCGATGACGGCGCGGTAGCCGGCCAGGTTGGCCTGCGACGACAGAACGTCCATGACCTGGGCGCGGGTGATGCGCGGCACGAACTCCATGGCGAAGGCCGAGACGCCCGCCTTGGCAAGGGCGTTCAGGGTGTCCTTGTCCTGGTGCGGGTTGAGGGTGGCGACGACCGTGGCGCCGGCCTTGAGGGCGGCAATCTCTTCAGCATCGGGCCCACGCACCTTGAACAGGACGTCGGCGTCCTTGAGGGCGGCTTTCAGGGTCTTTTCGAGTTTGGCCCCGGCCGCCTCGTAGTCAGCGTCGGGATAGGAGGAGGCGGCGCCGGCGCCGGCCTCGACGGTGACGCTCCAGCCGGCGGCGATCAGCTTCTTCACCGTTTCGGGAGTGGCGGCGACGCGGGTTTCGCCCGCACGACGTTCCTTGGTCACCGCAATCACGGCCATGCCGGATATCTCCCCCATGCAGTTAAGCGCCTACGCACTATGCGGGGGTCTTTAGGGGAGAATCTTGCCCCTTGTCGAGCCTCGGGATGCCGCGCTGCGAAAGGATATGCCGCAACGCGACGGAAACCGGGAATGACAACGCCGGCGAGCCGCAAGGCGCGCCGGCGTGGAAATCAATTCGAAGGTGGCTGGCCTAGTGGCCGCCGCCCTTCTTGTCGCGCAGGAAGACGATGCCGAGCACCAGCAGGACCAGCGCCGGAACCAGGCCACCGATGAAGCCGGCCGGGGTGCAGAACCACAGGACCAGCGCCAGAAGGCCGACGGCGAGGGCGAGGCTGCCCCACTTGGTCATGCCCATGACGGCGTTGTAGGTCGACACCTGTTCGTGGATGTCCATCTCGCCGCGGTGATAGTCGTCAGCCATGGTCGGTTCCTGAGAAATCGCGTTTCGCGGCGGGGATACAACGGCGCGGCGTCAGGCTCAAGCGGGGTTTGTGGCGGTGGCCAGCCGGCCAGTGATCCAGTCGAGAACCAGACGCCCGGCCCTTGTGGCGCGCAGTCGCCCCTCGTCGGTGAGCAGCAGGCCCTCGGCGGCGAGGGAAGCCACTTCCGGATGGCTCGGGGTGAGGCCGAGCGGGGCCAGCTCGGCGAAGGCGACGCCGGCATCGATGCGCAGGCCCATCAACAGCCGTTCTTCAGCGGCCTCGACCGGGGATAGCGCCTCGCGCTCGCCAAATCCGAGACCTGTGTCCGCCACGGACCGGATGTAGGCGGCGATGCCGCGATGGGCGCCGGTGGCGGTTCGGGCGCCGTCCAGGGTCAGGCGGCCGTGGGCCCCTGGGCCGACGCCGACATAGTCCTGGCCTGTCCAGTAGACGAGGTTGTGGCGCGAGCGGGCGGCCGGGCCGCGCGCATGGTTGGAGACCTCGTAGGCGTCGAAGCCCTCCCCTTCCAGCACCGCCTGGGTGGTGTCGTAAAGGGCGGCGCCGAGGGCCTCATCAGCCGGCTTGAAGGCGCCCCGGCGCACGGCGCGGTCGAAAGCCGTGCCCGTCTCGATGGTCAGCTGGTAGGGCGAGATGTGCTCGGCGCCCCAGTCGATGGCGGTGCGCAGCTCCTGCGCCCAGGTCTGCGGCGTCTGGCCGGGGCGGGCGTAGATGAGATCGAGCGACAGGCGCGGAAACAGCCGCGCGGCCTCGGCGGCGGCGCGGCGGGCGGCGCCGGCGTCATGGTTGCGGCCGAGGAATTTCAGCGAGGCGTCGTCGAGCGCCTGGACGCCCAGCGACAGGCGGTTCACCCCGGCCTCGGCCAGGGCGGCGAAGCGGCCGGTTTCGGCGTCGGTGGGATTGGCCTCCAGGCTGATTTCGAGATCGGGGGCGGCGTCCCACAGCCGGCGGGCGGCGGCGATCATGTCGGCGGCGGCCTGGGGGTCCATCAGCGAGGGGGTGCCGCCGCCGAAGAAGAGGGAAACCAGGCGGCGAGGACCGGTGAGTCGCGCCTGCGCCTCCAGGTCGGCGAGGATGGCGGCGGCGAGGTCGGCCTGTTCCCGGGTCTTGCCCCGGTCGCGCACGACGTTGAAGTCGCAGTAGGGGCAGATGCGGGCGCAGTAGGGCCAGTGGATGTAGACCCCGATGTCCTTCCTTGCTGGTCGCTCTTGCTGATCGTCCGGGCTTCGCCCGGCCGGCAAACGCCCGGTCATTCGAACAGGGCGGCCTTCAGCCTGGCGAAGGCGATGGCGCGGTGGCTCATGGCGTCCTTGGCCTCGGGGTCCATCTCGCCGAAGGTCTGCGAGCCGCCGGTCGGAACGAAGATCGGATCGTAGCCGAAGCCGCGGTCGCCGCGCGCCGGGAAGACCAGCGAGCCGTGCACCTCGCCCTGGACGACCACCGAGGGACCATCCGGCCAGGCGACGGCCAGCGCGCAGGTGAACCAGGCGGAGTAGTCGTCGGTCCCGGTCGCCTCCAGCCGTTCCTCGACCTTGCCCATGGCCACGGCGAAGTCCTTGCCGGGGCCGGCCCAGCGGGCCGAGAAGATGCCGGGCGCGCCGTCCAGGGCGGTCACCGACAGGCCGCTGTCGTCGGCGAGCGCGATGCGGCCGGAGACTTCAGCGGCGTGGCGGGCTTTCAGAAGCGCGTTGCCGACGAAGGTGGTCTCGGTCTCGTCCGGCTCCGGGATGTTCAGCTCGCCCGCGGTCAGGACGGCGAAGCGGCCCTCCAGCAGGGCCGCCAGTTCGCGGGCCTTGCCGGGGTTGTGGGTGGCGGCGACCAGGGTCGTGCCGGCGGGAAGGATCAGGGGCATGGCCGCTTCATCCCCCGCCCGGACCGCCGGCGCAAGATTTCGCTGGCGCGGCCCCGTATGAACAGCGTTAAGATAGGAGGGTCTTTCTGTCGGGAGGAGGCGAAAATGGCGGTCAATCTGGAAATCAACGGCAAGCCGGTGACGGTGAAAGCCGCCGACGACACGCCCCTGCTGTGGGTGGTGCGCGACGAGCTGGGCCTGACGGGCACCAAGTTCGGTTGCGGCGTCGCCCAGTGCGGGGCCTGCACGGTGCACATCAACGGCCAGGCGACGCGCAGCTGCGTGACGCCGATCGCGGCCGTCGCCGGCATGAAGGTCACCACCATCGAGGGCCTGGGCGGATCGCATCCGACCCAGCAGGCCTGGGCCAAACTGGACGTGCCGCAGTGCGGCTACTGCCAGTCGGGCCAGATCATGAGCGCCTCGGCCCTGCTGGCCGAGAAGCCGTCGCCGACGGACGAGGAGATCGATGCGGCGATGAGCGGCAACATCTGTCGCTGCGGCACCTACCAGCGCATCCGGGCGGCCATCAAGGAAGCATCCGGCATCAGCGCCGCCCTGCCCAGGACTGCTGAAACCGCCCCGGCCGTGGCCGGCGCCAAGACGGGAGCCTGAGCATGACCCGTTTCCTTCGCGACCTCGCCGCCAACGCCACCGATGTCGTCCGCAAGGGCGTCAGCCGCCGTGAGGTGATCGTCTCCAGCGTCGCCGCCGGCGGCGCCCTGCTGGTCGGCTGTTCGATGGCCGACGCCATGAGCGCCGGCAGTCCGGTCAAGGCCGGCGAGTTCGGCGCCTTCCTGAAGATCGGCGCCGATGGCGCGATCACCGTCGTCTCCAAGCACATCGAGATGGGCCAGGGCAGCCACACGGGTCTGTCGGCCATCGTCGCCGAGGAGCTGGACGCCGACTGGAACCGGGTGAAGATCGAGCAGGCGCCGGCCAACACCAAGCTGTACGCCAACACCCTGATGGGGGCGCAGGGCACCGGCGGCTCGACCGCCATCGCCAACAGCTGGAACCAGCTGCGCAAGGCCGGGGCGGCGGCGCGGGCGATGTTCGTGCAGGCGGCGGCCAACCTCTGGCAGGTCAACGCCAACGAGATCACGGTCAAGGACAGCATCGTCAGCCATGCGAAGTCGGGCAAGTCGGCGGCGTTCGCCGACCTGCTGGCTGACGCCGCCAAGGTGACGCCGCCGGAAAACCCGACCCTGAAGGACCCCAAGACCTTCACCCTGATCGGCAGCGACCGGGTGCGGCGCAAGGACAGCGTCGCCAAGAGCAACGGCACGGCGAAGTTCACCATCGACGTTCAGGAAGAAGGCCTGCTGGTCGCCATGGTGGCCCACGCCCCGCGCTTCGGCGGCAAGCTGAAGAGCTTCGACGATGCGGCGGCCCGCAAGGTTCCGGGCGTGGTCGATGTGTTCAAGATCCCCACCGGCGTCGCCGTGGTGGCGAAGGACACCTGGTCGGCCAAGACGGGCCGTGACGCCCTGACCACCCAGTGGGACGAGGAGAAGGCCGAGACCCGGGGCACCGACGCGCTGCTGGCCGACTATCGCAAGTTCGCCGCCGGCCAGGGCCCCGCCGACCTGAAATGGGAAGCCTTTGACAGCAAGGGCGATCCGGCCTCCGTCACCGACGGCGAGGTGTTCGAGGCCACCTACGACTTCCCCTACCTGTCCCATGCCTCGATGGAGCCGCTCGACTGCGTGGCGCGGGTCAAGGGCAACAGCGTCAAGCTCAGCTTCGGCTGCCAGTTTCCGACCCTGGACCAGCTGAACACCGCCAGGATCGTCGGCAACCTGCCGGGCGCGATCGAGATCGAGACCCTGTTCGCGGGCGGCAGCTTCGGCCGCCGCGCCAACTTCCAGTCCGACTATGTGGTCGAGTGCGTCCACATCGCCAAGAAGGTCGGCAAGGGCACGCCGGTGAAGCTGATCTGGACCCGCGAGGACGACATGCGGGCCGGCTACTTCCGTCCCCTGACCCACCACGCGGTCAAGATCCGCCTCGACAAGGACGGCTATCCGGCCGTCTGGACCCACCGCATCGTCACCCAGTCGCTGATGAAGGGCTCGCCGATGGCGCCCAAGGGCATCGACCCGACGGCGGTCGAGGGGGCGATGGGTTCGCCCTACCTGAAGGCCACCCCGATCGTCGACGCCAAGGCCCATATGCCGGACGTCGGCGTGCCGGTGCTGTGGTGGCGCTCGGTGGGGGCGACCCACACCGCCTATGTGATGGAGCACACCATCGACCAGCTGGCCCGCAGGGCCGGCAAGGACCCGATCGAGTACCGGCGCAAGCTGTACGAGAAGGCGGGCGCCAAGCGGCACCTGGCGGTCCTCGACCTGGCGCTGGAGAAGGCCGGACCGACGGCGGCCGAGGGCTATACCCGCGGCATCGCGGTGCATGAGAGCTTCGGTTCGGTGGTCGCCCAGATCGCCGAGGTGAAGATGGCGCCGGGCGGGCTGGAGCCCAAGGTCGGCCGGGTCGTCACCGCCATCGACTGCGGCGTGGCCATCGCCAGGGATCAGATCGCCAGCCAGATGGAAGGCGGCACCTGCTACGGCCTGTCGGCGGCGCTCTACGGCGAGGTGACGATGAAGGACGGCGTCGTCCAGGAGGGCAACTTCGACACCTACCGCGTGCTGCGGATGAACGAGGCGCCGACTGTCGAGACCCACATCCTGCCCAGTGGCAATGCGCCGTCCGGGGCCGGTGAGCCCGGCACGCCGGTGATCGGGCCGGCGGTGGCCAACGCCCTGCTGGCCATGGGCCGGCCGGCGACGTTGAGCCAGCCGTTCGTGAAGCCGGTCAAGGCCTGAACAGGTCCGGCAGGTTCCGCCCGCCCCAGACGATCCGGACAACGGTCGTCTGGCCGGGTCCGGGTCGATAGAGGATGAGATAGTCTTCGCGCGGCCAGCGGGAGACGTTTCAGCCTATTGGCCAAGCAGCAGGGCAAGCCGTCGGCGACCTTCCGCCTTGATAGTATCAGGATCACGGGCGTCGGCGGGCTCGCCGCTGTCCAGTCCTTGCTGGACCGAGCGTTTGAGCAGGGCCAGGACCTCGCCTTCGGTCAGGCGGCCTTCGGCGACCGCATGGAAGGCGGCGCCCGGCTCTTCGAAGTCCACGGTTTTCGGCGGATCGTGACGCGTCATGCTGACCTCGCGCTCAGGCGAGCAGACTGCCAGACTTTTCGGCGGAGGCCTACAGCCGCCCTTCCCCGTCGAGGGTCTCCAGGCCCTTGCGGACCTGACCCAGGTGCAGGGTGGCGAGCAGCGGGGCCAGGGTCAGGCGGACGCCGAGCCAGATCCAGGCCCCGTTCAGGCTGAGGGCCGGGTCGCGGCTCTGGATCTGCATCCAGCCGCCGATGACGAGGGCGATGGCGATCAGCAGCCACAGGGCCGCCACCTTCGGCGCGCGGACCAGGACGGTGTCACCCCGCCAGGCGACCGGCACCGACGTCCCCTTGGGGATACGCTTCCACGCCGCCCAGGACATCGAGCTCATGATGGCCAGGCTGAGGATCCAGAAGACGTCGCCGGCGATGGTGATGCCCTGGATCACACGGTCACCTGGGCGCCGAGCTCGACCACGCGGCCGGGCGGGATCTTGAAGAAGTCGGTCGGGTTGGCCGAGTTCTTCATCAGGAAGATGAACAACTTATCTTGCCACAATGGCATGCCGCTGTTGGCGCTGGGGACGATGGAGCGGCGGCCGAGGAAGACGCTGGTCGCCATGATGTCGAACTTCAGCCCCTGCTTGCGGCACAGGGCCAGGGCCTTCGGCACATTGGGCGATTCCATGAAGCCGTAGGTGATGATCAGCTTCTTGAAGTCGTCGTTGACCTTCTCGATCTTCACCCGGTCCTCATCGCGCACCCGAGGGGTCTCGGCGGTGCGCACGGTGGCGATGATGTTCTTCTCGTGCAGCACCTTGTTGTGCTTGAGGTTGTGCATCAGGGCCACCGGGGTGACGTCCGGGTCGCTGGTCAGGAAGATGGCCGTGCCGGGCGCGCGGTGCGGCGCACGGGCCTCGAGGATGCCGATCAGGTCGGTGAGCGGCACGGAGTCGCGGCGGGTCTTCTCGGTGAGAATCTGGCCGCCGCGGGTCCAGGTCCACATGATCACCACCAGCACAGCGCCGAACACCAGCGGCATCCAGGCGCCCTGCGGAATCTTCAGCAGGTTGGAGGAGATGAAGGTCAGGTCGAGCAGCAGCAGCGGCACCAGGACCAGCAGGGTCGTCGACCATTTCCACTTCCACAGGAAGCGGATGATGACGAAGGCCAGCAGGGTGTCGACGAACATCGAGCCGGTCACCGCGATGCCGTAGGCGGCGGCCAGGTTGGTCGAGGACTTGAAGCTGAACAGCAGCACCAGGACGCCGATCATCAGCATGGTGTTGACCTGCGGCACATAGATCTGGCCGGCCTGGGTCTCGCTGGTGCGGCGGATGTCGATGCGCGGCAGCAGGCCGAGCGAGACGGCCTGCTGGGTGACCGAGAAGGCGCCGGTGATCACCGCCTGGCTGGCGATGACGGTGGCGGCCGTGGCCAGCAGCAGGACCGGCCAGTAGACGACCTGCGGCACCATCTCCCAGAAGGGGTTCAGGCGCGCTTCCGGGTGGGCGAGGATCGAGGCGCCCTGGCCCAGGTAGTTGAGCGCCAGGCAGGGGAAGACCAGGTAGAGCCAGCCGGCCTGGATCGGCTTCTTCCCGAAGTGGCCCATGTCCGAATACAGGGCCTCGGCCCCGGTGACGGCGAGGAAGACGCTGCCCAGGATGACAAAGCCCAGGAAGCCGTTCTGGACGAGGAACATCACCCCGTAGTGGGGGCTGAGGGCCCGGAAGATCGAGAGGTCGTCGAACAGGTGGAAGAGGCCGAGGCCGCCCAGCACCAGGAACCAGACCAGGGTGATGGGGCCGAAGAAGGCGGCCATGCGGTGGGTGCCGCGCGACTGCACCAGGAAGAGGACGATGAGGATGCCGGCCGAGATCGGCACGATCCATTTGTCGACCCGTCCGCCGAGGCCAGGCGCGTCCTTCAGGCCCTCGATGGCCGACAGCACCGAGATGGCCGGGGTGATGATGCCGTCGCCGTAGAACAGGGCCGCGCCGATCACGCCCAGGAAGAAGACGGTGGCCGAGCGCTTGCCGTTCGGCTTGGCCAGGGTTTTGCGGGCCAGGGCCATCAGGGCCAGGGTGCCGCCCTCGCCCTTGTTGTCGGCCCGCATCAGCAGAAGGACGTACTTCAGCGTCACGACCAGGATCAGGGCCCAGATGACCAGGGAGACGACGCCCAGCACGGCCAGTTCGCTGGTCACGCCGCTGCGGGTGTGATGCAGGGCCTCGCGCATGGCGTAGAGCGGGCTGGTGCCGATGTCGCCGAACACCACCCCGATGGCGCCGATGGCCAGCATCCAGAAGCCGCCGTGGCCGTGGCCTTCGGAGGTCTGGTGGGGATCGGAAGGGGTGTGAAGCGGTTCTCCGGCGGCCGAAGCGGCGGAAGAGGCGGTATCGTCGGGCTCAGCGGCCATGCGATCAGACGTCCAGCGGCCAGGAACCGGCCAACGGATAGCACCACGACGGCGCGGCGGGCGCGATACACCCTTTCCACAAGCGCTTCAATCACCGACGGGTTTCGACTGGATTCGCCTCAGCCATTGTGCCCGGCCCCTGTGGCGCCTACCTTTTGGTCAACCCACGATGTCCGACAGCCAGAAATTCCCCGTTGCCGCCCATGCGCTGGCCTACCTCGCCCACAAGGGCGCGGACGCCCCGGCGCGCGCGGTGTCGTCGGCGCAGCTGGCCGCCTCGATGCCGACCAACCCGGTGGTCGTGCGGCGGGTGACCGCCATGCTGGCCAGAGCCGGACTGATCGCCACCCGCATGGGCGCCGGCGGCGGCGCCTGGCTGACCCGGGATCCGGCCAGCATCACCCTCGATGAAGTGCTGCGGGCCGTGGACGGCTGCACCCACCTGGGCGTCCCCCCGGCCGGGGTGAAGGGCTGTCCGGTCGGCGAGCGGATTCCCGACGCCGTCAGCGCCGCGATCCGCGCCGCCGACACCGCGGCGTCCGAGCGGCTTGGCCGCATCACCGTGCTCGACCTGCTGGCCGAACCGGAGAAGGACGCCAGCGCCGCTTGATCGTGGACGCGGCGCAGGTCAGTTTCTCCCAAACACTCGCTGGGGATTTCAAAGCCGCATGGCCCGCCGCCTCGCCCTGATCACCGGCGCCTCCGCCGGCATCGGCGCCGCCTTCGCCCGCATCTATGCCGCCCATGGCTATGACGTGGCCCTGACCGCGCGCCGGGCCGACAAGCTGGCCACGCTTGCCGAGGACATCTCCCTGCGGTCCGGCGTCGAGACCCTGACCCTTGCCGCCGACCTGACCGATCCGGGCGCTCCGGACGCCATCCTGGCCCAGCTTGCCGCCCATGGCCGCGACGTCGACGCCCTGGTCAACAACGCCGGCTACGGCCTGCCAGGCGTCTATGCCGACAGCAAATGGGAAGCCCAGAAGGACTTCATCCAGGTGATGGTCACGGCGCCGTCGGAGCTGGCGCACAAGGTCGTGACCGGCATGATCGACCGCAAGTTCGGCCGCATCGTCAACGTCGCCTCCCTGGCCGGGCTGATGCCTGGCGCGGCGGGACATACGCTGTATGCGGCCTCGAAGAGCTATCTGGTCCGTTTCAGCCAGAGCCTGCATCTGGAGACCGAGAACACCGGCGTCCATGTCACGGCGCTGTGCCCCGGCTTCACCTACAGCGAGTTCCACGACGTCAACGGCACCCGGGACCTGGTGACCAGCGCGACCCCCGACTGGCTGTGGCTGGGCGCCGACGAGGTGGCCGCCAACGGCTATGAGGCAGCCGAGGCCAACCGGCCGGTCTGCGTGCCGGGCGCGCCGAACAAGACCATCGCGGCCCTGACCAAGCTGATCCCCGACGAATGGATGCTGGCCCTGATGGCCAGCCAGGGCGGGCGGTTCCGGAATACGCGCGCCTAGCGATCCGTTGCGTAAGGCGCGGCCGCCGCCGGCGTGATCAGGCCCCTGGTGGTGTCCGACACCCCGACGATGATGAACTGCACCGCCATGGCGCAGAGGATCAGGCCCAGCACCCGCACGATGATGGTCATGCCGATGCGGCCCAGGGCCTTGCTGATGATCGGGGTGAGCCAGAAGCAGATCATGGTGGCCAGCGACACGGCGAACAGGGCCGCGACCGCCGCCGCGTCGCCGACCCAGCCCAACTGCTTGGCCTCGCTGGCGTAGATGATCACCGTCGAGATGGCCCCGGGGCCGATCAGCAGCGGCATGGCGAAGGGGACCACCAGCCGTTCGAACCTCCGGCGGGCATAGGCGGCCGCGCCCTCCTTCTCGCCGATCTCGGCGGCGTCGGCGAACTTGGCGGTGAAGTCGTCGCGGGCCATATCGAGGCCGAGCAGGAAGAGGATCACCCCGCCGGCGATACGGAAGGCGGCCAGGCTGATGCCGA
>JAUMCZ010000262.1:0-11930 GCA_032122215.1 Caulobacter sp.
TTCGGCGCCTCGGCCAGCGGCGCCCCGGGCGCCGGCGAAGCCAACTGGGCGTCCGGCCTCGGCATCGACGACCAGGAAATCCGCATCGACATCGCCGGCGGCGCCGGCGGCCTGACCCAGTACGACAGCCAGTCGATCGTCCAGGGCGTCAACACCAACGGCACCGCCTTCGGAAATCTGACCAATGTCGAGATCGACGAGGATGGCTTCGTCACCGCCATCTTCGACAACGGCATCAGCCGCCAGATCGCCCAGGTGGCCATCGCCACCTTCGCCAATCCTGACGGCCTGCGCTCGGCCAACGGTAACTCCTACCGGGTGACCCAGGACAGCGGCACCTACAGCCTGAAGGGAGCCGGCACCGGCGGCGCGGGGGCGATTGCGCCCTCGACCCTCGAGGCCTCAACCGTCGACCTCTCCAGCGAGTTCACCGGCCTGATCATTACGCAGCGGGCCTATTCGGCCTCGTCAAAGATCATTTCGACGGCCGATCAGATGCTGGAAGAGCTTCTCAGCATCAAGAGATAATTAACCAAGAGACTAACGGCGGTTAACGCCGTTGTCTCAAGTTGAAACAATGCGTTAAAGCGGGGGCAATCCGTGGTTACTTGTATCTTTACTAGACCGATTCACGGGGTGTTATCGCGTGAGCGCTATGGTCTCCCTCAACAGTGATGTCCAGGAGAGGCGTAGAACCATGCTTCAGCAGCAGCAGCAGCGGGTCAACAGCAAGGGCGAGAAGTACGTGATCGGTCCGACCGGCGCGCCCCTGACGCTGTCCGACCTGCCGCCCCCCAACACCGAGCGGTGGGTGATCCGCCGCAAGGCGGAGGTCGTGGCGGCGGTTCGTGGTGGGCTTCTCACCCTCGACGACGCCTGTGACCGTTATCGGCTGACCAACGAGGAATTCCTCAACTGGCAGCAGTCGATCGACCGGCATGGCCTGGCGGGCCTTCGCACCACCCGCCTTCAACAGTATCGCTGAGCCGTTCGCCCCCCCTTACAGGCTCGGCGAGTAAGGCGGCCGCGCTCCGGACAGGAGCGCGGCCGTTGCCGTTTTAGGCGCTGGACGCTGGCGCCGCTGCGGCGGGCGCCGCATCATCCGGGCAACGACCCCCTGCGAGTGACACTTGAGCCCGCGCGCGACCTACATGCTTGCCACCGCGATCAACCTTGCGGTCGCCCTGGCCTGCCTCTTCCTCTCCCATCACCTTCTGGGATCCTGGACGAGCCTGTTGACCTATGGCGCCGGCATCGCCGTCTGCGGCCTGATCCAGTGGGGAATCAACGAGGCTTTCTGCTGCCCCGGTTGCGGCGCCTCCATGGCCTATTGGTATATTGGCGACTGGAAGGTCCAGATGCCGTGGCCCGCCGCCGAATGTGGTAAATGCGGCGAGCCTCTCGATCGGGCGTAAACCCAGCAAAAGCTGACTCTGCCCTGCGACCCCAGAGCGCGGTTCCTTACCAAGTCTCTTAAAGCCCCGTTTACCATCCACCCGGTAAATCCTGCCTAGCAAACCCGGCAGAAGCGGGCGTTGGTTTCGTTTCGGGGGCGGGAAACCCAGGTGGATCGGTTTCTAGGCGCGTTTAAGGGTGCGGGGCTGGTCAGGCTGCTGGTCATGGCCGGCGTCGGGGTCGGCCTGCTGGCGGCGATCATCGCCCTGACCAGCGGCTTCATGACCCAGCCCAAGGCGCTGCTCTATTCCAACCTCGATCTCAAGGAAGCCTCGGAAGTCACCGCCGCCCTCGACCAGGCCGGCATCAAGTACGAGGCCAAGGGTGACGGTTCGACCATCATGGTCGACCGCGACAAGGTCGCGTCCACCCGCCTGCTGGTGGCCGGCAAGGGTCTGGTGACCTCCGGCTCGGTCGGATACGAAATCTTCGACCAGACCTCCGCCCTGGGTCAAACCGACTTCGTCCAGCAGATCAACAACAAGCGCGCCCTGGAAGGCGAGCTGCAACGGACCATCAAGGGCTGGCATGGCGTCACCGACGTCCGGGTGCTGCTCAACATTCCCAAGCGGCAGCTGTTCGAGGAAGAGGCCGGCAATCCCACGGCGGCCGTGTCCATCGGCGTTGCAGGCCGCAAGCCCGGCCAGGACCAGGTGCTGGCGATCCAGAATTTCGTCGCCGCCGCCGTCGGGGGTCTCAAGCCCGAGAACGTCGCCGTGACCGACATGAAGGACGGCAAATCGCTGGCGACCCTGGGACAGGGCGGGGCGATGGGCGCGATCGCCGACGACCGCAAGGCGCAGATCGAGCGCGACCTGGCCGAGCGCATCCGCCAACAGGTCGAGGGCGTGGTCGGGGCCGGCAAGGCCCGGGTCGAGGTCTCGGCCGAGATCGACATGGCCCAGGTCACCGAGCAGAAGAAGACCTATGACCCGGACGGCCAGGTCATTCGTTCCGAACAGACCAATGAAGAGGCCAGCGAAGAGGGCTCGTCCTCGAACAACGACGCGGTCACGGCGTCGGGCAACATCCCGGGCGGTGGCGGCGATCCCGCCTTCCTGCCGACCAACAAAAACACCACCAAGGGCGCCTCGACGGTCACCAACTACGAGATCTCCGAGACCACCCGGACCGAGGTCGTCGCCCCCGGCACGGTGCAGAAGCTCAGCGTCGCCGTCGCCGTCGACGGCGTCACGGGTCCCGGCGCCAACGGCAAGGCCGGCCCCTACACGCCTCGCACCGAGGCGGAGATGGCCAAGCTGAACGAACTGGTGCGGGCCGCGGTCGGCTTCAACGAGGGGCGGGGCGACGTCGTCAAGGTCATCAACGTTCCCTTCGCCCGCGACGAGGCCCTGGCCAGCGACGGCAAGGACGGCATGTTCGATTTCACCAAGAACGACCTGCTGCGGTTCGCCGAACTGGGCGCGGGCGCCATTGTCGTCATGCTGCTGCTGTTCTTCGGCCTGCGGCCGCTGCTCAAGAGCCTCAACCAACCGGGCGGCGGAGCGATGCCGATGCTGGCCGGGGCCGGTGGCGGTAACCTGACCCCCGGCCAGGCCCAGCAGATCCAGATGCAGGTCGATCCCAATACCGGCGAGATGCTGGCTCTGCCGCCCAGCGACATGGACCAGCGTATCGACATCGCCCGCATCGAGGGCCAGGTGAAGGCCAGCAGCGTCAAGCGGGTCAGCGAGTTCGTCGATAGTCATCCGGAGGAGTCGGTCTCGATCCTCCGCAGCTGGCTGCATGAGACCGCATGAGCCGGGCCGCCAAAAGCAAGGCGATCAACGACGCCAGCCGTTTGAACGGTCCGGAGAAGGCGGCCGTGGTCATGCTCGCCCTCGGCGAGGACCACACCCACATCTGGGAACAGCTGGACGAGGAGGAGATCAAGGAGATCTCCCAGGCCATGGCCAGTCTCGGCACCGTCGCGGCCAGCGTCGTCGAGGAACTGCTCGTCGAGTTCGTTTCCGGCATGAGCGCGTCCGGCGCCATCATGGGCAGCTTCGAGCAGACCCAGCGCCTGCTTTCCTCCTTCATGTCGCCCGAGAAGGTCGACACTCTGATGGAGGAGATCCGCGGTCCGGCGGGTCGCACCATGTGGGACAAGCTGGGCAATGTGAACGAGGCGGTGCTCGCCAACTATCTGAAGAATGAGTACCCGCAGACCGTCGCGGTGGTGCTCTCCAAGATCAAGGCCGACCACGCCTCACGCGTTCTCACCTGCCTGCCCGAGGACTTCGCCCTCGAATGCGTTCAGCGCATGCTGCGCATGGAGCCGGTGCAGCGCGAAATCCTCGACAAGATCGAACAGACGCTGCGGGTCGAGTTCATGTCCAACCTGGCGCGCACCTCCAAGCGCGACAGCCATGAGCTGATGGCCGACATCTTCAACAACTTCGACCGCCAGACCGAAGGCCGCTTCATCGCCGCGCTGGAAGAGCGCAACCGCGAGGCGGCCGAGCGCATCCGGGCCCTGATGTTCGTCTTCGAGGACCTCTCCAAGCTCGACCCAGGCGGGGTTCAGACCCTGCTGCGGGCGGTCGAGAAAGATCAGCTGGGCCTGGCCCTGAAGGGCTCGTCCGACGCCCTGCGGGAAATGTTCTTCTCCAACATGTCCGAGCGCGCCGCCAAGATCATGCGCGAGGACATGGAGGGCATGGGCCCGGTGCGCCTGAAGGATGTGGATCAGGCCCAGATGGCCATGGTCCAGGTGGCCAAGGACCTCGCCGCCAAGGGCGAGATCATGCTGGCCGGGGCCGGCGGCGACGATGAGCTGATCTACTGATGACCACCCCCTACGCCTCTTCGGGCCACCGCCCCTTCACCTTCGACACCGAGTTCGACGACGCCGGCGCGGTCGCCTATCAGCCGCCGCGCGCCAAGCGCAGCTTCACGCCGGAGGAGGTCGAGGCCATCCGCGCCGCGTCCTATGCCGAGGGCGAGCGCTCTGCCGTGGCCGCCGCCGAGATGGAACTGGCCCGGGCCATGGACCGCATCGCCGACGCCGCCCGGCAGGGCCTGGGCGCCTTGGCCCAGGTCGCTCACGCCCACCGCTCCGACACGGCCCACCTCAGCATGGCGGCCGCCCGCAAGATCGCCGACAGCGCCCTGGCCAGATACCCCGAAGCCCCGGTCACCGCCGCGCTCGAGGCCCTGGCCCGGGAGGTTGAGGCCAGCCCGCGCCTGCTGGTCAAGGTCGCGCCGGAGGCCCAGGAAAGGGTCCAGGCCGCGCTCGACGGCATGGCCAGCAGCCTCGGCCATTCGGGCCGCATCGAGGCCCGGGCCGAGCCCGGCATGACCCTGGCCGCCTTCATCCTCGACTGGGGTGATGGCCGCGCAAGTTTCGACCCTGTCGATGCGGCCGCCCGCATCCAGGTCGCCCTGGACGAGGCTCTGGCCGCCGAAGGCCTGCACGCCGAACCCCTTGTTCCTCCGGAGCCTGACCATGGCTGAAGACAACCTGACCCTCGAGGAATTCTCGCCTGACCAGCCGCTGGCCAGCGAACTTCCCATTGATTACGACGAGAAGACCGCCACCGACCTGGCGCCGGTCTTCGACGTGCCGGTCAATATCTCGGCCGTGCTCGGTCGGGCCAACATGAGTGTCGCCCAGCTGTTGCAGCTCGGCCAGGGCAGTGTCCTGGAGCTGGACCGAAAGGTCGGCGAGGCGATCGATATCTACGTCAACAACCGCCTGGTGGCGCGCGGCGAGGTCGTCGTCGTCGACGACCGCCTGGGCGTGACCATGACGGAAATCATCAAGGACGGCGACAGCCAGGCCTGAAGCCTGGGCTGTCGGTAGGAGAGTAGTCATGCGGCTTCTGGTCGTCGGAAAATTGAACGGACAGCTGTCCCTCGCCGTAAAGATGGCGATGAACACCGGGGCCAAGGTGGCGCACGTCGAGACCACCGCGGCGGCCACCCAGGCCCTGCGGGCCGGCCAGGGCGCGGACCTCCTGATGGTCGACTACGAGCTCGATATCGCCGGGCTGATCGCGGCCAACGAGGCCGAACGCATTCGCGTGCCGGTGGTCGCCTGCGGTGTCGGGGCCGACGCCCAGCGGGCCGGAGACGCCATCCGCGCCGGAGCGGTCGAGTTCATCCCGCTGCCGCCGGACGCCGAACTGATCGCCGCGGTGCTGTCGGCGGTGAGCGACGACAACCGTCCGATGGTGGCCCGCGATCCGATCATGGAATCGGTGATCAAGCTGGCCGACCAGATTGCCCCGTCCGACGCCTCCATCCTGATCACCGGCGAGAGCGGTGTCGGTAAGGAGGTGATGGCCCGCTATGTCCATACCAAGTCGAAGCGGGCCTCCAAGCCGTTCATCAGCGTCAACTGCGCCGCCATCCCCGAGAACCTGCTGGAAAGCGAACTGTTCGGCCACGAGAAGGGCGCCTTCACCGGCGCCGTGGCCCGGCGGGTCGGCAAGTTCGAGGAGGCCGACGGCGGCACGCTGCTGCTGGACGAAATCAGCGAAATGGACGGCCGGCTGCAGGCCAAGCTGCTGCGCGCCATCCAGGAGCGTGAAATCGACCGGGTCGGCGGCTCCAAGCCGGTCAAGGTCAACATCCGCATACTCGCCACCAGCAACCGCGACCTCGCCGCGGCCGTGAAGGACGGCAGCTTCCGGGAAGACCTGCTCTACCGCCTGAACGTCGTGAACCTGCGGCTGCCGCCGCTACGGGAGCGGCCGGGTGATATCGCGGCGCTCTGCGACCACTTCCTGAAGAAGTACGCCAAGGCCAACGGCATGCCTGAACGTCCGCTTTCAGCGGAGGCCCGCAAGCGTCTCGTTGCCCATCGCTGGCCGGGCAATGTGCGGGAACTGGAAAACGCCATGCACCGCGCCGTGCTGCTGTCGACCGGTTCGGAAATCGAGGAGTTCGCCATCCGCCTGCCGGACGGCCAGCCCTTGGCCCCCGCGCCGGACACGGCCGTCGCCCGCACCGCCTCGATGGCGGCCGAGGCGATCACCCGCACGCTCGTCGGCCAGACCGTGGCCGAGGTCGAGCAGCAGCTTATCCTCGACACCCTGACCCACTGCTCGGGCAACCGGACCCATGCCGCCACCATCCTCGGCATCTCCATCCGCACCCTGCGCAACAAGCTGAAGGAATACGGCGACTCCGGCGTGGCGGTGCCGCCGCCGCAGGCCGGTCTCGGTTCCCACGCCGCCTAGTGAGCTTTCCAGATGAGTGACGCCCACCCGATTTCCGCCTCCAACCCCGTGACCCTCCGACAGGTCTGGGGCTGGGTGGCGCGTGGCGACGTGGGCCTGGCCATCGGCATCGTCAGCGTCATCGTGCTGCTGATCCTGCCGGTGCCGCCGTTCCTGCTGGACATGCTGCTGGCCCTGTCACTGACCAGCAGCATCCTGATCCTGATGACAGCTCTGCTGATCAAGCGGCCGCTGGAGTTCACCGCCTTTCCGACGGTGCTGCTGGTCACCACCCTGTTCCGCCTGGGCCTGAACCTGGCGTCGACGCGGCTGATCCTCAGCCATGGGCACGAGGGCACGGAAGGGGCCGGCAAGGTCATCGAGGCCTTCGGCCACATGATGATGAGCGGCAACTTCATCATCGGGGTGATCGTCTTCGCTATCCTGGTCCTGGTGAACTTCGTGGTCGTCACCAAGGGTTCGGGGCGGATCGCCGAGGTGGCGGCGCGCTTCACGCTCGACGCCATGCCCGGCAAGCAGATGGCCATCGACGCCGACCTGTCCTCCGGCCTCATCGACCAGGACCAGGCCAAGCTGCGCCGCAAGGAACTGGAGCAGGAATCGACCTTCTTCGGGGCCATGGACGGCGCCAGCAAGTTTGTGAAGGGCGACGCCGTGGCGGCCCTGGTCATCACCGCCATCAACGTCATCGGCGGCATTCTGATCGGGGTGATCCAGCACAAGATCCCGATCGGCGACGCCTTCAACACCTACACCATCATGAGCATCGGCGACGGCCTGGTCAGCCAGGTGCCGGCCCTGATCATCTCCATCGCCGCCGGCCTGCTGGTCTCGAAGGCCGGCGTCGACGGGGCCGCCGACAAGGCGCTGGTCACCCAGCTGGCCATGAACCCGGTGGGCCTCGGCATGGTTTCGGCCGCCGCCGGCATCATGGCCCTGGTGCCGGGGATGCCGAAGATCCCCTTCATCGCCGTGGCCGTCGCCACCGGCTATCTCGCCTGGCGCCGGGCGCAGAACGCCAAGCTGCCGCCGCCGGTCGACATCTCTTCATTGCCGGTCGCCACAGAGGCGGAAGAGGAACCGATCGGCCAGTCGCTGGCCATCGACGACATCAAGATCGAGCTGGGCTACGGCCTGTTGACCCTGATCAACGACCTGGACGGTCGCAAGCTGACCGACCAGATCCGCGCCCTTCGCAAGACGCTCGCCGGCGAGTTCGGCTTCGTCATGCCGTCGGTCCGCATCCTCGACAACATGCGGCTGCCGACCCAGGGCTACGCCATCCGCATCAAGGAGATGGATACCGGGGCCGGCGAGGTCCGCATCGGCAGCCTGATGGCCATGGACCCGCGCGGCGGTCAGGTCGACATCCCCGGCGAACATGTGCGCGAGCCGGCCTTCGGCCTGCCTGCCACCTGGATCGATGACTCGCTGAAGGAAGAGGCGACCTTCCGCGGCTACACCCTGGTCGATCCGGCCACGGTGCTGACGACGCACCTGACCGAGATCCTCAAGGACAACATGTCTGACCTGCTGTCCTACGCCGAGGTCCAGAAGTTGCTCAGGGAACTGGGTCCGGAGCAGAAGAAGCTGGCCGAGGAACTCATCCCCGGCGTCATCACCGCCTCGACCCTGCAGCGCGTCCTGCAGGCCTTGCTGCGTGAGCGGGTGTCGATCCGCGATCTGGGCACCATCCTGGAAGGCATCGCCGAGGCGGCGCCCCATACGGCCTCCCTGACCGCCCTGACCGAAGCGGTGCGCGTGCGTCTCGGCCGTCAGCTGTGCTGGGCCAATCGCGGCGAGGACGGCGCCCTGCCGATCGTCACCCTGTCACCCGACTGGGAGGCGGCCTTCGCTGACAGCCTGATCGGCAATGGCGAGGAAAAGCAGCTGGCCATGGCCCCGTCCAAGCTTCAGGACTTCATCAAGAACGTCCGCGAGGCCTTCGAACGGGCGGCCCTGGCGGGCGATGCCGCAGTGTTGCTGACCAGCCCGATGGTCCGGCCCTATGTGCGCTCGATCATCGAACGCTTCCGGGGCCAGACCGTCGTGATGAGCCAGAGCGAGGTTCACCCAAGGGCCAAGCTGCGCACTGTCGGGATGATCTGAGCGGCCAGGTCTCGCCGGCTCAGGCGTCGCCGAACCCTGGCCTGGCAACAGTGGTCTGATAGGTCCAGTAGAAGCCGATCGCGCGCAGGGCGAAGCTGTCGCTCGGGTTTTCATCGGTGTAGCCGAACAGGCCGCTGAGGATGGCGTCGCCGCCGTCCGAGCCGTTGGAGGCGAACGGATAGGGCCCGTCGCCGTTATCGTTGTTACCGCGGTGATTGCCCCGGTCGAAGCAGTCCACGCCACCGGAACCGGTGCTGTAGTTGGTCCGGAACTGCAGGCTCTTGAGCGCTGTGTCCCAGGCCCCGAAGGCGCCGATGATGGCGCGGTCCGGGCTGGACAGGTCGAAGGTCTGCACAACCTTTCCATTGGTCGGCCCGATGTGGCGGACGGCGCCGTCCGCCGTCGTCAGACGGATGCTGGTCAGATCGAACAGCTCCAGCTTGACGATGCGCGACGACGGCGGCCAGTCGAACTGCCCGGACATGTGGTTGACCTCGCCGGGCGAAAAGACGCCCGTCAGGCTCATGTCGTTGCCGCCCCACGGACCCATCTTGACGACCTGAGGCGCCGTCGGCGGCGACCAGTCCTTGTCGGCGGGAGGGTCCTGGTCGAAGTAGGTCCAGACGTTGGCGATGTCGAGGAACGGCTGGAAGAGGGCGTCGAAGGTCGGCCCGGCGAACTGGTCCGTGTACACCGACTGGTCCTTGACGACGGTGCTGTGGGCGCTTGCCTCGCTGGTGCCGGTGAAGTCTGTCGAGACCTTGTAACCCAGATATGTCTGCGCGTAGGGGTCGCTCAACTGGTACCAGGTCTGGGTGTGGTCCCAGTTCTTTCCGGACTCGATGGTGATCTTGCCCATCCGGTTCTGACGGGCGAAGGCGATCCCTCGCGACAGGGTCTTGCGGACCGTGGCGATGGCCGCCTGGGTCTGTTTCCGGTTGAACGCGACCTCGTCGGTGTTGCCGAATATCTCCTGGGCGTAGACGAAACTGCCGCGCAGAACCGCGATCATTACCGTGCCGAGGACCGTGATGAAGGTCAGGGTCTGGGCCGTGACCACGTCGCTGGTGGTGTCCATTTTCGGAAGATAACTGGCGGTGATGCTGTTCAGCAGGTAGCCGTAGTGCTCGGCAAGTTCAGGGGCCTTGTTGTCTATGTCGTACTGGATCTGGGAGAGGCTGCTGAAGAGACCTTCCATCTCCGCCTTGTAGGCATTGTCGGCGGCCTGAACGCCCAGGTCGTTCACCAGGCTTTCGACCCATTTTTCCATGCCGGCCCAGATTTCGGTGTCCGACGGCTTGCCCGATGGCCAGATGCCCGACACCAGAAGCCCGAGGAACGGCCCCGCGCCGGGGACGGACTTGACCAGTCCGACGCAGAGCGACTTGACCTTCTTGTTGATCGACGCCGCGCCCAGGTCGCTGAGGACGGAGCCGCGCCAGAGGCTGGGCGTCGCCGGCGCCGTGGCGCCCGGCCAGTTGGCCGGGCGTTTCGATGACAGGGTGATGCTGGAGATCGCCCGGTCCATCGTCCCCTTGAGCAGGTTCTCATCCGCCAGGTCCGCGATGCAGCTGTTGGGATCCAGATACAGGAGCGTTCCGGTCCCGTTGACGCCCGTCGCCGCGATCGCCCAGCAGCCGGGCCCTGTCGACAGGGAGCGGATCCAGTCGCCTGCCTTCACGGTCGTGCCAGGAACCGTCACCTTGGACAGATCGGCGGTGCTCTGGGTGACCAGCAGCTGGTCGTCGCGGAAATTGCTGTTGCCCCAGCAGGTGACGAAGGCGCCAGACGTCATCACAGTGTCCCCTCACCGCCTCGATTGGCGGGATGAACATCGTGAGATTGTTATTTAGGGAAATCACATTCCAAATTGTACGCTTGGTATTCCGCCTGGGAATGGATGTCGCGGCCGTGCGGGCGGATCAGCCGGGCCCGCGTTCAATCGCCATCGTCCGATTTGAAAGACCCTGGGGGACTAGGTCAGGCGCGGAAGGATCTTCCGTGCCGCCTCCCGATAGGCCGGCATACCGAGCACATGGTTCAGCGCCGGCAGGATGCGCTCCAGCGGCGCGGCCCGCATCTCGTCGTCGACGTAGCCGGCGAGCTGTTCGAACCAGGCTGCGTGATTGCCCTTCAATCGGTCCGGGATGAACTTGCCCGTCGCCTGCAGCAGGCGCAGGTGGTCGTAGATCTTCTGTTCGGCAAAGCCGACGCCGACGTCCGGGGTGTATTCGAAATCGACCAGGGCGAAGGCCTTGCCGGCGGGATCGGACAGCACATTGCTCAGGGACGCGTCCATGTGGGCCATGCCGACCTCGCGATGCAGCCGGTCGAGGGCCGCGCTGGCCTGGGACAGGTACTCCCAGACCCGGTCGGGGTCTTTCAGCGCCCTTGAGGTGAGGGTCTCATAGGGCAGGTACCGGCAAAGGATGGCGTCCTCGGCCCGCCAGATGGGTTCGGGGGCCAGGCCGATGCTGGCGGCGCGGGCCAGGGCGACATACTCGTGGTCAAGGCGGCGGGCGGCGTCCTCGATCTGGAACGGCATGCCGGGGGGCGGGGTCGGCCGCTGCTTGAACGGATTGACCAGCCGCAGCACGGCCACCTGCCGGTCGCCGGCGAAGACGTCGTAGTTGCTGTCGTGGCCGAGGTTGCCGCGTTCCTTCAGCCGGACCGGGGCGCCGATCACACCCTCCACCATCGCCCGAACAGCCTCGCGCCTGTTCTTGATGGCGGCTTCCGCCTTGCGGGCGCGCCACCAGCGCTTGAGCTTTCTCACGTCATCTCCGCCCGGATGGCTTCCAGCCGCTGGAACAAGGACTCCCGCTCTTCGGGGGTGAAATAGAGGTCCAGATGTCCCAGCGCCTCCGCCTCGTTGTCGGTCGAGTGTAGGGGGTTATGTCTGGTGTGAAGCCCCGTGGCCTTCGAAAACGCGTCCCGGAGGCCCTTCTTCAGGAACTGCCGACCGTTGAAGACGAAGGGGTGCGGCGTCGCCTCGTCGCCGAGGGCGGGGAGGGGATTCCGGTCGAAAACGACGACGGCATGCACCGGCGGCCCGCCTCGCTTCCACTTGCCGCCCCGGATGCGGCTGTTGGTCTTCAGCCGGGTCAGCCACGGAATCGCCTTGTCGGCCAATATCTCATAGTCCCTGGCCAGAGCCTCCAGCAGCATCGTCGTCTGCCC
>JAUMCZ010000263.1:0-15038 GCA_032122215.1 Caulobacter sp.
TACGACCTTCCGCAGCTATGCGGATGTCATGGCCGGCGCCCCGGAGGCGCCCGGTGCGCGGGTGGCGTTGAGCTTTCAGAAGCAGGGCGACAAATGGGCTCTGACCGAGCTGAAAGCAGCCGACTGACTTCCCACCTTTTTTGAGGGCGCAGACGGCTATGCCGTCACCTACCGATGTTTCCACCACAATTGGGAATATCGTTATGTCCAGCACTCTGATCCGTCTTGCCATCGGCGCCACGCTTGCGTTCGCCCTGACCGGGGCCGCGTCCGCCGCCGAAACCACCTTGAAGGTCAAGGCAAGCACCTCGGCCGCGATGGCTGGAAAGTGCGCCGCGGCGACGACCCTGTTCGCCAAGCTTTCGGAGGGTGACGCCAAGCCGGGCGACGATCGGTCGATGTCCGAGCTGGCCGTGACCTGGCTGTCCTTCCTGGAGGACGCTCCGGAAGCCTTCCAGGAGAGCGCCCTGACCAGCATGAGCACGACCGCCGATGGCTATAGCAAGGCCGTGGACAAGGGCGCGAACGAGGCGCTTGCGGCCATCGCCGGCGACGTGGCCACCTGTATTCTTGAGATGGAATAGGGCGCCGGCCCAGGCGCGAGGCCCGGGCCGGCTGCCGGTCAGACGAGCTTGACCAGCATCTTGCCCATGTTCTCGCCCTTGAAGAGCTTGATGAAGGCGCCGGCGGCGTTGTCGATACCCTCGTCGACGGTGTCCTTCCACTGCAGCTGGCCCGAACCGATCCAGGCCGACATGTCGCGCAGGAAGTCGGGCAGCATGTCGTAGTGGTTGGAGACGATGAAGCCTTCCAGCTTCAGGCTCTTGCCGACCGCCTGGATGATGTTGGACGGGCCCTTGGGCTCGCCGGTCTCGTTGTACTGGCTGATCATGCCGCAGAGGGCGAAGCGGGCGAAGGGGCGGGCCGAGTCGATGGCCGCCTCGAGGTGCTCGCCGCCGACGTTCTCGAAGTAGACGTCGATGCCCTTGGGGGCCGCTTCGCGAAGGGCGGCCTTGAGGTCCGGCACGGCCTTGTAGTCGATGACGTGATCGACGCCGATCGACTTGAGGAAGGCGGCCTTTTCCGGTCCGCCGGCAGAGCCGATGACGGTGTGACCCTTGATCTTGGCGATCTGGCAGACGACCGAACCCACGGCGCCGGCGGCGGCCGAAACAAAGACAACGTCGCCGTCCTTGAGGCCGGCCACGCGAAGCAGGCCGGCGTAGGCGGTCATGCCGGGCATGCCGGCGACACCGAGGAAGGCCTGCAGCGGCAGGCCGCTGGAGGTGTCGAGCTTTTGCAGGGTGTTGGCCGGGGCGTTGAAGGCCTCGCGCCAGCCCCACATCGACTGCACCGCGTCGCCGACCGCGAAGGCCGGGTCATTGCTGGCGACCACCTCGCCGACCGCGCCGCCCTGCAGGGCCTCGCCGATCTGGAAGGGGGGAACGTAAGAGGGGCGGTCGTACATGCGGCCGCGCATGTAGGGATCGACCGACATGAAGTGGTTGCGGACCTGAACCTCGCCGGAGCCGGGTGCGGGCAGCTCAACCGAGGCGACCTCGAAATTGGCGGCGGTGGGCAGGCCTTCGGGGCGGCTCTTGAGGCGGACTTCGCGGGACGTGGTCATGGTGTTTCCTGACTCTCTCTCGGGATCGCTACGGGATTGTTTTCAAACAGACGTTTAGGCGCTTCAGGGCGTTCGCGAAACCTGCGAACTGCGCTAAACCCCGGCCCATGACGAAACTTCTCAAAGCCGGTGTGGTCGGTTCGGGCGTGTTTGGCGGCTATCACGCGCGCAAATACGCCGAGATGGACGGGATCGAGCTGGTCGGAATCTACGACCTGCATCCCGAACGCTGCTTCGACATGGCGAACCAGTATGGGGCCGAGGCCTACGGTGACCTGGGCGACATGCTGAAGGTGGTCGACATCGTCACCGTTGCGACCCCCGCCACCACCCATGCCAGGCTGGCGCTGGAGTGTCTTGCGGCCGGCAAGTCGGTCTATGTCGAAAAGCCCCTGGCCACGACGCTGGAGGACGCCGACCGCCTGATCCAGGCGGCGGCGAAGGCGGGTCTCGTGCTCGCCTGCGGGCATCAGGAGCGGGTGGTCAGTCAGGCCATGGGCCTGTTCGACATTCCGGAAAAGCCGCTCAGGCTGGAGGCGGTGCGCAAGGGGACGCCGTCGATCCGCAGCAAGGACGTGTCGGTGGTGCTGGACCTGATGATCCACGACATCGACCTGGCCCTGGCCCTGACCGACGCCGAGCCCTTCACCGTCGAGGCGGAAGGCGACGCTGACGAGATCACCGGCGAGGCCAGTTTTGAGGACGGCTTCACCGCCGTGTTCACGGCGTCCCGGATCGCCGAGGCGCGGGAGCGGACCATGCGGATCGTCTATCCCTCGGGCGTGCTCGAAATCGATTTTGTCACCCGCGAGTTCAAGAACAGCACACCGTTTGCCTTGAACCAGGACTTCACCGAGACCCCGGCCGGCCGGGACCCGCTGGGGACCAGCGTGCAGGGCTTCGTCAATGCCGTCCTGGGCCGGTCGCCCCGCCCGGTGGTGACGGGAGGGGAGGCGGCGCGCGCCCTGGACCTGGCGCTGGCGGTTGAACAGGCGGCCGGGTTCTGACGCCACGTCACAGTTGAGCCGGCCGGCGAAAGCTGGCCATGCTCGTTCAAATCGCAGCCGGAGACGCCGCCATGACCAACGCCTGGGACTTCGAGTTTACCGCCATTGACGGCCAGCCGCTGCCGATGACGACGTTCAGGGACCACCCGGTGCTGGTGGTCAATGTCGCCAGCAAGTGCGGGCTGACGCCGCAGTACGACGGGCTGGAGAAGCTGTACGCCGAGTACCGGGACAAGGGCTTCGTGGTGCTGGGCGTGCCCTGCAACCAGTTCATGGGCCAGGAGCCGGGCACGGAAGCCGAGATCAGCGAATTCTGCCGCACGAACTTCGGCGTCGATTTCCCGATGACCGGCAAGGTCGATGTGAAGGGCGATGAGGCCCATCCCTTCTACAAGTGGGCGGTCGAGCAGGTCGGCGAGCCGGCCGAGCCGGTGTGGAACTTCCACAAGCTGCTGGTCGGCAAGGACGGCAAGCTGGTCAACGTCTTCGGGCCCCGCACCGACCCGCTCGATCCGGAAATCAAGGCCGCCGTCGAAGAGGCGCTGTGACCCGATGACCTGGCCGCTGGATCCGGCGGTTGTTCCGGCCTTTCTGGCCGCCATGGTGCTGGTCGAGCTGACGCCGGGGCCGAACATGGCCTATCTGGCGGCGTTGTCGGCGGATCGGGGGCGGATGGCCGGATGGGCGGCCGTGCTGGGTATCCAGCTTGGGCTGGCGACCTACCTGGTGGCGTCGGTGCTGGGTCTGACGCCGCTGTTGCTGGCCTGGCCGCCGGCCTGGGAAATCCTGCGCTGGGCCGGGGTCGGCTACCTGCTGTGGCTGGCCTGGGACAGCTGGCGCGGGGAAGACGCGGGACCGGAGGCGGCGGTGACGGAGCCTGCTCGCTGGCCGCGGCTGGTCTGGCGCGGCTACCTGGCCAACATCCTCAATCCCAAGGCGGCGCTGTTCTACGTCACCCTGCTGCCGGGGCTCCTGCGCGAGGGCTATGCTCCGCCCGCCGTTCAGGCCGGTCTGTTCGGGCTCGGGCATCTGATCATCAGCGGCCTGGTGCACGGCGGCATTGTGCTGGGCGCGGCCAGCGCCGGGGCGGTTCTGGCGCGCACGACGGGTATGGCGAAGGTGCGCAAGGCAATGGCGATCGGCATTGCGCTGGTCGCCGTCTGGCTGGCCTGGCAGACCCGGCGCTAGTTGTTTCCCGCTGCCTTCGCGGCCAGGGCGTTCTGGGCTTCCTCGAAGCTGCTTGCCTTGACCGCGCGCTTGTCGAGTTCGTTCTCGGGTTCAGTCAGCTTGATGCTGACGCCGTCGCTGGAGGATTTGGGCGCTGCAACCCCGATCTCCTTGACCGGCCGCTTGTCGTGCCGGGCGGACTGGTAGTCCAGGCGTTCCTCGTCGGTGACGACGCCGTCCTTGTTGGCGTCGGCCGGGCTGGGGAACAGCGGCTTGGGAGCCTGGGCGAAGGCCGGTCCTGAAACCAGCAGGGCGGCGGCGGTTATGAAGGCCAGGCGCATGGATGTTTCCCCGTTGCGGGGAAAGATTGGCTCAAGCCCCGGCTGTGATCAAGGCAGGGCGCTGACCCCGAAGATCATGCCGTGGCCCCCGAGCAGGGCGGCCCAGATGACGACCGCCAGGAGCAGTCGCCACCAGCCGATCTCGAGGATTTTCAGGGGCTGGCGACGCTCGACGATGGCGGCGAAGGGGATGTTGGCCGTTTTGGCCATGAAGGCCTCGTAGGGGGCGCCCATAGCGGCCAGGCGCTTGGCGTCGATGCTGTAGGTCCCGAACACGCCCAGCAGGGCCATCGAGCCGAACAGGATCAGGCCAGGGCCGTCGCCGTTCATCATCAGGTGGCCGAGCGCCCAGATGACCACGCCCCACAGGAAGGGGTGACGGGTGATGCGCAGCATGCCGGTCACGGGCCTGTCGATCGCGCCTTCCTGCTTGACGCTGGTCGGGTTGGGGGTGAGCAGGCCGGGGACCACGAACAGCAGGGCCAGAAGCTGGATGCCGGCCTGGATCCAGCGGCCGCCGGGGGGCGCATCCCACAGGAAAGGTCCGGTGCCGCTGGCGGCGCCGTAGGCCATGGCGAGCCAGACGATGACCGCCAGGGAGGCGACCGAGAACAGGCCCATGTAGGCCGGCTCGCCGACCACCCCGACCAGAACCCCGCGCAGGCGGGTGCCGGAGATGAGGAGGTGGATCAGGACGAAGACGGCGGCGGCGGCGATCAGCATAGACATGGTTCAGCTCTCCCGTGAGCGAGGGCAGGGTGCGCGTTGTTATTTACGCTGTCAATTATGTCTTTTACCGTCGGGGTCTTCGTCCGGGTAGTCGGCGTCGAAGAGGTCGGGGGCGTCGTCCGGATCATCGACATCCTCGTCTTCGTCCCAGGGCGGCGCCTGGTCATCAGCGGGCGGCGGCGGGGGCGGCGCCCGACTGGCGACCTTGGGGGCGGGGGGCGGCGGCGAGGCGGAGACGACCGGGGCGGTGCGGGGACGGCGGACGATGGCCTCGACGCGGGCCAGCCACTGGTTGGCGGCCTGGGCGCAGGAGGCGGCGGTCGGGGCGTCGCGGCGGGTCTCGTCGCCGGCCGCCCAGAGCTGCAGGTCGAAGTCGGCGTTGACCGGATCGTCGAAGACCAGCCGCAGGGTGACCTCGCGGGCGGTGGCGGGGACCCGGTCCAGGGCCTTGCGGTTCTCGCCCCGGAAGACGCGGGCGGCGACCTCGCCGTCGATCAGCAGTTCTGCGCCGGTGACCTCGTCCAGGCGGTAGACCATGCACCAGTCCCCCTTGTCCCAGGCGGTGGCGAACAGGCCCGTGGTCACCGAAAGACCGGCCCCGCGGGCCCGCCCTCTGGCGATGATGGTCGCCTCGGAGGGGCCGCCCAGCACGCGCTTCAGGGCCGCGCCGATCCGGCGCTCCTCATTGGTCGCCCACAGGATCAGGCTGCCCAGGAAGGTCACGACCGTACCGGCCAGGGCCAGGGTCAGAAGCAGGCGGGCGAGATCGTGCATGGGGCGAGGCTAACGAGATTCCTGCGGGGCGGACACGGGGCGGCGGTTGGCGTCCAGTTGGACGACAAGGCCGGGCATGACGCCGCCGGCCAGCATGTGGCGGGTCAGGCGTTCATAGTGCTGGATGAAGCGGGCCAGCGCCGCCTTTTCCTCCGACGACAGTGCGCGCCCAAGAAGTCCCGCCTGTTGTTGCTCTCGCCAGGCCTGGACGACGTCGAAACCGGGCGCGCGCAGGTGCAGGAGCTTATCGAAGCGGCTGAACATTGTAGCATATGGGCCGGCGAGGAAGCGATTTATCGCCTGCCGCCAGCGGCCGTCCTGGTCTTCGTCCCGCTCGAGGTTGTTGACGGGAATCACAAGGTTTTCAGGGGTTTGTGGCGTTGCGCCGAGGCACCAGCCCTCGATGAGGATGGCGGTGGGGCGACCTTCGAAGACGGGCCAGGCCTCCGGCGGGAGGCGGTCGTCGGCCAGTTTGTCGAAGGCGGGAAGCGGGGTGCGGCTGCCCGGGCCGGCGGAGAACAGGGCGTCAATGACCGACAAAAGCAGGACAATGTCATGGGTGCCCGGCACACCACGGGTAGACAAAAGGGGGTGGTGAGACAGGCCCAGAAGCCGACGTTCCTGCTGCGTCAGATAGACATCGTCGAGCGACAGGTGCGCCGCCCCGATCGCCGCCGCGACGGCCTTCACCAGGGTGGTCTTGCCCGACCCCTGGCAGCCTGACACCCCGATCAGCGGCGGACCGCCCTTTCCCGGCCCCGAGGCGAGGCCCGTGAGGATTTTTTCCAATTCCGGGTATGGCCGGATCATTCGGCTTTCGGCTTGGCCTTTGGCGTCAGCTTCTTGAACAGCAGCTTGTCGATGCGCCGCTCGTCCATGTCGACGATCTCGATCTTGTAGCCGCCGTAGGAGAGGGTCTCTCCCTCCTTGGGCAGGTGGCCCAGTCGCTGCAGCACCAGGCCGGCGGCGGTGTGGAAGCCGCCGTCGTCATCGATGTTGAGGCCCAGTTCCTTGTTCAGGTCGTCGAGATCGGCGCGGCCGTCGACCAGCCAGCTGCCGTCCTCCCGCTTGAGGATGGACTTGGACGCGTCCTCGTCATGGCTTTCCGGGAAGTCGCCGGCGATCATCTCGAGGATATCGATGGCGGTGACGACCCCTTCCAGGGCGCCGAACTCATTGACCACGATGGCCATGTGGTGCGGCGTCTGTTTGAGGAGTTCCAGGGCCTTCAGGACACTGGTGGTTTCAGGGATGTAGAGGGGGGTGACAACGAGGGTGGCGAGGTCCAGAGCGCCGCCGTCGAGGACCCGGTCGAGCAGGGCCTTCTTGTGGACGATGCCGGCCGGCTCGTCGATGTCCATGCCCTCGGCCACCACGATGCGGCTGTAGGGACAGGAGCGGATCTCGGTCTTCAGGGTCGCCTCGGTGTCGGCCAGGCTGATCCAGTAGACGTCCTTGCGCGGGGTCATGGCGACACGGATCGGGCGGTCACCCAGCCGCATCACTTCGGCGATGATCGACTGTTCCTCAGGCTCGATCAGGCCGGCGTTGGCGCCCTCGGCGAGGACGGTCTCGACCTCTTCCTGGGTGATGGCCTCGCCGCTGTCGTCCTTGACGCCGATGATCCGCAGGAGGCCGGCGGTGGAGAAGGTCAGCAGGCTGACGAAGGGGTGCATCGCCCGGGCCATCAACGACAGCGGCCGCGCGACGATGCCGGCGATGGTTTCCGGGTAGATCATGGCGAAGCGCTTGGGGGCCAGTTCGCCGAGCACCAGCGAGAAGTAGGTCAGAACCACGACAACGATGCCGGTGGCGATGACGTGGCTGTACTCGGCGATGGCCGGGTATTTGGCGAAGGTCTTGGCCAGCTCGCCGGCGATGGTCGCCTGGCCGTAGGCGCCGGCCAGGATGCCGATCAGGGTGATACCGACCTGCACGGCCGACAGGAAGCGGGTCGGGTCCTCGGCCAGCCGCAGCGCCTCGGCGGCGCCCTCGTCGCCCTTTTCGGCGCGGGACTGGAGCTTGGCTTTACGGGAGGAGACGACCGCCAGTTCAGACATGGCGAAGACGCCGTTGAGCACCACGAGGAGCAGAACCACGGCGCAGGCGATAAGGAGCATTGTCTCTGGTCAGGCGACGGGGCGCAGCATGCCCCACGACGGGGAGCATAAGGGGTGATCGCTCGCAACGCGAGGACGCGTTGTCGTGAAGCATGGCGCATTTACGGGGGAATCGGGCCGCGCTTCGCGTCGCGATTGTGATTGACGGCCTGGACGGCGGCGATTGTTACTGGGCGGCGACCGATGGGGAGGGTCATGCGATGGACGAGATGTGCCGGGCTGAAGGTGATCCGGCCACCGGCTTGAAGATCGATCCGCGCTGTCGCTGGATCGACACCGGGGTCGATGTGGTGGCCGGTCAGGCGCTGAGCTTCGAGGTCAATGGCTGGTGGGTCGACCTGTTCATCCCGACCGATGCCGACGGGTTCGACTTCAATCCGGCCGGGCTGCTCGGGGGACGCAGATGCCCGCAGTTTCCGTGGCTGGCCCTGCTGGGGGCGCTGGACCGCGATCTGTCACAGGTCTTCTTGATCGGCGACGGGAAGGCGCGGCAGACGTTCGAGCGGGCCGGGCGACTGTTCGTCTTCGCCAACGACAATGATCACAGCTTCGCCCGCGGAAACAATTGGGGCGAGGTGATCCTGACGATCACCTGAGGTCGGTGCGCGATCTCACTCTTCTTCAAGCGCCAGGAACCGTTCCGCGAGCTCTGCCATCGAGCTGTCGTAGATGTCGTCCGGCAGTTGCGAGGGGGTGCAGACGGCTTCGAAGACCAGGGACATGGTGGAGGCCGGCTCGGCCGGATACCACTCCGAGGCGCCCCTGTCCGCGAAGACCTCCCGGTGGGTTGCGGAGAAGCCGGCGAGGGCGATGTGCCGGTAGGTTTGGGCCCCGCAATCGAAGTCCGCGACGACGACGGTGTAGTTGTAGTCACCGCCGTCCGTCCGCTCGGCCGGCTTGAAGACGGTCAGGTAGGCGGCTTCCAGGTGCTCGCCCTTGCGGTTGATCGAGCCGAGATCGACGGCGAACATCAGGTCCTTGTCGAAGCTGACGATGCGGTAGTCGCCGGCGTTGGCGGCTGTGGCCGTCAGGGTGGCGATGGCCGCCAATCCCGATGCTGCAAGCATTCGCCAACCCATGACGCCCCCCAAAGTCAGTTCGCCGCAAAGGCTATCATGACGTTTCGCCACAGGCCCAGAGGCGACAGGGTAAACACCCGTTAACCATAACGACCCAATGGTGAGCCTCGTTTTCGATTCCCACTCGTGAGGCTTTCCCATGAACGGCGCTGAGGTGCTTGACGTCGGTCGTGACGCCATCTGGCTGACCATCCAGCTGTCGGCGCCGGTCCTGATCGTGGGGCTGATCGTCGGGGTGGGGATCGGCCTCATGCAGGCGCTGACGCAGATCCAGGAAGCGACCCTGGTCTATGCGCCCAAGATCGTCGCCATCTTCGTCTCCCTGCTGCTGTTCCTGCCGCTGATGGGCGCGCTGATGAACGGCTTCATGAAGAATATCGCCGCCCGCATCGCCGGCATGTAGGGCGCCAGGTGGAAGCCTACGCCACCGCCGCCCAGGTCTATTCCGCCGGGCTGATCTTCGCCCGGGTCGGGGCGATGGTCATGCTGATTCCGGGGATCGGCGAGCAGAGCGTGCCGCCGCGCATTCGCCTGTCGTTCGCGTTGCTCATGTGTATGGTCCTGGCTCCGCTGGCGGCGCGCAACGTCTTCGTGCCGGCGACGATGGGCGATGTCGGGCTGCAGGTGATCCGCGAGGTGCTGATCGGGCTGACCATCGGCATGATGTTGCGTCTGTTCCTGTCGGCGCTGGCGACGGCGGGGGAAGTGGTGTCGATCCAGACCACCCTCGGGTTCGCCCAGACGGCCAACCCGATGCTGGGCCAGCCGAACGCCACCCTGTCGACCTTCCTGTCGCTGATCGGCGTGGTGCTGATCATGACCACCGACCTGCACCACATGTTCATCGGGGCCATGGTCAACAGCTACGACCTGTTCCCGCTGGGCAAGGCCGGCATTCCGGTCGTCGACGCCGGGACCCTGGCGGTGCAGACGATGGCCGGCAGTTTCGCGCTGGGCATCCAGCTGTCGGCGCCGGTGATCGTGTTTTCGCTGATCTTCAATCTGGCGGCCGGACTGGTCGGGCGGATCATGCCGCAGTTCCAGATCTATTTCGTCACCTCGCCGCTGGCCGTGATCTTCGGCCTGTCGATCTTCGCCCTCTCGCTGGGCCTGGTCGGCATGGTCTGGGTCAGCCGCTACCGCGAGCTGATCAGCGTCTTCGCCGGAACGGGGGGCTGATCCATGGCGGACGAAGACGCTTCCTCGAAAACAGAAGAACCAACAGCCAAGAAACTCGAGGACGCCCGCAAGAAGGGCGATGTCGCCAAGACCCAGGACCTGCCGCAGCTGTTCAGCCTGGCCGCGGTGGCCGGGGTGATCCTGATGGGCGGCGGCTGGCTGGCGACGGACATGACGGAAAAGCTGTTGCCGTTCATCGCCCACCCCGAGGCCATGGACCTGTCAGGCACTGGCGGCGTCGGCATCGCCCAGCAGGCGACGATGGCCGCGATGCCGGCCCTGATCGTGGTGATGGTGGCCGCGGCCCTGGCCGGGATGGCCGGCAATCTGGTGCAGCACGGCCTGCTGTTCACCGGCGAGAAGGTGAAGCCCGACTTCAAGAAGGTCAGCCCGCTGGAGGGCTTCAAGCGCATTTTCGGGCCCGACGGCCTGGTGCAGTTCATCAAGAGCTTTCTGAAGATCGCGGCGACCGGGGCGGTGACCTGGCTGGTCCTGAAGCCTCACGCCCACGAAATGCAGGCGCTGGCCGCTGCCGACCCGGCCGCCATGCTGCCGGTGACCATGGCGCTGACCAAGGCGCTGTTCTTCGCGGTGCTGTCCTTCATGCTGGTGACGGCGGGCGGCGACTGGCTGTGGCAGCGGGCCCGGTTCATGAAGCGGATGCGGATGAGCCGCGAGGAGCTGAAGGACGAATACAAGCAGTCGGACGGCGACCCCCACATCAAGGCAAAGCGCAAGCAGATGCAGATGGAAGTCTCGCGCCGGCGGATGATGCAGAACGTGCCGAACGCGACCGTGGTGGTGATGAATCCGACCCACTACGCCGTGGCGTTGCGCTACGAGGCCGGGGAGACGGCCGCGCCCGAATGTGTCGCCAAGGGGATGGACGACCTAGCCCTGCGGATCCGGGCGCTGGCCGAGGAGAGCGGGGTGGCGGTCATCGAGGATCCGCCGCTGGCCCGGGCGCTGTATGCGACGACCGAGATCGATAAGGCCATCCCCGAGGCGCACTATCAGGCGGTGGCCAAGATCATCGGCTTCGTGATGAGCCAGAAGCGGGCGGCGCGGGCGACGACGCTGCGATGAGCTGTCTTTACCAGTTCCTTCTCCCGCTCGCCGGGAGAAGGGCGCTGTGCGCTGCGCGCGCCGCTTGGAGTATCCTCCCCAATGAGTGATTCGATTGCCCCGAGCCCCAAGGACCCCATGGCCCGAGCGGACATGAGCGAAAAGCGGAAGTTCCGGTTCGATCCCCTGGTGGGCGCGGCCGCGGTGTTCTTCGTGCTGGCGGTGGGGTTCGCAGCCTATCCGGCGATCGAGGCCGGGGTCGAGACCCTGGCCGGGCTGCTGTTGCTGATCGGTCTGGCGGGCGTCGCCTGCCTGGGGCTGATCGCCTTCCGCGCCTCCGGGGCCACCGTCGAGGCCGATGACGCGCCGATGCTGGAAGCCGTCGTCGAGGCGCTGCCCGAGGCGGCGGCCGTGGCCGGGCTGGACGGCAAGATCATCGTCGCCAATGACCATTGGACCGCCGAGCTGGGGGCCGGTGGCCGGCTGCCGCGCAATGGTCAGGCGGCCGGACTGTACGGCGCCTTTAACCGCGCCCGTCGGGGGCTGCCTGCCCAGACCTCCCTGAAGGTGAAGGACGGCGACCGCGATCTTTCCGTCGCGGCTCTGGGTCCGGGCCGGTTCCTGCTGCGGCTGGCGGCGGTGCAGGCGCAGGTTCCGGCGCCGAACGAGATCAGCCCCAGGGCCCTGGCGATTCCGACGGCCGACGAGGCGGGGCTGGATGCGCTGGCGGCGGCCTCGCCGTTCGGGGCGGCGCTGCTGGACGGGGCGGACGTGTTCACGGCCCGGATCGTCGAGGCCAACACGGCGCTGGGCGAAATCACCGGTGGGGCTTCCAAGCCGGGCCTGGTGTTCGGCGAGCTGGTGGCCGAGAGCTCGAGGCTGGATGCCGGCCTTGGCGCCGCCGAGGGCCGGGCGGGGCCGTTCGAGGTGCGTCTGGCGCATGACAACGCGCGGATCGGGCACCTGTACCTGAACCGTCAGGGCGGGCGGCTGACCGCCTATCTGGTCGATGTCTCCGAGCAGAAGCAGATCGAGCTGCAGCTGGCCCAGGCCCAGAAGATGCAGGCTATCGGCCAGCTGGCCGGCGGCGTGGCGCACGACTTCAACAACCTGCTGACCGCCATCCAGCTGCGGCTGGACGAGCTGTTGCAACGGCATCCGCTCGGCGATCCGTCCTACGACGGCCTCAACGAGATCCGCCAGACAGGGGTTCGCGCCGCCGACCTGGTGCGCAAGCTGCTGGCCTTCTCGCGCAAGCAGACGGTGCAGCGCGAGGTGCTGGAACTGGGCGAGCTGATCAGCGAGTTCGAGGTGCTGCTGCGTCGGCTGCTGCGCGAGGACGTCAAGCTGGTCACCGAGTACGGCCGCAACCTCCCTCTGGTGCGGGCCGACAAGAGCCAGCTGGAGACAGCGGTGATGAACCTGGCCGTCAACGCCCGAGACGCGGTGCGGGCGGCGGGCAGCGGCGGCGTGGTGCGCATCCGCACGGCGCGGGTGACCCATGTCGAGGCGGCGAACCTCGGCTACAAGGGCCTGCCGATGGGCGACATGGCCCTGATCGAGGTCAGCGACGACGGTCCCGGCATTCCGGCCGAGGTCGTGGGCAAGATCTTCGACCCCTTCTTCACCACCAAGCCGGTGGGCGAGGGCACGGGCCTGGGCCTGGCCACGGTCTATGGCATCGTCAAGCAGTCGGACGGCTGGATCCACGTCGAGAGCGAGCCGGGGCAGGGGGCGGTGTTCCGCATCTTCCTGCCGGTGCATACGCCGGTAGCCGGGGCCTTGCCGGTCGCCGAGGTCGTCAAGCCGGTGCGCCAGCCGGCCCGCGACCTGTCGGGTGTCGGGCGCATCCTGTTCGTCGAGGACGAGGACGCCGTGCGCGGGGTGGCGGCTCGGCTGCTGCGGGCGCGCGGCTATGAGGTGATCGAGGCCTGCGACGGCGAGGAGGCCCTGGAGCTTTGCATCGAGCATGCCGGGACCATCGACCTGTTGATCAGCGACGTGATCATGCCGGGCATGGACGGACCGACCCTGCTCAAGAAGGCGCGGAGCTATCTGGGCGATGCGCCGGTGATGTTCATCAGCGGCTATGCCGAGGCCGAGTTCAGCGACCTGCTGGAAGGCGAGGAGGGGGTGTCCTTCCTGCCCAAGCCGATCGACATCAAGACGCTGGCCGAGCGGGTGAAGCAGCAGATCGCGGCCTAGTTTTTCGGAGAGGGGTGGCGGGCGCATGATGCGGGCGCTTCGCCGTCTCTGCCGATCCAGAGGCCTTAGGCGTCGGCACCCTAGACCCGCGAAGACCGGCCGGGACCGTGACCGCCCGTCGCGCGACAGGCCGTCGCGGCCTGGCGGAAAGCAGCTCGGACGGGATTTTGAGGTCTTGGTTTCGCCTCACAGACCAATGATCCTGCAAAGTCGCTGGCGATGAGACGCGACGACGCCTAAAGGAAGTCCGTGAACGACTATATTGAACTCGAAGGCGCCGATGGCGTCCCGCTGCGCTTCCGGCTCAACAGCGATTTGGCCGACCTGCCTGCCATGGCGGGGAACTTCGTCTGCGTGCGTCGCAAGGACGGGGCGCTGGATGTTATCTGCGCCGGCGCGGCCGGCAGCCTGCAATCGGCCGCCAAGGCCTGGAAGGCCGCCAAGGACAAGGGCGCCGAGGCGATGTACGTCCGCCTCAACGTCGCCGGCGCCACCCGCACCCAGGAGCTGGAAAGCCTGGTCGAACGCTATCGCCCCCCGCAGGTGATCAGCGAGGGGCCGTCCGCTTAGGATTTGGCGCCTGGCGGCTGCTACACCAGCCAGTCGGTATCGCCGGTGAGGTCGCCGTTGATCTTCATCTGATAGTCGGCCTTGCCGTCGCCGGTGGCGTCGATCTTCAGGGTGGTGATCCCGGCCGCGAAGGTCACGGTCATCTGGCCGGCGACCTTGCTGAAGGCCGAGACCAGAACATAGCTGTCATTGACATCGACCGTGTCGCCTTCGGGGGCGTAGAAGTCATAGACCTGATCGGTTTCCAGAACGCCGGCGAAGGCGTGGGCGACCCGGAAAGTATCGGCGCCCAGGCCTCCCCGCAGCAGGTCGTTGCCGACCCCGCCGATGATGATGTCGTCGCCGTCATTGCCGTTGAGGGTGTCGACACCGGCCAGGCCGGACAGGACGTTGGCGCCGCCATTGCCCTGCAGGTTGTTGGCGCCGGCGTTGCCGGTTCCGGCGGCGTTGGTCAGCCCCTGAAGTTCCAGCCCGGCCAGTTCGGCCGCCAGCGTCCAGCTGAGAGTGGTGCGGACGATGTCGTAGCCTTCGCCCGCCGCCTCGATGGTCTGATCGCCGGCGTCGTCGACGATGTAGAGGTCGTTGTCGGCGCCGCCGCGCAGGATGTCGGCCCCCAGGCCACCGTCGAGATAGTCGTTGCCGGCCCCGCCGTTCAGGGTGTCGATGTCGCTCTGCCCGTCCATGCGATCGTTGCCGGTCCCGCCGTTGAGGAGGTCCTGGCCCGTGCCGCCATACAGTTTGTCGGCTCCGTCGCCGCCATGCAGTTCGTCGGCGCCGGCGTCGCCGTAGAGGATGTCGCCACCCAGGCCGCCGACCAGGTCGTCGGCGCCGTCGCCGCCATATAGCAGGTCGTTGTCGTCACCGCCGTCGATAAGGTCGTCGCCGGCCAGACCGCTCAGGGTGTCCTTGCCCGCGGCCCCGCTGAGCTGGTCGGCGGCCCCCCCGCCGCCATGAACGTCCTCGCCGGGGGTTCCCGCGAAAACCACGGGGTCGAGAAGAACGTTGTCGAACACCGTCACGCCGTGAGAGGCGGTCCACAGGCCAGCGGCCGAGTCCTCGACCGCGACGTGCAGGGTGAAGGTCCCATCGTAGTCGGCCGGCAGAGTCACGGTGAGGCCGGCGAGGTCGCCGGGCTGCAAGGTCCAGCCGCCGGCCCCGTCCGGGGTTCCGGCGGA
>JAUMCZ010000263.1:15048-16033 GCA_032122215.1 Caulobacter sp.
ACAGCAGGGCGCCATCCGGCAGTCCGCTGAGAACGAACAGGGTCGCGACCGGGCCGCCGCCGTCGTCCCAGGTGATGGGCAGCGGAATCGGGCTGCCGCCCTTGTAACCTTCGAAGGCCCGGGTGAGGTCGAAGACGCGGTACAGGCCGCTGGCGCCTTCCTCCCAGGTCATCACCAGGTGACCGCCTTCGGTAATGGTCAGGAACGGCCCGCCGTAGTTCTGAGTATTGACATACTGGTTCCCCGCAGTCGCGACGCTGAACCTGAAGGCGTCGCCGGCCGGGGCGCCGAAGGCGTCGAAGCGGCGGGCGTAAACGTTCATGTCGCCGCTGGCGTCGGCGCCGCCCCAGCCGATGTAGAAGCCGCCATCGGGGGGGGGGATGACCGAGTGGGTGGAGCGGGAATCGTTGTTGCTGCTGTCGAGGTTGATCAACCCGCCGACGGGGAAGTCTGCGGCATCGTAGACCTGGGCCACCACGGTGCTGGCGCCGCCGTAGCTGAAGTAGGTGACGACGTAGCCGCCCCCGACAAGGGCCGCGATCTGGGGCTCCATCTCGTAGGCGGCGGCGGCCGGAACCTGAACCGGGCTTCCGATCAGCGTGTTGGTCTGGGCGCTGACCCGCTGGGTGAAGACGTCGGACCGCGCGTCCTCATAGACGACGATGATGTCGCCGGAGGCAAGCACGGCGACATCGGAGAAATAATGCTCCTCGGCCAACAGGATGTTGGCGACCTGGTCGCCGGCGGCATTGTAGCGTTGAAGGAAGAGCGAGCGGCCGATGACATCGCCGATCTGGCCGACGAGAACGAAGCCTCCATCCGGCAGGGCCTCGATCTCCAGATTGTTCAGGTTGCTCGCCGAGACATCCAGAAGATTGCCCTGGGCATCGAACCGCCCGATGCCCGTAGCGCCATAGCCATCTGCGGCGACGACAAGTCCGCCATCGACCGTGGCCGCGATGCTGAGATACGCCGCGTCCCACAT
>JAUMCZ010000264.1:0-5564 GCA_032122215.1 Caulobacter sp.
GGCGCCGCCTAGCTGTCGTTTCCAAGAAGGTTGTTCACACGCTGCCATGGTGTGAGGCCTTTGATGCCGGAGTGAGGTCGGCTGAGGTTGTAGTTGTCGGTCCAGGGCTTGATGGCGGCCGCTCGTTTGTCTGACGAGGTGTAGGGCTGTGCGTAACCCCACTCCCTCAGCGAAGTCTGGATAAAGCGTTCTGCCTTGCCGTTGGTTCTTGGCGTGTAGGGCCTGGTGCGGACGCGCCTGGCTCCGGCTGTGCGAAGGGCGGCGGCGAAGAGCTTGCTGCGGTTGGCCGAGCCGTTATCGGTCATCACCCGCTCGACGATGACGCCGTGGCGGCGCAGCCAGGCCAGGGCGCGTTCGAGGAAGGCGGTGGTGTCCTGCTGGCCTTAGGACGTCAGGATCTCGGTGTAGGCAAGCCGGGAGGCGTCATCGATGCAAACATGCAGGAAGTCCCGGCCCTTGCCGAGGTTGTGGGTTCCTGGACCCCGTCCAGTAAAGCGGTGACCCACGCCGTTGATCCGGCCCAGCTTCTTGATGTCCAGATGGATCATCTCGCCGGGAGCAGAGCGTTCGTAGCGTAGCGCCGGCGCCTTGGGCTCCAGCGCCGACAGCCGGCCAAGCCCCGGTCGGCGCAGGATCAACCCGACCGTCGATCAGGCCATCCCAAGCCTGATCGCGATTGCCGGGCCGGTCAGCCGGTCCCTGCGAAGAGCCTCGATCCGCCTGACCACATCGTCCGCGATCCTGCGCGGACATCGTCTCGGGGCCGATCTGCGGTCGTGATGCCTTCGCTCGTCCCCGAGACGATGCCGGGCCGGCTGCCTCAGCCGCCGCCTGCACCGTCCAGCCCTGTTCAACACGATTAGCGGTCTAGAGGTTGGAGCTTCGCAACCCCACTCTCTCAACCCGATCCCGGGTGAACAACCTTCAAAGCTTCGACACCTAGCCCGCAACATCCCGGGCATCATATGCCCCCTCAGGCTTGGGCCCCTTGCCGGCCAGCACCTCAAGGGTCTGCCGATAGGCCGGCCCGCCCGAGAGATCGAAGGTCGTCCCGATCCCCACCCCGACGCCGGAGCGATAGCCACCCGAGCCGCCGCCGATACCGATGCTGGTTCCGCCGCCGCGCGAGCCGGTGCGTTCGCCCATGCGGTCGACGACCCGAAACCAGTCGTAGCCGTCGCGGACCACGACCTCGGCGGCCCGGCGCAGGGCCAGATCGGCGACCTGTTCAGGCGGGGCGCCGGGTCCGCCCTGGAAGCTGACCCTGTATCGCCCGCTCTCGATCCGGTAGTCGCTGAAGCCGACGCTCCGGGAATCGGCCTGTGGCCCATAGGTCGTCGGGGTGGCGCAGGCGGCAAGAGACCCGGCAAGGGTCAGGGCGGCGAGGGCGCTGAAGATCGGACGCATGGTGGTTCTCCTGGCCATGGAAACCACGCTCGCGGCCGCCAAGTTCCGGTCGTCGCATTGCCGACACGGGCCGCCGGGTCTAAGCGAACCCCGTCAATCAAGGGGAGCGCATGACCTTCACCCTCACCCCCGTCGCCACGGTCCGGGGCGGCCGCGCCGAAGCCGTCGACGACGATTGGGGCCGGAGCCGCGCGCGCCTGGTGCTTGCCGAGCATCTGCCGGAAGACAGCCTTGCCGGCCTGGCTGATTTTTCCCACGCCGAGATCATCTTCGTCTTCGACAAGGTGACCGACGACAAGATCGTCAGCGGGGCCCGCCGGCCGCGCGGCAACCCCGACTGGCCACTGGTCGGCATCTTCGCCCAGCGCGGCAAGAACCGGCCCAACCGGCTGGGCGTCACCGTCTGTTCGATCGTCGCCGTCGAGGGCCGCGAGGTCATCGTCGACGGACTGGACGCCATCGACGGCACCCCGGTGCTGGACATCAAGCCGGTGTTGACCGGCTTTCTGCCCCGGGGCGAGGTGCGCGAACCCGGCTGGGCCCGCGAAATCATGGAGGCCTACTGGTGAGGCGACCCCTGGAGGGCGTGCGCGTCCTCACCCTCGAGCATTTCGGGGCCGGGCCCTACGCCACCCTGCTGATGGCCGAGCTCGGCGCCGAGGTGATCAAGGTCGAGTCGGTCGAGCTGGGCGGCGACGCCTCGCGGCCGACCGGGCCCTATCTGCTGGGCGAGCACGACAGCCAGTATTTCCAGACCTTCTCGCGCCACAAGAAGAGCGTGGCCCTGGACATCAAGGCCGAGCGGGAGACGTTCGAGCGGCTGGTGGCGTCGGCCGAGGTGGTGATCAACAACCTGCGCGGCGACCAGCCGGCGAAGCTGGGCCTCACCTACGAGGCCCTGAAGGGCGTGAACCCGGCGATCGTCTGCGGCAGCCTGTCGGCCTACGGCCGGGGAAACAGCCGCGAGGCCTGGCCGGGCTACGATTATCCGATGCAGGCCGAGTGCGGGCTCATGAGCCTGACCGGCGAGCCGGACGGGCCACCTTCGCGCATGGGGGTCTCGATCATCGATTTCATGAGCGGGGCGACCTTCGCCTTCGCGGTGGTCAGCGCCCTGCTGTCGGCGCGGACGACCGGCGTCGGTTGTGATGTCGACGTCAGCCTGTTCGACGTGGCACTGCACCAGCTCAGCTATCCCGCCGTCTGGGCCATGAACGAGGTCCATGCCACCACCCGCCTTCCGGGCGGCGCCCACCCGTCGCTGGCCCCGGTACAGCGGGTGAAGACCGCCGACGGCTATGGCCAGCTGATGTGCATGACCCAGAAGTTCTGGCTGGAGCTGTGCGCGCTGGCGCAGCGGCCGGATCTGGCGGCGGATCCGAGGTTCACGGACCTCGCGGCGCGGCGAACCAACCTCGCCGCCCTGACCCAGGCGATCGACGCCCTGTTCGAGACCCGCACCAACGCCGAATGGACCGCCCTGCTGGCCGGTCGCGTGCCGTTCGGCCCGGTCAACGACGTCTTCCAGGCGCTGGACAACCCGTTCGTGGCCGAAGTGGGGATGCGCGATGTGATCGCCCATCCTGACCGGCCGCAGGGCCTGCAGATGCTGGCGGCGCCGATCCGGATCGACGGACAACGGATGCCGGCGGTGCGGTCACCAAAGCTGGGCGAGCATACGGATGAACTTCTGGGCAACGGCTAGCCAGCTCAACTGTCCCCCGCTTGGGATCAAAGAGGCGCCGTGTTCGCCGCCTTGTCGCGCGCGACCATAGGCGTAACCTTACCCCATGTTCCTGCTTCCCCCGACAACCGAGGTGCGTCCCGCCCGCCAATGGCGCGCAGGAACGGACCAGGCCATCGACCGCGCCCTGGCAGACGAAGCCCCCATCGGCATCGTCTATGACGGCCGCCCGCATGCGGTGCTGATGGCCACGCCCGCCGATGTCGAGGATCTGGCTGTCGGCTTCACGCTCAGCGAGCGCATCGCCACGATCGATCAGATCGCCGGCGTGTCCGTCGAGGTCGTGGCCGAGGGGGTGCAGGTCGACATCCGCCTGACCGCCGGGGCAAGAGCCAGCAAGGCGAAGGCCCGCGCCCGGACCATGGAAGGCCGTTCCTCCTGTGGTCTGTGCGGGGTGCAGCGGCTGGCCGCCGCCGTGCGGCCGCTGGAGACCCTGGCCGATGGGCCGATCATCCCCGCCGGGGCCATCGCCAAAGCCTTCGCGGCGCTGGAAGATCAACAGGCGCTTGGCAATCTGACCCGCGCCGCCCATGCCGCCGGGCTGGCGAGCGCCGACGGGACGCTGGTGCTGGTCCGTGAGGATGTCGGGCGCCACAACGCCCTCGACAAGCTGATCGGGGCCGCCGCCCGCGCGGGGCTGGGCGGCCCGCTATGCTTGGTCACCAGCCGCTGCAGCTACGAGATGGTCGAGAAGGCCGCCGTGGCCGGGTTTCCCATCCTCGCCGCCATCTCCGCGCCGACGGCCCTGGCCCTGCGCAAGGCCGAAGAGTCGAACCTGACCCTCATCGCCCTGGCTCGGGCGGATGGCTTCACGGTCTTTTCCGGTTCTGAGAGGATCGCATCGTGAGCGGCTCCAGCAAGATTCCGGGCGTTAAGCCCTATACCCACCCTGCCGGCGGCTGGGACGCGCTGAAGGCCGTTGCCGGGGCGCTCGCCGACCAGGACACGGTGGCCAGGGGCGGTCAGGCGCTGCTCGACGCCAACCAGCCGGACGGCTTCGACTGTCCCGGCTGCGCCTGGCCGGATCCGAAACACACCTCCTCGTTCGAGTTCTGCGAAAACGGTGCGAAAGCCGTCGCCTGGGAGACCACCTCCCACCGCGCCACGCCGGAAGTGGTCGGCGCCCATACGGTCGCCGAGCTGTGGAAATGGTCAGACCATGACCTGGAGAACCTCGGCCGCATCACCGAGCCCCTGCGCTACGATCCGCCCAGTGACCGGTTCGTCCGGGCCAGCTGGGACGAGGCGATGACGGCGATCGGGGCGGCCCTGCGCGCCCTGCCCGACCCGCACCAATGTGAATTCTATGCCTCCGGTCGCGCCTCCAATGAGGCGGCCTTCCTGTTCCAGACCTTCGGCCGACGGTTCGGGACCAACAACTTCCCCGACTGCTCCAACATGTGTCACGAGCCGACCAGCGTCGGCCTGGCCGAGCAGCTGGGCCTGGGCAAGGGCTCGGTCAGCCTGGAGGACTTCGACCACGCCGACTGTATCTTGAGCTTCGGCCACAATCCCGGCACCAACCATCCGCGGATGATGACCACCCTGCGCGAGGCCGCCCGGCGCGGGGCCGCGATCCTGGTCTTCAACCCCATGCGCGAGCGGGCGCTGGAGAAGTTCGCCAGTCCGCAGGATCCGGTCGAGATGCTGACCCTGAGCGGGACGGACATCGCCAGTCGCTACTACCAGCTGAAGGTCGGCGGCGACGTCGCCGTGCTGACCGGTCTGATGAAGCTGCTGATCGAGCGGGACGCGCTGGACCACGACTTCATCGCCGCGCACACCACCGGCTTCGACGCCCTGGCCGCGCATGTCGCTGCCGCCGACTGGGACTGGATCGAGAGGCGTTCCGGCCTGACCCGGGCCGAGCTGGAAGAGGCCGCCGAAATCTACCAGCGGTCGAAGGCCATCATCCTCTGCTACGGCATGGGCCTGACCCAGCATCGCTCGGCCTCCAGCCTGGTGCAGCAACTGGTGAACCTCCTGCTGCTCGGGGGCCACATCGGACGACCGGGCGCGGGCATCTGTCCGCTGCGCGGCCATTCCAACGTTCAGGGCGACCGCACGGTCGGCATCACCGAAAAGCCCTCGCCGGCCCTTCTGGCCTCGATGGAGCGGGTGTTCGGGTTCACGCAGCCCACGGCCCACGGCCACACCGTCGCCGAGGCCATCGAGGCCATGCGCGAGGGGACGGTGAAGGCGATGATCGCGCTCGGCGGCAACTTCGCCGTCGCCGCGCCGGATCCGGCCCTGACCTACCCGGCGCTCAAGATGCTCGACCTGACCGTCAACATCGCCACCAAGCTCAACCGCACCCACCTGCTGACCGGCAAGGCGGCCTGGGTCTTGCCCTGCCTCGGCCGCACCGAGATCGACGTTCAGGCCACGGGCCGGCAGTCGGTGACCGTCGAGG
>JAUMCZ010000265.1:0-18593 GCA_032122215.1 Caulobacter sp.
ACCGGATCGACCTGGCGCCCAATACCGGCGAGGCCATCCTCATCGACGCCAAGCAACGGGCGATCCTGACCAGCCTCGCGCCGACGATCCAGACGGTCAACGGCGAGAAGGTCACCGTCAATCGCCTGCAGTTCTGCGCCGAGGCGCCGCCGGACGCCTTTGTGGCCATGAGCGTCGGCGGCAGCGGCAACCTCGGCTACGCGGGCAGCGCCAGCCCTGAGGTCCAGGCCGGCGGGGCGCTGGCCATCAGCGAGTCCGGCGCCAGTTTCGAGCGGACCCAGACCGTCAACCTGCTCCGTGAGTCGATGTACCGGACCTGCGAGCGCTACCTGAGCGGGGCGATCAGCCAGGACGAGTTCATCATCCAGGCGGCGCGGGACCAGCGGGCGATGGTCGCGGTGCTGGCCATCGAGCAACTGACCGGGGTCATGCGCCCGCCCTCGACGGTGATCACGGGTGGCAGCGCCTCGGCCGTCAACAACAATCCCGCCGCCGTCTTGGCCGCGGTGCAATCGGCCGCCGACGACAAGAGCGCCAAGGACGCGGCCGTCGTCCGGGCCCAGCAAGCCTACACGACGGCCTCGGCGACCGTCACCTGCGACCCGGCGCCCAACCCGATGCCTGCTCCGGCCGACGCGACCTATGCCGCGGTGCAGGCCTGCCTGGCGGCCAATTCCATTCTGCAGCAGGCCAAGGCGGCCGCCGCCACGGCGGCTCAAAACCTCACCTGGATCCAGGGGGTCGCGGCCAACCAGACCTTCAACATGACCGCCGGTTCCGGCACGGGCGCACAGTTCAGCGGCGGCGGCTATTCCCAGCAGATCGCCGCCAACACCAGCGCGGCTGTGGCCGGCGAGGTTCGACTGATTGTCGAAAAGGCGCTCGATTTCCCGGAAGTCGAGATGATGTGCATGGTCCAGCTGCGCAAGGACAAGCCGGACCCCGCCCTGAGCAAGGCCTGCCTGGAGTTCGTCACCGCCACGGTGGAGGCGGAGACCGACCGGCTGAAGGCCGAGAGCGCCAGCTACAGGCGCTTCGGAACCACCCTGACCAGCGACGCCGATCGCCTTCGGGCCTATCTGGCGACAGGCCCGGCCGGCACGCCGGCCGCCAACTGGCAGGCTCTCCTGACCCGGTCGGGCATCCTGCAGAACCTCGGGCCCCGCGCCCAGGGCCGCTACACGGCGCCGACCACCCTTTCGGACATCCTCACCCTCTTCCAGGGACTGTCAGCCGATCAGCGCAGCGACCTGCTCGGGGTCATCGGTTAGGAGCCGCGGCATGCAACTGAAGATCTTCGTCGGCGCCGACGCCGCGGCCGTGCAGGCGGACTTCGACAACTATCGGGCAAGCCACGCCCTCGTTGACCAACAGACCTACGAGAATTGCGATGAGATCGAATACCGGCTTGGCCCAGAGCTTCTGCCCAAGCGATCGACCTTCACCCAGGAGGCGGCTGAGGGTGGGGTGTTCGTGATTGTGGCGCGCTTTTCGACCTGACCGCGTCGGGCATGACGTCCGTTCCCATCAACCGGTCCCAGAGCCGGAAGTGGAGGCCGAAGTTGGTCTGCATCCGCCTGTGGTGAACACCATGGTGGGTGGCGGTGATCAGCCAGCCGCCAACCGGTCCGCGCACAAAGCTCTGGGGCAGGATCTCCACACCGCAGTGGTTGAGCGTCGCCGTCGCCGTCATGGCGATCAGCAGAAACAGCACCACCCCGACATGGATCGGGATCACGAAGGTCAGCAGGGGCAACACCCAGGCCACCAGCGCCGCCTCGGTCAGGTCGAAGGCGAAGCTGGCCCAGGCGGTCGGGGTGTGGCTGCGGTGGTGGCCGGCGTGGAACCAGCGGAACAGCCGTCGATGGTGCATCAGCCGGTGGGCCCAGTAGTAGTGGGCGTCCTGGATGAACAGATAGAGCAGCCCCGAAACGGGAATCCACCAGAGCGGCCAGGCGCTCCAGTCCGTGTAGATCAGCGTGTTGCCCGCCTTCCACTGCTCGACCACGAAGGCGGCGGGCAGGGCGTAGACGGCCGAGGACGCCAGTGACAGCAGGATCTCATGCCGCACCGCGCCGGCCGGCGGGGTCGGCCTGTCGGGGCGTTGCTGGACCAGACCGTAGATCAGGCCCGAGGTCAGCAGGTAGCGCGCCGCGATGATGGCGGTCATGGCGGCGAAGGTGATCAGGAAACTGGTGACGACAACACCCTGGACAGCTGTTTGGTCGGGCGGTCAGACAGGCCGCCTTGTCGAAGCGATTATAGCACGACGCCATGGCTGGTCGGCCCCGGAAATCGCGCCCCAATCCGAAGATGAATATGTCTGGACATATAGTTTTGGGCCCCTTCGACTTCCGCAGCAGGCCGTCCGAAACCGTAGGTCGCCGCGCAGCGTTTTCGACCTGCAAACCCCGCCGATCGACCTACACATCGGGCTACAGTCCAACCCACATTTTCGCGACACGGACCCACGCGGAAGCCCACGGCACAAGGGATTTGCCCCGTTCTGCGGGCCATCCCGAGGTCACACGGCTTTTCTTTAGCCCGGCCGGACTGCGGTATATTGGGTCACCGCTTCGACAGGTTTTTCTACAGCGCCGTGCCGCCAACCCGGACCATGCGGGGGCTGGGTTTGGGGCGGTCGGCGAGCGCTTCGAGGAAGGCCTGCCACCAGTGGTCGAGGGTCTCTGCGTCCAGGCCGGCCTTGAGTTCGCGCCAGCGCAGCATGCGTTCGGTCATGTCCATGGTCAGGGCGCGATGGATCGCTTCGGCCATCTCGTCGCGGTCGTAGGGATTGACGATCAGCGCCGCCTTCATCTGGGCGGCGGCGCCGGCGAAACGAGAGAGGATCAGCACGCCCGGGTCGGCCGGGTCCTGCGCGGCGACGTACTCCTTGGCGACCAGGTTCATGCCGTCGCGCAGGGGGGTGATCAGGGCGGCGCGGGCGGCGCGGTAGATGCCGGCCAGCTCGTCCTGCCGGTAGCCCGAGTTGACGTAGCGCAGCGGCACCCAGTCGAGGCTGCCGTACTGACCGTTGATGTGGCCGGCGATGCCGTCCAGGCGGTTGCGCATCTCCTGATAGGCCTCGACGCCATCGCGGCTGAGGGTGGCGATCTGCAGCATGAAGACCTTCTCGTGGGCCTCCGGATGGTTCTCCAGATACTGCTCGTAGCCGAGGAAACGCTCCTCGAGGCCCTTCGAATAGTCGAGGCGATCGACGCCGATGATCATCTGGCGGCCGGCCAGGCTCTTCTCGGTGCGCTTCTGGGCGTCGATGGAGGCTTCGGACGCATTCTCTGGCGCGAAGTCAGCCGGGTTCACGCCGATCGGGAAGACACCCATCCGGGTCTTGCGGCCGAAGGCCTCGACCACGCCATCCGCGTCGACCGAAACGTCCAGCTCGTTCCGCAGGTAGCCCGTGATGGCCGACAGCCATTCGGCGGTATGGAAGCCTATCAGGTCGTACTCGAACAGCTGGGCGACCAGCTTCTGGTGGCCGGGCAGGGTGGTGAACAGCTGCCGCGCCGGCCATGGAATGTGCAGGAAGAAGCCGATGCGGTTGGTCACGCCCAGCTGGCGCAGCTCGGCGGCCAGCGGGATCAGATGATAGTCGTGGATCCAGATCGTGTCGGTCGGGCCGATCATGGCGCGCAGGGCCTGGGCGAACCGCTGGTTCACCCGGGCATAGCCGGCGGCATAGGTACGGCTGAAGTTGGTCAGGTCCAGGCGGTTGTGGAACAGCGGCCAGAGGGTGTTGTTCGAGTAGCCGTTGTAATAGGCGGCGACGTCGTCTGGCTCGAGGTCGATCTTGGCCACGGTGACGTCGCCGACCCGGTCGAGGGCCAGCTGGCCGGTGTATTCGGCGGTGGTTTCGCCGCTCCAGCCGAACCAGACGCCCTGGTTCTGGCGCAAGGCGGCGGTGATGGCGGCGGAGAGCCCGCCGACGGCGCCGCCCCCGACGTCGCGCGACAGGCCGACCCGGTTGGAAACGACGATCAGCCGGCTCATGACGCAGCCTCCGGGAAGGGCAGGGCCGACGACCTGTGCGTGGCCTCGTCGAGCCAGGCGAGAAGGGCCGACGGACTGGCCAGGCGCCAGCGGGCATGGGAGGGGCGGGGCGGGCCGACCAGGATGGCGTCGCCTCCCAGGCCGATCGCCGCCGCGAAGGCTGTCTCGTCGGTCAGGTCGTCGCCGATCATGATCGGGCGGGCGCCGGCGAAGGGTGGGGTGGCCATGAAGACCTCGAGGGCATCGCCCTTGTTGGGCCCGGGGGTGCGCAACTCGGCGACCATGCGGCCCTCCTGCAGTTCCAGATCGTGGGTCCTGGCCAGGCGATGGGCGAGGTCGATGACCGCCGGGCCACATTCCGGCTTGGCGCGGAAGTGCAGGGCGACGGCCGCGCTCTTGCGCTCGACGAGAAGGCCGAACTGGGCCCTGGCCAGGCGCTCCATCGCGGCGGCGGCGTCTTCCAGCCCGGGATGGGCCGGCGTGCTCTGCAGAACGCCGCCGGCCAGGCGCCGCTCCAGGCCGTGCTGACCGCCGACATGGGACACCGATCCCTCGAGGATGCGGTCGACCTCGAAGATCTGCCGGCCGCTCAACACCGCAAGGCGGCCGTCGAGCAGACGCGACAGTTTGGTCAGGATCCGGCTTCGAGCCGGATCGGCGACGACCAAATCCGGGGTCTCCTCGATGGGGGCGAGGGTGCCGTCCAGATCCAGAAACAAGGCGGTGGACGTCAGGTCCAGGGCCGGCGGCGCCTCGCAGGGAACCTCCGGACGGGCGTCCTGTATCGTCATCATGGTGTTCGTGCCCCTGCTCCGCGCCCGGTTTGCACCGTGCCACTCCAGAACAAGGGGCCTAACGTCAAAGGCCCGCCTTGGCTCCCGACATAAAGCCTTTGTGAAGTTGCCGTGAAGAGGTCAGTCGCTGACTCGCCGGCCCTGAAAACAGTTTAGGTCGTCCGTCGAGTTCCTGAACAGGTATGCTCGATACAGTGAAACAGGTATTCAGGTCTTACACGTCCAGTTCACCGGCGAACTCGGCGTTCTCCTGGATAAATTTGAACCGGGCCTCGGGTTTTCTCCCCATCAGGCTTTCCACCAGTTCCTCGACCAGTTCCTCGGTCTTGGGCAGGGTGACGCGCGCCAGGGTCCGGGTGGCCGGATCCATGGTGGTTTCCTTGAGCTGGCTGGCCATCATTTCGCCGAGGCCCTTGAAGCGGCTGCTGTCCGGTTTCTTGCCCTTGAACTCGGTGGCCAGCAGCTCGTCCTTGTGGGCGTCGTCGCGGGCGTAGGTGGACTTGCCGCCGTGGGTGATGCGGTAGAGCGGCGGCAGGGCGAGGTACAGGGCGCCCGAGCGGATCATCTGCGGCATGGTGCGGTAGAAGAAGGTGATCAGCAGGGAGGCGATGTGGGCGCCGTCGACGTCGGCGTCCGTCATGATGATGATGCGGTCGTAGCGGAGGTCTTCCTCCTTGAACTTCGCGCCGGCCTGGACGCCCAGCGCCAGCATCAGGTCGGACAGTTCCTTGTTCTGCGTCAGCTTCTCGCCGGTCGCCGAGGCGACGTTGAGGATCTTGCCGCGCAGGGGCAGGATCGCCTGGTTCCTGCGGTTACGGGCCTGCTTGGCCGAGCCGCCGGCGCTGTCGCCCTCGACCAGGAAGATCTCGGAGCCGCCGGCCGCCTCGCCGGAACAGTCGGCCAGCTTGCCGGGCAGGCGCAGCTTGCGGGTCGCCGAGGCGCGGGCCACGTCGCGATCCTTGCGGCGCTTGAGGCGCTCCTCGGCCCGCTCGATGACGAAATCGAGCAGAGCGCGGGCGACCTTGGGGCTGGCGGTCAGCCAGTGGTCGAAGGGATCGCGCAGGGCCGTCTCGACCAGCTTCTGGGCGTCCGAGGAGCTCAGCCGCTCCTTGGTCTGGCCCTGGAACTCGGGGTTCTTGATGAAGACGCTGATCAGGGCGCCGGCGTTGGCGATGACGTCGTCAGCCGTGATGATCCCGGCCCGCTTCTCGCCGGCCAGTTCACCGTAGGCCTTCAGGCCCCGGGTCAGGGCGGCGCGGAAGCCGCTCTCGTGGGTGCCGCCCTCGGGGGTCGGCACGGTGTTGCAGTAGGATTGGACGAAGCCGTCGGCCTCGCCGAAGCCCTGCGGCGTCCAGGTCACCGCCCACTCGACGGCGCCCGCCTCACCCTGGCGCTCGATGCGGCCGGTGAAGGGCGCCGGCGTGACGGTGTTGATGCCCTGCGTGCGCTCGGCCAGGAAGTCGGCCAGGCCGTTGGGGAAATGGAAGACGGCTTCGGGAAGCGTCTTGTCCTGGATGCGGCTGGGGTCGCAGGACCATTTGATGGTCACGCCGCGGAACAGATAGGCCTTCGACCGGGCCATGCGGTACAGCCGCGCCGGCTTGAAGGCGACGCCCTCACCGAAGATCACCGGATCGGGAATGAACTTGATGGCCGTGCCGCGCTTGCGGCTGGGCGCCAGCTGCTCGAGCTTGCCCAGCGGCTTGCCGCGCGAGAACACCTGGCGGTGCTCGAACCCGTCCTTCCAGACGGTGACCTCGACCCGTTCGGACAGGGCGTTGACGACCGAGACGCCGACCCCGTGCAGACCGCCGGAGGTCTCGTAGGCCTTGCCGCTGAATTTCCCGCCCGAGTGCAGGACGGTCATGATGACTTCCAGCGCCGACTTGCCCGGGTACTTGGGGTGGGCGTCGATCGGGATGCCGCGGCCGTCGTCGCGCACGGTCAGGGCGCCCTCGGCGTCGAGGCTGACCTCGATCAGCTTGGCGTGGCCGGCGACGGCCTCGTCCATGCTGTTGTCGAGCACTTCGGCGAACAGGTGGTGCAGGGCCCGCTCGTCGGTGCCGCCGATATACATGCCCGGGCGCATGCGCACCGGTTCCAGGCCTTCGAGCACCTCGATGCTGCTGGCGTTGTAGTCGCCGCTGGACGAGGCGGGGGACGGTTTGGCGGCAGGCGCCGGCTTCGGCTGCGCCTTGGGCACGGGCTCGTGCGGCGTCGCCAGCGGCGGCGCGGCCGGCGGGTTCAGGGCATCGTCGAAGAGGGAGGGTAGCGGCTCGGGCTTGGACATTACGCTGGGGAGTCTAGGCGATTCGGGACGGGACTAATGGGCTGACATGTCGTCGCGCGCAATGGTGTGGGCGCCGCGATCTCAGACCGCTGATTTCAGATAGACCCGGGTCCCGCAGAGGACGACTTCCCCATCCGCGTCGATTAGCCCACGAGCTTGCGCCGAGGCGCGAGCGGCGTCGGGCGCCGGCAAGGCGACATCGAAGCCGCGCAGGCCTTCGCCGCGGTCATCGGCCAGCGGCACGAAGCGGATCTCACCGCCGTCCAGGGCGATGCGCCAGACGCCGCCGCTGCGTTCGACCGGCCTGCCCAGCACCTCGCCCCAGCGCGCCGCCATGGCGGCCGGATCGTTCGCCTGCAGCTCCGCCGCGACGATCGCCTGCCCCGGCCGCGCGTTGGCTTCCCAGCCCGGACCGCCCCATTCCCAGCGCGCCCACGGATCCATCCAGTCGATGGACAGGATCGCGCCGCCGACATCGCGCGGGTGGTAATGGGTGGCGGCGACGCCCTCGCGGTCGATCTGGTCGACGATCCGGGCGCCGGCCTCTGCGGCCGTGGCCCGGGCGGCAGCGAGGTCATGCACCTGCAGGATGACCATGTAGCCGCCGTCGCCGCCGCGCTTCTCGATCAGGCGTCCGGCGGTGGTGCCCTCCTGCCTGGGCGACACCACCTCAAGGAAGGTCTGGCCGACCGCCCAGACGCCGTTGCGCAGGCCGTAGTTCCCGACGCCGGGATCATCATACGGATGACTGACGCCCAGCACCGCCTCGATGTCGGCGGCGCAGGCGGCGAGGTCGGCGCCGACGAGGGCGATCTGGCGCAGGCGCATGGCTGATCGCTCCTCGAAGGCTGCTTTCTAGGGTTTGGTATAGGCCTGCGGATAGGCCCCCGGCTGGGCGGCGTAGCGGTCCCTCAGTTCAAACGCCCGAACGTCCGCCGGCTGGCGCTGACCGCTGATGAAGACATCCGTCGGCCAGGTGGAGGTTTCCAGCGGATCGCCGGTCCAGACCACGACATCGGCGACCTTGCCGACCTCCAGGGTGCCGACCTGGCCGTCCATCTTCCAGATCTTCGCCGGGTTGATGGTCAGCGAGGCCAGGCCCTGCTGGTAGGTCAGGCCGTAGGACACCGCCATGCCGGCATTGAGCCGGGCCTGGCGCAGGTTGTTCTGGTCGCGGCTGCCGATGATGGCGACGGTGACGCCGGCGGCCTGAAGCCGGGCGGCGTTGTCGAGGCGGGCGGCCAGGGTTTCGAAGCTGCTGGGCAGGTTGCGCTGGGCGTCGACGATCACGGCCACCTTGGCGGCGGCGATCTGCGGAGCCACCAGCCAGGCCTCTTCAGCGCCCTCGAGGATGACGCTGACGCCTTCCTCGCGGGCCATCTTGAGGACCTGCAGGATGTCCGAGGCGCGGCTGACCCGGACCAGCAGCGGTGTGCGCCCCTGGACCACAGGCACGAGCGCCTCGAGATCGATCCGCGACAGGCCGAACTCGCGGGTCTCGCCGCGGTCATAGGCGGCCTTGTTGCGGGCATAGGCGCGGGCGTCCTCGAAGGCCGAGCGGACCAGCACCATGGCCGCGCCGCGCGAGCCGGCGGCCTGGGCGCCGGCTTCGCCCATGTCGAGCACCACGGCCGCCTTGGCGCGGACCAGCAGGTCGGTCTGGCCCGAGGCGAGCGAGACGACGGCCGCCTGGCCCGCGAACAGGTGGGGATCGCCGTCGCCGGCCCCGCCGCCACCGCCAGCGGTTTCCTCGGCCCCGCTGTCGTCGTGATGGTGACCGCCGCCGCCACCGCTCAGAACCGGCGTGGCCACGGCCCGGGTCAGGCCGGCCTGGCGCGCCCAGGGGATCATCGTCGAGTTGGGATTGACCCCGTACTGGATGTCAAAGCCGGCCGAGAGCTTGCCCGAGCGGTCGTCCCGCGTGGACTGCACGGCGGAGACTTCCGAGACCGTCAGGTTGGACGACACAGCGATGAAGCCCGGGGTCACGACGCCGCCCTTGGCGTCGATGACCGTGGCCCCGGCCGGGGCCTGAACCCCGGCGCCGACGGCGGCGATCTTGCCGTCCTTGATGACGATCGTGCCGTTGGCGATCGTGCCGGCCGGACCGACCGTTTCGATCCGGGCATTGGTGATGGCGAACGTCTGGGCGGCGGCGGGGCCGGCGATCAGAAGCGCGGCGCCAATCAGCGTGCTGGACGCGAGGAGGAGGGTTCTCATGGGTGGAAGGCCCCTTCACCGGGCTGGCCGAGTTCGAAGTCGGATTTGGGCTGGAAGCGCGGATCGCGCCGGTCGTAGGTCAGGGCGCCGTCGATGAAGACCTTCTCGGCCTGCGAATAGACGCTGAACGGATTGCCGCTCCACAGCACGACGTCGGCGCGCTTGCCGACCGTCAGGCTGCCGGTCTGGTCGGCGATGCCCATGGCTTTCGCCGGGTTGGCGGTGATCCAGGCGATGGCCTCGGCGTCGGTGATGCCGAACCCGATGCGGTTGCCGGACGCCATGGCCAGGGCCGCTTCCTGGTTCAGGTGCTGGGTGATGGTCTCGTCGTCGGAGTGAATGACGGTGCAGGCGCCGGCCTTGTAGGCGATGGCCGCGTTGGCCTCGATGCCGTCCAGGCTCTCCATCTTGAACGCCGCCCAGCTGGCCCAGGTGGCGAAGCAGATGTCGTTTTCCTTCAGCAACGGGCCGACCTTGTAGGCCTCGTTGGCGTGGTGGAACATGGTGATCTTGTAGCCGAATTCCTTGGCGATATCGATCATCACGGCCATCTCGTCGCCGCGATAGCAGTGGTTCTGGACCAGGATTTCGCCACGCAGGACGCCGGCCAGGGTCTCCATCTGCAGGTCACGCTTGGGGGCGTCGGCCTTCTCGCCCTTGTCCTTCTTGGCGTTGTAGTCGTCCCACTTGCGGCGGTACTCGGCGGCGTCGATCCAGGCCTTGCGGAAGCCGAAGACGTTGCCCATCGCCGTCGAGGGCGAACGGCCCTTGCCGCCGTAGACGCGCTTGGGGTTCTCGCCGCAGGCCATTTTCAGGCCGTAGGGCGCATTCGGGAACTTCATGCCCTGCATGGTGATGGAGGGCACGTTGCGCACCGTCACCGACCGGCCGCCGAACAGGTTGGCGCTGCCCGGCAGGATCATCAGGGTGGTCACTCCGCCGGCCCTGGCCCGGTTGAAGCCGGGGTCGTGCGGCCAGATGGAGTGCTCGGACCAGACCTGGGCGGTGTTGGGATCGGTCGCCTCGTTGCCGTCGCTGCGGGCGCTGACGCCGGGCGAGGGGTAGACGCCCAGGTGGCTGTGGGCGTCGATGATGCCGGGAGTGACATACCTGCCCTTGCCGTCGATGACGTCGTAGCCGGCCGGGATGGCGGTGTCCGGACCGCCGACGGCGATCAGCCTGCCATCGCCGAAGATGACCACACCATTGTCGATCTGCCGCCCGTCCGCGGTCAGCACCGTCGCCCCGACGATGGCCGTCGGCCGGCCGGGCAGGGGGCGGTAGGTCGAGGCGAAGGCGACCGCATCGCCCTTGCCGCCCGCGCCGGCGGGCAGGGGCTTGTTGTCGGCTTTTTCCGGCGGCTTGGCGGCGGGCGCAGCCCCACCGGTGGTGGCGCAGGCGGCAAGCAGCGCCGACAGCGCGACGGCGGAGGCCGCCGTCTTCCATCGAATTGTCATGTACGGGTCCCGAACAGCGTAGGGGGTGGAGATCAGACGAAAACAGGGTGCGGATCAAGTGACGTTCAGGGGACGTTCAGCGGGTTTCTGCGTTACGGTGGGCAACGAGGAGACTTGCCCATGATCCGCCCGATCCGCAGCCTGCTGGCCATCGCCTTTGTCGGCCTGGCCCTGACCGCCTGCCAGACCGACGGCGCCACCCCGCCACCGACCGGCCCCCGCACGCCGGTTGCCGAGGGCGGCATGTGCGGCGGCATCGCCGGCTTCCAGTGCCAGCAGGGGCTCTACTGCTCGATGACGCCCGAGATGCAGAAGATCGCCGACGGCTCGGGCGCCTGCAAACAGCGCCCGCAGATGTGCACCCGCGAGTACCGGCCGGTCTGCGGCACGGACGGCAAGACCTACGGCAACGCCTGCACGGCCGCGTCGGCGGGGGTCAGCGTCGCGAAGCAAGGCGAGTGTTAGCAGCGTTCCTCCCCCATCGGGGGAGGGGGACCATGCGAAGCATGGTGGAGGGGGTCCGCACCGTCCGTTCAGCGGAACCGCCCAACGCGGCGCAACCGCCTGAGCGGACCCCCACCGTCAGGCGCGTATTCGCGCCTGCCACCTCCCCCGAACCGGCGCTGCGCGCCTGGGGGAGGACCTACTTCTTCTGCGGATAGATCGTCTCGCCCCGCTCCAGCATCTCCACAAATGCGGCGATCTTCTTCTTCCGCCCGGCCTCGGTCTTGAGATTGTGGACCCGGAACGCCAGCGCGAACCGGTTCTGCGCCGTCAGCCTGTCCAGCATCGCCCGGGCCGCCGGACTGGCGTCGATGGCCGCCTGCAGGTCGTCCGGGATCGGCAGTCCCTTGCCCGACCCATAGGCCCTGTCCCAGCGACCATCGGCCTTGGCGGCCTCGACCTCGCGCAGGCCGTGCCCGGTCATCCGGCCCTCGTCGATCAGCCGGGCGACGTTGTCGATGTTCAGCTTGCTCCAGATGCTCTTGCGACCACGCGGCGTATACCGCTGCAGGAAGCTCGCCTCGTCGAAGCCCTTGCGCACAGCATCGATCCAGCCCCAGCAGAGCACGACATCCACCGCCTCCCTGGCGGTGATCGACGGCAGGCCCGAGCCGACCTTGTGGATCTTGATCCAGGCTTCCGGGGCCCTGTCATGGTTCTCGCCCAGCCAGGCGTGGAAGGCGTCGGCGTCCGTGAACTCATGCACATGGGCGGGATCGACGATGATGGCGGCCATGTTGGTCCCCGGAATCAAGAAGGGCCGGAGATCGCTCTCCGGCCCTTCCAGACTAGCTCAGCTTTTGCCGACTAGCACTTGTAATACATGTCGAATTCGACCGGGTGCGGGTGCAGTTGCAGGCGCATCACCTCTTCCATCTTCAGCTCGATGTAGGCGTCGATGAAGTCGTCGTCGAAGACGCCGCCCTTCTTGAGGAAGGCGCGGTCCTTGTCGAGGTTCTCGAGCGCTTCACGCAGCGAGCCACAGACTTCCGGAACCTTCTTCTGCTCGCGGGGCGGCAGGTCGTAGAGGTTCTTGTCCATGGCCGGGCCCGGATCGATCTTGTTCTCGATGCCGTCGAGGCCGGCCATCAGCAGGGCCGTGAAGGTCAGGTAGGGGTTGCCCATCGGGTCGGGGAAGCGGGCTTCCAGACGCTTGCCCTTGGGGCTGTCGACGTGCGGGATGCGGATCGAGGCCGAGCGGTTGCGGGCCGAGTAGGCCAGCTTCACCGGGGCTTCGTAGCCGGGCACCAGGCGCTTGTAGCTGTTGGTGGTCGAGTTGGAGAAAGCGTTGATGGCCTTGGCGTGCTTGATGATGCCGCCGATGTACCACAGGCATTCCTGGCTCAGACCGGCGTACAGGTCGCCGGCGAACATGGGCTTGCCGTCCTTCCAGATCGACTGGTGCACGTGCATGCCGCTGCCGTTGTCGCCGAACATCGGCTTGGCCATGAAGGTGACGGTCTTGCCGTAGGCGGCGGCGACGTTGTGGATGACGTACTTGTAGAGCTGCAGGCGGTCGGCCATCACCACCATGGTGTCGAACTTCAGGCCCAGCTCATGCTGCGCGGGCGCCACCTCGTGGTGGTGCTTTTCCGGCTTCATGCCCAGTTCGCCCATGACGGCCAGCATTTCGCCGCGGATGTCCTGGGCGCTGTCGACCGGGTTGACCGGGAAGTAGCCGCCCTTGGGGCCCGGGCGGTGGCCCATGTTGCCCTCGGCGTATTCCTTGGACGAGTTGCCCGGCAGTTCGGTCGAGTCGTAGCTGTAGAAGGTGTTGTTCGGGGCGGTCGACCAGCGCACGTCGTCGAACATGAAGAACTCGGCTTCAGGCCCGAAGAAGACGGTGTCGCCGATGCCCAGCGACTGCACATGGGCCAGGGCCGCCTTGGCGATCGAGCGGGGGTCGCGGTTGTAGGGGGTGCCCGTGTCCGGGTTCACGATGTCGCACATAAGGCAGAGGGTGGTCTGCTGGTAGAAGGGGTCGATGATGGCGCTGTCCAGGTCGGGACGCAGCTTCATGTCGCTTTCGTTGATGGCCTTCCAGCCGGCGATCGACGAGCCGTCGAACATGGTGCCGTCTTCCAGGAAGTCCTCGTCGACCAGATCGATGTCGAAGGTGACGTGTTGCAGCTTGCCCTTGATGTCGGTGAAGCGGACGTCGACGTATTTGACGTCCTTCTCCTTGATCATCGCCAGAATGTCTTTTGCGGTGGTCGCCATGAGAACCTATCCCCTAGGTTATTGAAATGCTGAGAGTTTAACGACTTAGATGGCCGAAGCGCCGCTCTCGCCGGTGCGGATGCGGATGACATCGGCGATGTCGGAGACGAAAATCTTGCCGTCGCCGATACGGCCCGTGCGGGCGGCGTTCTGGATGGCCTCGAGGGCCCCGGCCAGCTGGCCGTCATCGACCACCACTTCCACTTTGATCTTGGGCAGGAAGTCGACGACGTATTCGGCGCCGCGATACAGCTCGGTGTGGCCCTTCTGGCGGCCGTAGCCCTTGGCTTCGAGCACGGTCATGCCCTGGACGCCCAGCTCCTGCAGGGCTTCCTTCACCTCGTCCAGCTTGAACGGCTTTATGACGGCTTCGATCTTTTTCATGGCGGTTCCGACAAGTTGACGGCGAACGAACACAGGGCCGGGGCAGGCGACAAGCCTTGAGAGAACCTACACCGGAAGGCGCGCAGTTGAGGCTTTGCGGCGCCGCAAATCAAGGCGCCCTCTGCACGCAATTCAGGCAACGTCTGAAAGCGCCCGGTTCGCCTTACGCGACGGCTGTCTCGCGGCCCGGTGCGGCGATGGCAGGCGCCCGAACCGGACGCTCGGGGCCCCGACCGGCGCGATTTGGCCCGGAAATCCGTGGCGCCTGATTCCGCCTGTGATGCCGCAGGGGCGCCATCTGCTGAAGATTGCAGCGGATCAGGGGCGTGGACGCGCCAGCCGGCTGTGCTAGCAGCGGAGACCACGTCTTACGCCGGAGCTTAAGCGCCATGCCTACCGTCTACATGATCCGCCACGGCAAGCCCGCCTCGACCTGGGGTGACGCTGACGAGGATCCGGGCCTGGACGAAGCCGGTCAGGCCCAGGCCAGGGCCGCCGCCGAGGCGCTGCTGGCGCTGCCCGAGGCGGTGCGGCCGACGCGGGTGGTCAGCTCGCCGCTGAAGCGCTGCCGCGAGACAGCCCAGCCGTTCGCCGACGCCCTCGGCGTCGAGGTCATCGTCGACCCCCGCGTCGGCGAGATCCCCACCCCCAAGGCCGTGTCGGCCGAGGATCGCGGCGCCTGGTTGCGTAACGCCTTCGGCGGTCACTGGCACGAGATCGTCGGAGACCTCGACTATGACCAGTGGCGGCGCGGGGTGGCGGCGGCGGTCGCCGGCTATCCGGGCACGGCTGTGTTCAGCCACTACGTCGCCATCAACGGCGCGGTCTCGACGGCCATGGACGACAGCCGCGTGATGGGCTTCCGCCCCGACCACACCTCAATGACCACCTTCGAAATCGTCGACGGCGCCCTGAAGGTCGTCGAGCGCGGGCCGGAGGCGGCGACCCAGGTGCTCTGACAGGTGACGGTCCTTCGGCGCAGCCGGATGACGTCACCGTTTATTTGAGCCTCACTGCCCCGCGTGCGACGGTGCGGGCAATGTCCCGTGAAATCCTGACTGTCGCCCAGATGACCGCCGCCGATGCGGCCGCTGTCGCCGCCGGAACCCCCAGCCTGATTCTGATGGAGCGGGCCGGCCAAGCCGTCGCCGACGCCATCCGCGCCCGGCACCGGGCCTGCAAGGTGGCGGTGCTCTGCGGTCCGGGAAACAACGGAGGGGACGGCTACGTCGTGGCGCGGCTGCTCAAGCGCCGCGGCTGGAACGTCTGGGTCGAGGCCCTGGCCCCGCCGGCCAGCGAAGACGGCAAGGCCATGGCCCGTCGCTGGACCGGTCGGGTCTATCCCCTGGGCGCCGGCCCCGTATGTGATCTGATGGTCGACGCCCTGTTCGGGGCCGGCCTGGCCCGACCGCTGGACGGCGATGCCCTGACAGCGGCGCGGGCCTCGCATGGCCATCCGGCGGTGGTGGCGATCGACGTGCCCAGCGGCATCGACGGCGACACCGGCCAGGTGCTCGGCCAGACCGCCTTCCGCGCCGACCTGACCGTCACCTTCCACCGCCGCAAGATCGGCCATGTGCTGCAGCCGGGGGCAGGGGCCTGCGGCGAGGTGGTCGTCGCCGATATCGGTCTGGCCGCCACCGACACCGACCTGCACGAAAACGAGCCGGGCCTCTGGCGCCGGGCCCTGCCGATCCCGACGGCGACCACCCACAAGCATTCCCGCGGCCGGGCCGTCGTGGTCGGCGGCGACGCCCTGCACACCGGGGCGGCGCGGCTGTCGGCTCGCGGCGCCCTACGGATCGGGGCCGGGCTGGTGACCCTGCTCAGCCCCACTGACGCCGCCCGCACCTACGCCGCCGCCCTTGAGGCGGTGATGCTCAGCCCCTTCGAGACGGACGCCGAGCTGGCCCAGCTGGCCGCCAACGCCGATGCCGCCGTCATCGGCCCCGCGGCGGGTGTGACGCCCCAGACCCGCGCCAACCTGTTCGCCCTGACCCGCACCGGCGCAGCCCTGGTCGTCGACGCCGACGCCCTGACCGTCTTCAAGGACCGCCCGGGCGACCTCTTTGATGTCCTCGACAAGGACGACGTCCTCACCCCGCACCCCGGCGAGTTCGAGCGCCTCTTCCCCGGCCTGCTGGCCACCGGCCCGACCCGCATCGACGCCGCCCGCGCCGCAGCGGCCCGGGCGGGCGCTGTCGTGCTGTTGAAGGGGGCGGACACGGTGATCGCCGCGCCTGACGGCCGGGCGGCGGTGAACCTGAACGGCACGGCCTGGCTGGCGACGGCCGGCTCGGGCGATGTCCTGGCCGGCTTCATCGCCGGTCTGATCGCCCAGGGCATGGAAAGCTTCCAGGCCGCCTGCGCCGGCGCCTGGCTCCATGCCGACGCCGGGGCGCGATTTGGGCCCGGCCTGATCGCCGAGGACTTGCCGGACCTCGCGCCGGCCTCCCTGGCCTGGCTGCACGCCCGGCCCGTCTAGGCCGGATACTGCGCCCGCACATAGCCCGCCGTCGGGCTGCTGATGTCGTGGCAGGCGATGATCCTGGCCGGGCCGCCCGGCGCGATCAGGGTAGAGATGATGGCCGCGATCCGCTGGGTCTCCAGGGTCGGCGAGTCGGGGACGAGGGTTTCTTCGTCCTGGATGTAGGCGAGGGTTCCGACGTTGGCGTAGCCGGGGTCGATGTGCTGCAGCAGCATGGTGACCAGCGGCGGGGCGCCGAGGGCCGCAACGATGCTGGTCTCGGCCGGCAGGTGGGGAACGATGTCGTTGCCGTATTCGTAGCGGGTGTGGTCGGTCAGGGCGGCGTTGTAGGCGGCCGCGAACACCGCGTCGCCGACCCGGGCCCCGGCGAAGCTGCGCACCACGATGCGGGCGCCGGGATAGTCCTGTCGCAGGCGCCAGGCGACCAGCGGGCAGATCGCGCCGCCCTTGCTGTGGCCGGTGACGTAGAGGGTCTGGTTCGGGAAGCTCTGGATGATGTTCTTCACCGCCGGTCCCAGCTTGCTCCACAGCTGCATGAAGGACTTGTAGAAGCCGAGGTGAATGTTGCCCGGAAAGCCGGGCGGGCTTCCGGCCGCCGGCAGCAGGACGGCGAGGGCGTCGCTGGCCCAGTCGGTGATCACCTGCTTCGGATTCTCCCCCGGCCCTGGCGGCGTCGTGCCCCGGATGGCGATGACGATGCCCTCCGGGATGTTGCCGACCAGGCCGGCGTCATCATTGTTGGGACCGGCCTGGACGCCATAGGGCGGGGCGGTCCAGCCGACGGCCACCGATGCAGTCGGCGCCGGCCCGACCCCGGCGGCCGGAACCGGACCGTCGCCGACGATGGCGTAGGCGTTGCGGGCGGCGCTCAGCAGGCGCGCGGTCAGGGTATAGGTCATGGTCTCGCCCCCAGGATCTTCCTGCGATCAAGACTATAGGTCAGGTTGTGTTGTGCAATATGCGCTGCAGGGGCGCGGCAAGCACCAGATGAATATGTCTAGACATATCCATTTCGAGCCCTTTTTGCCCGCCTCTGGCGGTGCGGCAGAAATCCGCCGAAATGTGGCCCGCGGCGGCCTCCTGCCGACCTACATTCAGCGACACCCGACCTACGGTCCGACCTACACTGCGGGCTACATCTGGCCAGCCTCGACCGACACGCCAGGCACAGGTTCGGTAACGATTTCAACGCAACGGACAGCATTCCGCCCCTTGCCGCCCGGACGCTTGGTATAATGTAGGTCCGCTTCGCCAAGCCGACGCGCCAGGCCAATGGCCGACGGCGACCCGCCACATGGACGCTCCGTAACTTGCGCCCCGCCACAACCCCCCGTATCTCCGCGTCCGAACCTGCGGATGTGGCGGAACTGGTAGACGCACTGGATTTAGGTTCCAGCGCCGCAAGGCGTGGAGGTTCGAGTCCTCTCATCCGCACCAACGCTTGCGCCCGCAAAGGGCGGGGGACGCTCTAGTCATGTTGCTCATCAGTCTCGCAGCCGCCGCCGCGCTCGCCTTCCAGCCCGCCCCCGCGCCGGCCCAGCCGCCTCCGTCCGACGAGGCCACCGTCTCTGGCTTGGTCATCAGCGCCCCGCCGCTGGACGAGAAGAAGGCGATCGAATCCTTCGTCGAGACCATCGCCGCCGACAGCGGCAACGGCCGCATCGCCCGTTGGGACCGCAAGGTCTGTCCGGGTGTGGCCGGGGTGAAGCCCGAGTACGCCCAGCTGGTCGCCGACCGGATGGCCGCCCTGTCGCTGAAGGTCGGTCTTGAGCCCGGCGAGCCCGGCTGCAAGGTCAACGTCCTGGTGCTGTTCACTGCCGACGCCGACGCCTCGGTGCAGCGCGCCATGAAGTCCACGCCCCAGGCCTTTTCCCGCTACGACCTGGAAATGACCTCCGGCCGCAAGGCCCTGCGCCAGTTCATGAACTCCGACGCGCCCGTCCGCTGGTGGCATGTGACCCACCGCGTGACCGAGGACGGCACCCGCTACAATTCCGGCGACCAGGTCCAGGTCTATTCGACCGGCCGTATCAGCAGCCGCACGCGCGACGACTTCGACCGCGCCATCGTCGTCGTCGACGCCAAGCGCGTCGGCCAGGTACGGTTCGCGGCCCTGGCCGACTACATCGCCTTTGTTTCGCTGGCCCAGATCGACCCGCAGGCCGAGCCCAAGACCGGCAGCTCGATCCTCAACCTGTTCGCCGACAAGTCGCTCGGCATCGAGCCGA
>JAUMCZ010000266.1:0-36441 GCA_032122215.1 Caulobacter sp.
GCTTCCCGGCCGAGCAGATTCCCGCCGGCCATTACGGCAAGGGCGTGTATTTCCGGCTGCAGGCCAAGGCGCCGTTCGAGCGGCTGATCTATCCGCCGCCGATCCACGGGGCGCTGGGCACCCACTACCGCAAGGATCTGGGCGGTCAGGCGGTGTTCGGGCCTGATCTGCAATACGTCGAGACCGAGGACTACAGCGTCGATCCGGCCCGCGCCGCGGCCTTCGCCGAGTATATCCGCAAGTTCTGGCCGGACCTGCCCGCCGAGGACCTCAGCCCCGACTACGCCGGGATAAGGCCAAAGCTGCACGGGCCGAACGAGCCGCAGCCCGACTTCCAGATCCGGGGCGCGGATTCGCACGGCATACCGGGCCTGGTCGCCCTGTTCGGGATCGAGAGCCCGGGCCTGACCAGTTCGCTGGCCATCGGCGAAGCGGTTGCCGGCAAACTGGCGGGGTAACGGGTTTGCGTCCTTCGACACGCCTCACTGCGTGAGGCTGCTCAGGATGACGACCGTGAGTGCAGCCCTTAAGGGTTCGTCATGCTGAGCAGCGGCCGCAGGTCGCGTGTCGAAGCGGACCCTAGCCCTTCGGCGCCAGCTTGATCAGCGAGCCCCCGTCGGTCAGCACATAGACCGCGCCATCGGGACCGACGCGCACGTCGCGGATACGCTGCTTGAGGTCGGCCAGCAGGCGCTCTTCCCCGACCACCTTGTCGCCGTCGAGGGTCAGCCGCACCAGGTCCTTGTCCCTAAGGCCGCCGACGAACAGGCTGCCCTTCCAGGCCGGGAACAGGTCGGCGTTGTAGAAGGCCATGCCCGACGGCGCGATGACCGGGTCCCAGTAGTAGACGGGCTGTTCCATGCCGTCCCTGGCGGTGAGGCCCTCGCCGATCGGCTTGCCGCTGTATTCCAGGCCATAGTTGATGGTCGGCCAGCCGTAGTCCTTGCCCCGGCGCGGAATGTTGAGCTCGTCGCCGCCGCGCGGGCCGTGCTCGACGGTCCACAGCTCGCCCGTCGCCGGGTTGATGGCCGCCGACTGGATGTTGCGGTGGCCGTGGGACCAGATCTGCGGCAGGGCGCCGGCCACCGAGGTGAAGGGGTTATCCTTAGGGACGACACCGTCGGGGCGGATGCGGATCACCTTGCCGAAGGCGGAGTCCAGCTTCTGGGCCTGCATGCGGCCGGCAAGGTCGGAGCGCTCGCCCGTGGTGATGAACAGGAAGCCGTCGGGGGAGAAGGCCAGGCGCGAGCCGTAGTGCTTGTCGCCATTGTAGGTCGGGGTCATGCGCCAGATCACGGCGACGTCGGTGAGCGCCTCGCCGGCCAGCTTGCCGCGCGCCACCGCGGTGCCGTTGCCGTCCTCACGGGGCTCTGCGTAGCTCCAGTAGACCCAGCCGTCATGCACGACGACGTCGAGCAGACCGCCTTGGCCTTTGGCGTCGACCTTCGGCACGCCGCCGAGCGGGGCCGACAGCTTGCCGTCCTTGCTGACGATGCGCAGGGCGCCGCTGCGCTCGGTGACCAGCATCCGGCCGTCCGGCAGGAAGGCCAGGCCCCAGGGTTTGTCGAGGCCCTGCGCCACGGTGACGACGTCGAAGGCGACGTTGGCGGTCTTGAGCGGGGCGCGGGTCTGGCCTGCGAAAGCGGGCGTGTAGGGGGCGTTGGCGGCCCGGGTTTCCAGCGATCCGCCGGCGGTCGGAGGCGTCTGCGCCCCGCTCGGCTGACCACCGCAGGCGGCGAGGACGGCGGCGACGGCGATCAGGGACAGGGTGCGCATCGAGGAGCTCCGAAGCTGTGACATTGCGTCACAGATAGGATCAAACGCCGCCGAGCAAAGCCCCCATCGCCGCTTTCGGGTCGGCGTCCTCGACATGGATCAGCGACCAGAGGGCGAAGAAGAGCAGCGGCCAGCGCCGGGCCTCATGCTTTTCGTCGGAGAAGACGGCGCGCACGGCGTCGCCGTCCAGCAGCCGGGCGACCGAACCGACGGCGGCGATGCGGGGACCCAGATCGCCGGCGCGGGGTCCGATCCAGGCGGCGACCGGCACGGTGAAGCCCTTCTTCCGGCCCCAGGGATCGGCCGCCGGGCAGTGGCGCTCCAGCCATTTGCGGAGGAGCCATTTGCCATACTTGCCGCGCAGTTTCATGCGGTCGGGCAGGTTGAAGGCGAAACGCGCCACCTCCGGGTCGAGGAAGGGCGTACGCCCCTCCAGCCCGTTGGCCATCAGGCAGCGGTCGAGCTTCAACAGCAGGTCGTCGGGCAGCCAGGTGGCGACATCGGCCGCCTGGGCCGCCTGCAGCCGGCTGCGGCCCGGAACGGCCACCTGGGCCGCCGCATCGCGCCAATCGTCGATCCAGGGCGAGCCGACCTGGGGCTCGGCCGGCCGGCCGCCCAGCCAGGCGGGGCGCATGGCGCGGCGATAGCGGCCGTAGCCGCCGAACAGCTCGTCGCCGCCCTCCCCCGTCAGCACCACGGTCAGGTCGGCGCGCGCCGCCTGGGCCAGCTTGAAGGTCGGCAGGGTGGCGTAGTCGGCGGTGGCGTCGTCCAGCGCCCAGGCGACCCTGGGGGCGATATCCCAGAAGTCTTCCTCGGTGAAGGTGGTCTCGCGCCAGTCGAGGTTCAGGGCTTTCGCCACCCGCTCGGCCTGGGCCCGTTCGTCGCGGGCTCCGGGGGCGTCGAAGCCGCAGGTGTAGCCGATCACCGGCCGCTCATTGAGCCGCGCCATCAGGGTGGCGACCGTGGCGCTGTCCACTCCGCCCGACAGGAACAGACCGTAAGGGACATCGGAGCGCTGATGTACCCGGATGCTGTCCTCAAGCACGGCGTCCAGCTGCTTGAGCAGCGAAGCTTCGTCGCCGGCTGTCACCCCGGCCGGCGGCAGGGCCGGCCGTACGCGCAGTTGCTCGACGACGTCGCCCTTGACCTCAGCGACGGCGCCCGGCGGCAGGCGAAGGCAGTCCCGCATCAGGATGGGGCTGAAGCTGTAGTTCAGCGCCAGCAGCTGGCCGGCGGCGTGTTCGTTGACCTCTACGGGCCGGTCGACCAGGGATCGGGGCTCGGAGGCGAAGACTACCCCCTCGCCTTCCCCGCGGCCGCTGGTCCCGTCACGGAAGTAGAGCGGCTTGATACCGAAGGGGTCGCGGACCAGCCAGGTCTTGCCGTCGTGACCGATCAGGCAGAAGGCGTACATGCCCCGCAGGCGGTCAAAGGCCTTCTCGCCCTCCATGGCATAGAGATGCAGCAGAGGCTCGAAGTCGGAGCCGGTGGCCAGTCGGTCCTTGAGGCCGAATTCCTCGGTCAGTTCGAGATAGTTGTAGATCTCGCCGTTGCCGATGACCGTCGAGCCGGCGGCGTGCAGCGGTTGCCAGCCGCCCTCCAGATCGATGATCGACAGTCGCGCGTGGCCGATCGACCAGCCGGGACCATGCTCGGTGCGGATGCCGTTGGGGCCCCGGTGGGCGATGCGCTGGATCAGGGGGGCGGCGGAGAGGCTGTCTCCCGCGCCTTCGGCCAGCACCCCGGCGATGCCGCACATCAGGTGGCTCCGAAGCGGGCGAAGAGCTGCTTCCACTCGGCGCAGACAGCGGCCTGGCTGAACTCGGCCTCGACGCGGGCGTGGCCGTTCTGGATCAGCCGGATCCGCTGCATGGGGTCGGCCAGCAAGGCGGCGGTGCGCGCCGCCAGGGCATCCTCGTCATCGATGGGGATCAACAGGCCGTCCTGACCGTTGCGGATCAGGGCCTTGGGACCCTGGCTCTCGGCGGCGATCACCGGCAGGCCATGGGCCCAGGCCTGGATGACGACATTGCCCAGCGGCTCGTAGCGCGACGGGAACAGGCAGACGTCGGCCGTGCGGTAGAGGGCCGGGGCGTCATTGCGCCAGCCGAGGAACCGCACACGGTCAAGGACGCCCAGGGAGCTGGCCAGGGCCTTGAGCTGCTCTTCCAGCGGCCCGACGCCGGCGATCCACAGGTAGGCGTCCGGCAGGGATTTCAGGGCCTTGAGCGAGACGTCGTGGGCCTTGGAGGTGTGCAGCCGGCCCATGGCGAGCAGCAGGGGCGCGCCTTCGGGGGTGTCCAGACTGGCGCGGTCGACCGGTGTGACCTCGTCGGGGGCTGCGGCGAAGTTGGGAATGTAGCTGACCTTGTCGGCCGGCCAGCCCTGGCCGACGACCCAGTCGACGATGTCCTGGGTGTTTCCGACCAGGTGGTCGAAGCCCTGGTAGTTCTTGAGCTTGTAGTAGCCGCCCAGACGCCCGATCCGGGCCCACGGCCCCCGGGGCGTGTGGCGCGCCGCCCGGTTCATCCAGGCGACCAGCAGGTTGGCGTTCACGTCCCGGGCCAGGGCCGAGACGCCGAGGCGGGTCCAGAAGTCGATGGGGCCGCCGAAGCCGAAGGTGCGGGCGGGGACGCCGGCGGCGGCCAGGGCCGTCTCGCGGCCCGGGTTCTTGCGGATGGCCGCGGCCTGGTCCGGCCCACCAGCACGCAGGGCGCTGACCAGTTGCACGAAGTAGAGCTCTGCCCCGCCTTCGCCACCGGATCCCAGAAGATGCAGCACGCTCATGAGGCGGTGACCCTAGAGCGCGAGGGCGCGGAACGGAACCTCCGTTGGTCGCGTGGAACAAACTTTTGGAGGCCTGGGGTCAGCGACGCTTGAAGAGCGGTTTCATCGCCACTATAAGGCCGCCTCCCTGGCGCGCAGGCCTATATGGCTGGGTAGCTCAGATGGTTAGAGCGGTGGATTCATAACCCACAGGTCGGCGGTTCGATCCCGCCCCCAGCTACCAGGGTTTCCCGAAGGAATTCAGAGACTTAGGCAGCAGCCGAGCTTTGCGCCGCGGCAGCCTCGCGGTCGCCGTTCAGCACCTTGTCGAAGACGGTCAGCATGCGCTCGGCCTTGATCGGCTTCTCGACGACGTCGTTCATGCCGGCGGCGATGTAGTCGCGCACGTCGGACGGATCGGCGTTGGCGGTCAGGGCGACGATCGGGACGATGCCTGCAGGGCCGGCGAGCGCACGGATGGCGCGGGTGGCGGCGACGCCGTCCATGCGCGGCATCTTGATGTCCATCAGGATCAGGTCGTAGTGGCCGATGGTGGCCATTTCCACGGCTTCAACGCCGTCGACGGCCTGTTCGCTGGTGCAGTCGAACATCTCGCACAGGGCCTCGGCCACCATGCGGTTGGTGGCGTTGTCGTCAACGATCAGGATGTGGGCGGCGCTGGCGGCGATCATGCCGGCGGCCGGGGCGGCGACCTGCTCCACCGCTTCGGGGGCCAGCAGGCTGAAGACCACGGTGGCGCCGGATCCCGGATTGGTCTCTGCCCGGATGACGCCGTTCATGGCCCCGGCGAGGCTGGCGGCGTGCGCCATGCCAAAGCCGATGGCCAACGGCTTCTCGCCGTCGAGGGCTTCGAAGATGCGGGCCAGACGGGCCGGATCCGGGGTATCGCCGGCGTCGCGGACCCGGGCTTCCAGGGAAAGCCCCTCAAGAGCCGGACGGGCGCTGAGGGTCACCTCCACGGCGCCGCGGCGGGTGGCGTTGAGACCGCGCTCGACCAGGCCGTCGAGCAGCTCGGCCAGACGGTCGGCATCGAGGTCGGCGGCCAGCTCCGGGGCGCCGTCATAAGCGGTCAGCAGGGTGACGCCGGCGGTGGCGGCCCGGGCCGACCAGCGGGCCTCAAGGCTGTCGATAACCTCGCGCAGGAGGGTCGGCCGGGGCGCGAGGGGGGCCAGGCCCGCCTCGGTCGCCTGAATGGCGCGGGCCCGGTTCAGCAGGCGGCAAAGGTCGGCGAAGCTGTCGGCCAGGGCCTGGGCGCAGCTCTTGCTGTCGGCCGGCAGGGGCTGGCGAATCAGGGCGTCGACGAAGGTCTGGGCATCGTCCAGCTGGCGCAGAACCTCGGCGGCGAGGACCTGGGTGGTGGCGATAGTGGCGTCGTGCAGGGCCTGCGAGCGGTCGCCGTGCGCGGCCAGCAGGTTCACAGCCGTGCCGACGCCCAGGTACAGCCCGGCCTCGGTGACGATAAAGCCGGCGCTCAGGGCGCGGCGGTTTTCGGCCAGCATTTCGTCGCGAAACTGGGCCGGGTGGATGGCGCCGTCGACGACCAGTGGGGCAAGGTCCATGACCGAGGCGACCGGGGCGGCGCCGGGAAGGCTGGCGGCCTCGAAGGCCTGGCGGCGCAAAAGACCGACGGGGCGGCCATCACTGTCGACCACGGCCAGGACCTGGGCGTCTGGCTCAGTCTCGAAGGCCCGGCTGGCCGTCGCCACATCCGCGTCCAGGGACAGCGGGGCGCGTCGGTCGATCAGGCTGTCAAGGCGATCCATCAGGTCGGTCTCTTGGAGCCGCTGGCCGTTCTGACCTGCAGGCTTGGAGCGTGATCCTGCACCATCTCGCTTTCGGACAGGTTAAGCCTGCGAGAGCGCAAAGAAAAAGCGGCGGAGACCGAGGTCTCCGCCGCCCTTACTTTAGATATCGGTGTTCGGCTTATTGACCGAAGGTCTTGGTCACCGAGATACCGAAGGTTTGCGGTTCGGTGAAGAAGGCGTTCCGGAACAGGCCGGAGGAGTCGTCCGTCAGATAGGTGTCGGTGATCGACTCTTCGTCCGTCAGGTTCTTCACGTAGGCTTCGAAGATCCAGCCGGCGTCACGGTTGGCCACGGTGAAGGTGGCGTTGACGTTCTGCCAGCCTTCGATGTGATCCGGGTTGCTGTTGTAGATCCGCGAGAAGCTGTCGTCCTGACGGTAGTAGTCGCCGCGCAGGGTCGCATCCCAGTCGCCCAGTTCCCAGGTGTACTGGGCCCCGAACGAGAAGGTGTACTTCGGCGCGTTGGGCAGTTCCTTGCCCTTCAGGTCAACCGCCACGCCGTCGCTGACGGTGTTGATCTGGGTCCGGTACGGGCCAAGAAGCGGGTTCTGGAGGGGGTTGGTCGGGAACGCGGCCGACGCATAGGCGCCGCTGCAGACGCCCAGCAGGGTGTAGGGCGAAAGAACGCCGTCACGGATACCGGCCATGATCGGGGCCAGCTGCGAGGTCTGCACCACACAGTTGCTGGCGTTGCTGGCTTTCAGCAGCGTCAGGTTGGCGTTGCCCTGCGTCCGGTCGAACACGTCGATCGAGGAGCCGTCGGTGATCTCGGACTCGAGCAGACCGACCTGCATGTTGAGACGCAGGTTGTCGATCGGTTCCCAGATCGTCTCGAACTCGAGGCCCTGGATCTTGGCGTCGATGTTTTCGTTGACCGACTGGCGGTTGGTGATCTTGGAGACCTGATAGCCGATGTAGTCATAGTTGAAGTAGGTGGCGTTCAGGACCATGCGGCCATCGAACAGGGTGTTCTTGCTGCCGAACTCCCAGGCGTCGACGAACTCCGGATCGAAGGTCGGCGCGGCGCAGGCGACGCCCACGGCGCAGGGCGGGTTGACGCCCCCGGCCTTGTAGCCCCGCGAGTAGAAGGCATACAGCAGGTTGTTGTCAGTCCACTTCCAGTCAGCGCCGAAGCGGCCGGTCATTTCCTTGAAGTCGGCGGTTGCAACCGGCAGCGCCGGCGGCGTCGGGGAGACCGTGCTCTCATTGCCCGGGTTGGCCACGTTGTTGGCCAGCAGGGCGGTGACGCGGTTGGTCACCAGCTTGCGGTCATGGGTGTAGCGCAGACCGCCGGTCAGCTTGAAATTGTCGGTCAGCTGCCAGTAGACCTCACCGAACAACGCGCGCGACTTCAGGTGATAGTCGCCGGTGCTGTCAAAGTAGTTGCGGCCGGCGCCGGAGGGCGAGGAGGCCGGATCGATAACGATGCAGCCCGGGGTCGCCGCCGTGCAGTTCGGGTTTCCCGTGGTCAGGGCGTTGGCGATGATCGCCTGGCCCGTCAGGGTGTTGCCGAACACATAGTAGTGGCCGTCGGTGCTCTTCAGGTCGAGGTAGATGCCCCCGATGTTGAAGTTGAACGGGCCATCGAAGTTCGAGGCCAGGCGGAGTTCCTGAGAGAACTGTTCCACGTTGGCGCTGGAGACGTCGAAGGTGGTGAACTTGTTGGAGGTTCCCACCTGCGGGTCGGCGACGTTGCCGCCCGGGAACACCGCGCCGTAGAGGCCAGCATAGGTCAGGGCCGGAACACCGACCGTGCCACAGCCGCCGGCGAAGTTGTTGCAGGCGCCGGGGGTCGTGTTGAAGGTGTTGTTCGGGACGACGCGGTTGTAGTCGGCCTGGGTGAACAGGCTGTTTTCGCTGTAGTTGGACAGGGCGATGACCTGCAGGTCATCGGTGATGTCCCAGGCCAGGCCGAACTGGAAGATGTCGGTTTCGGCCTGGTAGATCGGGTCAGCCGCCGACTCGATGTCGCGGATGTCCTTGACCTGCGTCTTGCCGGCATAGGCGTCGCCGGTGATCAGGCCCGACAGGTTGCCGAGCAGACCGCCGAGGGTCGCCTGCGAGTTGGGCGTGCCCAGAACGTTGGCCGAATAGAGCGACGTCGGCGAACAGCCCTGGCTGAACAGACCACGGGTGGCCTGGGCGCGAACCGGATCGGCGGAGTAGCCGACGCCGGCGACCGAGGCCGGGCCCGCGTCCTTGGTGCAGTACTGCTTGCCGATGCGCGAGCGCTTGTCGTCTTCCTCAAAGTGATCCCACAGCAGGAAGGTGCTGAAGGTGTCGGTCGGATCGAAGCTGACCGTGATGCGGGTGTTCCACAGGTCGCGGTCGTCGATGTCGTTGCCGGTGACCAGGTTCTCCCCGTAGCCGTCGCGTTGCAGCAGGCTGCCGGCGGCGCGGACGGCGATCTTGTCGCCGATCGGGATGTTGATCATCCCGCGGGCCTTGATCGAGTTGTAGTTGCCGTACTCGCCCTTGAGCATGGCTTCGAACGTGTCGGTCGGCTTGGCGGTGATGACGTTGACCACGCCGCCGGTGGCGTTGCGGCCGTACAGCGTGCCCTGCGGACCGCGCAGCACTTCCAGGCGCTCAAGGTCGAAGAATTCCGACTCGAACAGGTTGTTGGCGGTGAGCGGGGCGTTGTTCAGGTGGATGCCGGTGCCGGCGTCGCCCGAGCCCGCCACCAGCTTGGAGCCGATGCCGCGGATCTGGAAGTTGTAGCCGGTGAAGTTCCCCTTGGAGAAGTTCACGTTGGGGATGGCCAGAACCAGGTTGGGACCGCCGTCGATCTTCGCCTTTTCCAGGGATTCCTGGTTGAAGGCCGAGACCGCGATCGGAACGTCCTGGATGGCTTCCTCGCGCTTCTGCGCCGTGATGATCAGCTCACCGACGGTATTCCCCGACGGGGCGTCCCCGTCCTGAGCGAAGGCCGGAGCGGCGACAGCCATGATGGCAAAGGCGGAAACGCCGACAGCCAGCGTCCTCCGCAGGCGCAGAGAATTGTGCATTCTAACCCTCCCCGGGCGCCGCCGGCCGCATTGGGCCTGAACAACGGTCGCCGTGATGTTTCCTCAAGTGTCGCGTCTTGATTGCCATCGGGGACGCGCGACAATTCCCCGTAGCTGGGTGCAATGACATACGTGCGTTAGAAGACTGTCAACGTCCAACAGGTAGGTGATCACCGATAGGTTACGGCTTTTCACCTGACTGTGGCCCAATAAACGCGCGGCTTTCCTGCCTTCAGGCGACTTCCTCCATCCACAGGAGAACTGACGCCACGGAAACTGACCTAACGACAGTCAAGACCGCTGCGACAACTTGAGTCGGCAGGTTACCGCCACGGGAGTTCCAGCCGGACCCGGCTTCCTGTAGACCCCGCCCATGACGTACTCGGTCAAGGAAATCTTCCTCACCCTGCAGGGCGAAGGCGGCCAGGCCGGCAAGGCGGCGGTGTTCTGCCGCTTCGCCGGCTGCAATCTGTGGTCCGGCCGCGAGAAGGACCGTGCGAGCGCCGTCTGCACCTTCTGCGACACCGATTTCGTCGGCGTGAACGGCCCGGGCGGAGGCCGCTTCAAGACCGCAGACAAGCTGGCGGAGGCGGTCGAGGCGGCCTGGACCGGCGGACCCGACGACCGGCTGGTCGTCTGCACCGGCGGGGAGCCGCTGCTCCAGCTGGATGCCGCCGTCATCGACGCCCTGCACCGCCGGGGGTTCTCGATCGCCGTCGAGACAAACGGCACGATCGAGGCGCCGGCCGGCATCGACTGGGTCTGCGTCAGCCCCAAGGCCGACGCCCCGGTCGTTCAGACCGGCGGCCAGGAACTGAAGCTGGTCTGGCCCCAGGCAGGGGTTGATCCGGAACGGTTCGCCGGGCTGGATTTCGAGCGCTTCTACCTGCAGCCGATAGACGGCCCGGACCGCGAGGGCGCCACCGCCGCCTGCATCGCCTATTGCCTTTCGCACCCCAAGTGGCGTTTAAGCACCCAAACCCACAAATATCTCGGCATCGCCTAGGCGTTTCAGCCCGCGAGCCCCTATTTTCCAGCACAGATGACCACGCCCCAGTTCGAGATCACGAAGGCCGCGACCTTCGACGCCGCCCACCATTTCCCCAACGGCCCGGCGGACAGCCCCTACACGCGCCTGCACGGCCACAGCTTTCGCGTTGAAGCCACCGTGCGCGGCGAGATCAGCGGCCCGATGGGCTGGGTGACGGACCTGGGCGAACTGGACACCGAGCTGAAGGCGGTGGCCGCCCAGCTCGACCACGGCCTGCTCAACGACAAGCCCGGGCTCGAGACGCCGACCCTGGAACACCTCTGCCTGTATTTCGCGGCCGCCTTGAAGGACCGTTTCCCCGGCCTTTGCCGGGTCGTCATCTCGCGGCCGACGATCAACGAGAGCTGCGCGCTCTCGGTCTGAGCCGCTTACACCGCCCCTCTACCTGTCCGTGCTCCTGCGCCTGGGCCCGGTGTAATCCGGGTCAGCCCGGCGGCGGCGGTCGGGTCCGAAATAGTCCTCATTGCGGATGAAGGGCCGGGGCGCCTCGACCACGCGGGTGATGCGGTCGACGATGCCGCGCGCCGTCACCGGCTTGGCCAGGAACTCGGTCACCCCGGCGTCGCGGGCTTCCTTGACCCGCTTCTGGGTCGAGTGGCCGGTGATCATGATGACCGGGCACATCTGGTTGGGACTGTCGGGCGAGTTGCGCAGCAGGCGGGTGAAGTCGATGCCGTCCAGCGGCTGCATGGCCAGGTCGGTCATGACGATGTCGATGGGTTGCTGGCGCATCATGCTCAGCGCCTCCGCCCCGTCGTTGGCTTCGAACACCCCCGTGACGCCGATCGCCCGCATGATCTCGCCGATCAGCACACGCATGTGGTGGTTATCATCCACCAGCAGAATTTTCAGAAGGTCAAAGCGCACTTCAAGCAAGTTCCCGTAACGTCGTTCAGTCAGAGCGCTACGAGGCTAAACCATTGTCGGTCAACGAAAAAGGGCCGACCGCGAGGCGGCCGGCCCGAAGCTGCAAGCTGTGCGATTATCTAATTTGAATCAACCAGAACGAGCTCGGCATCGCTGACCGCGGTGACCCGCAGAATACCCTCGTCGCGTATGGCCGCCCCGTCCCGGGTCTTGAGCAAAACACCGTTGACCTCGACCTCTCCGGCGGCCGCGACCAGATAGCCGTGGCGGCCGTCAGCGAGTTCATATGTCGCGGTCTCGCCGGCCTTGAGGGTCGCGCCCAGCACCCGGGCCCTGGCCCGGATCGGCAACGCGTCCTTGTCGTCCAGGCCGCTGGCCAGGGCCACGAACTTCCCCGACCGGTCGCCCTTGGGGAAAGGCTTGGCGCCCCAGCTGGGTTCACCGCCGCGGGTCTGCGGCTGGATCCACAGCTGGAAGATGCGGGTGGTTTCGTCTTCCAGGTTGTACTCGGCGTGACGGATGCCCGACCCGGCGCTCATCACCTGCACGTCGCCGGCTTCGGTGCGGCCGGTGTTGCCCAGGCTGTCCTGGTGGGTGATGGCCCCGCTGCGGACATAGGTGATGATTTCCATGTCGGCGTGCGGATGCGGCGGGAAGCCGGACCTGGGCGCGATCTCGTCGTCATTCCAGACACGCAGGTCGCCCCAGCCCATGCGGGTGGGCTCGTACCAGTTGGCGAAGGAGAAGTGGTGGCGGGCGTTCAGCCAGCCGTGATTGGCATGGCCCAGTTTGTCGAAGGGGCGGTGATCAATCATGTGAGCAGTCCTATCTGGCGGGTTGTTTGCGCCATCGAGAGCCTAGATAGGAAGCCGTTTTCAAAGTGCAACAACTGATGTGTCAGTTTGCGTACAGAGCCGCGATTTCCGCAGCCAGCTGGCCCATCCTGGCCCGCAACGCCGGCGGCTCCAGGACCTCGACGCCGGTCCCCAGTTTCAGGAGCTCTCGCGCGGTCCAGTCGGGACTTTCCATCGGGGTCTCAACCACGCCCTCTTCCACCTCCCTGACCTCAACCCCGTCCCGGCGCAGGGCATGGAGCGCGTCCGGGGTCACCTTCAGGCGGGCGACGCCTTGTTTGAGGCTTTCGGCATAGTCGGCCTGGGCGCGGGCCCAATGAGCGGCCAGCTCGAAGTCGGCGGGCCTCTCGAACCCTTCTTCGGTGACCTCGGCGTCGATCACCTGTGAAGCGCGGTAGGTGCGCACCTGGCCGCTCGAGCGGGCGATCAGGTACCAGGCGCCGGCCTTCAGGACGAGGCCAAGGGGTTCCAGCAGCAGGTCGACCGGACGGCGCGGCCCGTAGTGAACACTGAGCCGCCGATCCCGCCACAGGCCGTCGGCCAGCACCGTCAGCCAGTCACCGCCATCGGCCTGGCGGAACCAGCCGACCGGGTCGAGATGGATCCGCGCCTGGGCCCGCATCGCCGCCGCACCCGGGCCCTCAGGGAGGGCAGCCAGAACCTTGAGCTGGGCGTCGGCCATCGCCTGGCCGAGCCCCAGCTGCTCCGCCGGCCCCGGCAAGCCGGCGAGGATCAGGGTATGGGCCTCCTGGTCGGTCAGCCCGGTCAGCCGGGTGCGATAGCCATCCAGCAGGGCGAACCCGCCCCCCGGTCCCCGGTCGGCATACACTGGCACACCCGCCGCGCTCAGCGCATCGATGTCGCGATAGAGGGTGCGCACCGACACCTCGAACTCGGCCGCCAGCTTCTCGGCGGTCATCCGGCCACGGGTCTGCAGCAGCATGAGAATGGAGAGGAGGCGGCTCGAACGCATTTTTCGATCCTGCCCGATAAATCCTGACAAGTCCTGTCAGGTAGCCCCGCCTACGTCTCGCCTCGCGTCATTTTCAGGAGGCTCCCATGACCCGCTCAGACATTCTCGCCGCCGACCTTCCCGCGCCGGCGGCGCAACACCAGCAGATCGTCGAACTGCGCCAGTACGCCATGCGCAAGGGCCGCCGCGACGATCTGATCGCCTTGTTCGAAGAGCGCTTCATCGAGAGCCAGGAGGCGCTGGGCTCCACGGTGCTCGGAACCTTCCGCGACCTCGACAACCCGGACCGCTTCGTCTGGCTGCGCGGCTTCGAAAGCGCCAGGACCCGCCATGACGTTCTCGACGGCTTCTATACCGGCCCGGTCTGGCAGGCGAACCGCATCGCCGCCAACGCAACCATCGCTGATTGCGACAATGTCCTGCAGCTCAACCCAGTCGGTCCCGGCTTCGATCTGTCGGGCCTGACCCGCGCCCCGGTCGGCGCCCTGGTGCAAACCACCGCCGTCATCACCGCCACCGTATGCCCGATCGCCAAAGGGCAGGAGACCGCTTTCGCCGCCCTCTTCGCCCGCGACATCGCCCCGATCCTGGCCGTCGCCGGCGCCCCGGCCATCGCCGTCTTCGCCAGCGATCCGCAGCCGAACAGCTACCCCCGCCTGCCAGTCCGCGAGGACGTCACCGCCTTCATCTGGTTCCAGGCCTTCCCGCATGCGGAGGCCCAGCGCCTGTTCGCCGACGGTCCCGGCGCCGCCCTCTGTCATGGTCTCACCCAACACCTCACCGGCCCCCTCGAGATCCAGCGCCTGCAGCCCACCGCCCGCTCGCTGATCCAGGGCCCGCCCCTCGCCGCCGACGGTCGCAAGGACTTCGACTTCCTGGTCGGCTCCTGGCGGGTCAGGCACCGCTATCTGAAGGCCCGCCTGGCAGGCTCCAGCGAATGGCTGCCCTTCGAGGGCTGGTGCCAGTGCCGCAAGACCATGGGGGGCCTCGGCAACGTCGACGACAACCTGCTGAACAGCCCCGGGGGCGCCTACGGGGCCAGCGCCGTGCGCCGCTTCGACGAGGCGTTGAACCGCTGGTCCATCTGGTGGCTCGACGCCCGCCACCCCACCATCGACGCGCCGGTGCATGGGGCTTTCGCGGACGGCGTCGGAACCTTCATCGGCGAGGACACCCTGGACGGCAAACCCATCCTCGTCCGTTTCACCTGGTCGAAGATCACCTCTACCACCGCCCACTGGTCCCAGGCCTTCTCGCCCGACTGCGGCCGGACCTGGGAGGTCAACTGGGACATGGCGTTCGAGCGGATCAGTTGATGGCTGCCGGGTGACGGCCCTACGGCCCAGCCCTTGAGCCCGGGACGGGTCGACACCATAACCGCTCCACCGGATTGCCTCCGGTGGAGCTTTTCATGACCGACACCGCCGCCGCCGATACGCTCATCATCGCCTGCCCGACCGATGGCGCTCTCAATCGCGTTCCCAGGACCAGGCTCGCCGCCGCCCCCAAATGCGGCGTCTGCAAATCCCCGCTCTTCGCCGGCAAGCCGGTGGAGCTCACCGCGACGACTTTCGACCGTCATGCCAAGGCCTCGGACCTGCCCCTGCTGGTCGATTTCTGGGCCGCCTGGTGCGGGCCCTGTCAGGCCATGGCCCCGGCCTTCGCCAAAGCCGCCGCCCAGCTGGAACCCGCGATCCGCCTCGGCAAACTCGACACCGAGGCCCATCAGGCCATCGCCGCCCGCTATAACATCCGCTCCATCCCGACGATGATCCTGTTCCACAAGGGCCGAGAGATCGCCCGCACCAGCGGCGCCATGCCGGCCGACGCCATCGTCCAGTGGGCGCGGGTCAATCTCCCGCGCTAGCAACTGACGCGGAACGGCGCCCTGCGGCGCGCGTACTCCTTGGCGACACCAAAGGAAGCCGATGACCGCCGAGCCACCGACTGAAGGCCAACCCCAACTTCTGCGCGCCATCGGCCCGGTGCAGATGATGCTCTATGGGGCCGGCAGCATGATGGGCGCCGGCATCTATGGCCTGGTCGGCAAGGCGGCCGGGCAGATCGGCTCGGCGGTCTGGCTCTCGTTCCTGGCCGCCCTGGTTGCAGCCCTGTTCACCGGCCTCAGCTATGCCGCTCTCGGATCGCGCTATCCGAGAGCCGGCGGCGCCGCCTTCATGACCCATCATGCGTTCGGCCGGCCGCTGCTCACCCATGTGGTCGGCATGGCCACCGCCTTCTCGGGCCTGACCTCCATCGCCACTGGCGCCCTGGTCATCGCCGAGAACCTGCAGCGGGCGCCGATCCTCAGCGAGGCGCCCCTGGTCCTTCTGGGTATCGGCTACATCCTGCTGATGGCCGGCATCGTCTTTCGCGGCATCCGGGAGTCGATCTGGGTCAATACCGTCTGCACCCTGATCGAGGCCGGCGGCCTGATCCTGGTCATCGCCGTCGGCGCCCGCTTCTGGGGCCAGGCCAACCTGCTGGAATTCGCCCCTTCGACCTCCGGAAACGCTGCCGTGTTCGCCCCCTTGCTGGTGCTGCAGGGCGCCGCCCTGACCTTCTTCGCCTTTGTCGGCTTCGAGGACAGCCTGAACGTCGCCGAAGAGGTCAAGAACCCGCGCGTAACCCTGCCGCTGGGCATGATCCTGGCCATGGGCATCACAGCCATTCTCTACATCGGCGTGGCCATCACCGCCGTCTCGGTCATTCCCTGGCAGACGCTGGGCGAGGCCAAGGCCCCGCTGGCCGACGTCATGCAGAAGGCCGCCCCCTGGTTTCCGGCCTGGACCTTCATCATCATCACCATCGCCGCCGTCGCCAACAGCGCCCTGGTCAACTACGTGACCGCCTCCCGCCTGCTGTTCGGCATGGCCCGCGACGGCCGCCTGCCCTCGGCCCTGGCCAGGGTCCACAAGGCCCGGCGCACGCCCCACGTCGCCATCGGCCTGCTGCTGGCCGTCCTGATCGTGCTGGTGCTGTCGGGCGGCGTCACCCGGCTGGCAGAGGCGACGGTGCTGCTGCTGCTGACCGTCTTCGTGGTCGTCAACACCGCCTACCTGATCCTGAAGCACCGCAAGGGCGAGCCGAGGGGCGCCTTCGAGCCGCCGATCATCGTGCCGCTATTGGGCATGCTCAGCTGCGGCGCCCTGCTGGTCGTACGGGTGAGCACCGGGAACTGGCAGGCCCCCGCCATCGCCGGCGGCATGATCCTGCTGGCGCTGGTGCTGTATGGGTTTACGCGGGTGAAGGTGGCTAAGGGGGCTTAGGCAGATTCAAGTTGAGAACATGCCCCTTGAAGGGCCGGCCCCTTCAGTCAGTGAAACCGCTGGCGCAGATCGGCGATGACCGTCTCCGCATCGACGTAGTCGTCAGCCGCGCGAGACGCCTCGATAGATCGTCGAATAGCCTCGACGTCGTCCCGGGCATCAAACTCCACCTGATCGGCCAGCGCGCTCCCGGCGACAAACTCGGCTTCCGAGATCTTCTTCATACCGAAAGCCTAGTCCCGAAAGCGTAAACCGGCGAGACCCTATGCCGCCGCCCGCTTCTCCCACTGCGCCCACAGCGCCGCTTCCTCGCGCTCTGCGACCTTGACGCTGGCTTCCTTCACATGGCCGAAGCCGCGGATCTTGTCCGGGATGGCGGCGATGCGGGCGGCGAGCGACAGGTGGTCGGCGTCGAGGCCGGCCAGCAGGCGGTCGAGGTTCGCTTCGTAGGACGCGATGAGGCCGCGCTCCATGCGCCGCTCCTCGGTCTTGCCGAAGATGTCCAGGGCGCCGCCGCGCAGGCCCTTCATCTTCGCCAGCATCGGCAGGACGGTGGTCAGCATCCAGCCGCCCAGCGCGATCTTCTGCGGCTTGCCGTCGGGGCCCTTGGGCGCGATCAGCGGCGGCGACATCCAGATCTTGGCCTTGCCGCCCTTGAACACCCCGGCCAGCTCCTTGGCGAAGCGACCATCGGTGTAGAGGCGGGCGACCTCGTACTCGTCCTTGTAGGCCATCAGCTTGTAGAGGTTGGTCGCCACCGCCCTGGTCAGGGCCTCGGCCCCGCCGACGGCCTGCTCGGCGGCCTTCACCTGCGCGACGCGCTTCGCATACCGGTCGGCATAGGCCTGGTTCTGGTAACCGACCAGTTCGGCCGTGCGGTGGGCGATCAGCTCGTCCAGCGGCATGGTCTCGGGCGTCGGGGTGACGTCTTCCGGCAGGCCCTTGAAGGCCTCGTCCACAGCGGCTTTGCGGCCGACCTCGAAGGCCTGCATGTTGGCCTCGGCGTCGACGCCGTTCAGCTTGATGGCGCGGTACATGGCGCGGCTGGACACAGGGATCACGCCCTTCTGCCAGGCGAAGCCCAGCATGATCATGTTGGCGTAGATCTCGTCGCCCAGCTTGTGCAGGGACAGGGCCTGCGACGGACAGGCCTGATAATCCTTCGTCGCGCCCTTGATGCGACGGGCCATGCCGGCCGTGTCGTAGCGGACATCGCGGTTGGTGACGAAGTCGGCGGTCGGCGAGAAGTCGGCGTTGCCGAAGGCGACGGTCTTCTGTTTCGAGAACAGGGCCAGGGCTTCGGGACTGGCGGCGACCAGCAGGTCACAGGCGATCAGCACGTCGGCGCTGGCGGCCGGCACGCGGCCGCCAACGATGGTGGTCTCGGTCTCGCCGATCTTCACGTGGCTGAACACCGAACCGCCCTTCTGGGCCAGACCGGTCATGTCCACGACGCTGGCGCTGCGGCCATCGACGTGGGCGGCCATGGCCAGGATGGAGGCGACGGTGGTGACGCCCGTGCCGCCGATGCCGGTGAACAGGATGCGGCGCACGCCGTCCACGGGCTCGAATTCGGGCAGCGGGGTGGAGTCGGCGGTCAGGGCGGGAAGTTTCTTGCCCTGCGGGTTCTCGGCGCCATCGAGGGTGATGAAGCTGGGGCAGAAGCCGTCGACGCAGCTGTAGTCCTGGTTACAGGTCGACTGGTTGATCGCCCGCTTGCGGCCGAACTCGGTGTTCTTGGGCTCGACCGAGACGCAGTTGGACTTTTTCGAGCAGTCGCCGCAGCCCTCGCAGACGAGCGGGTTGATAAACACCCGGGTCGTCGCCTTGGGCATCAGGCCGCGCTTGCGGCGGCGGCGCTTTTCGGTGGCGCAGGTCTGGTCGTAGAGGAGGACGGTGACGCCCTCCGTCTCGCGCAGCGACTTCTGGACCGCGTCCAGCTCCTTGCGCGGGTGGATCTCGACGTTGGGGGCGAGGTCGGTGACCCCCTCGTAGCGCTCGATCTCGTCGACGACGATGACCGTCTTGGTGACGCCCTCGGCGGCCAGCTGGCGGGTGATCTGGGCCGGGGTGAAGCCGCTCTCGGCGGTCTGGCCGCCGGTCATGGCGACGGCGTCGTTGAACAGCAGCTTGTAGGTGATGTTGGCCTTGGCCGCGATCGCGCCCCGGATCGCCAGCGAGCCGGAGTGGTTGTAGGTGCCGTCGCCCAGGTTCTGGAAGACGTGCTTTTCGGTGGTGAAGGGGGATGCCCCCACCCAGGTCAGCCCCTCGCCGCCCATGTGGGTGTTGAGGTCGGTCATCGGGTCGTTGAACCCGGCCATGTAGTGACAGCCGATACCGGCCAGGGCCCGGCTGCCGTCCGGCACGCGGGTCGAGGTGTTGTGCGGGCAGCCCGAGCAGAAGAAGGGCTTGCGCTGCTGGTCGGACGCCAGACTGATGGCGGCGACGCCGGCGGCGGAGACGCGGTCGAGGTAGGCGGAGGCGCGCTCACGGGCCGGACCGGCCGGCAGGCGGCTGTACAGGTCGAGCGCGATGGCGGCGACGGTCAGGCTGCCGGTGTCCTCCATCAGCCGGTCGCCCTGCTCGTTGAACTTGCCGACGATGGTCGGCCGGGCATGGGCGGGCAGGTCGTAGAGGGCGGCGCGGGCCTGGGGCTCGATCAGCGCCCGCTTGTGCTCGATGACCATCAGGGTCTCGAGACCGGCGGCGAAAGCGCGCAGGCCCTGCGGCTCCAGCGGCCAGGGCATGCCGACCTTGTAGATCGAGATGCCCATGGCGGCGGCTTCATCGAGGGTGATGTTCATCGCCTGGAAGGCTTCCAGCACATCCTTGTAGGCCTGGCCCTGGCAGACGATGCCGAGGCGCGGCTGGCGGGCGGCCAGCACGACCTTGTCGATGTTGTTGGCGCGGGCGAAGGCCAGGGCGGCGGGGATCTTGTGATTGCGGAGACGGGTCTCCTTCTCCAGCGGCTGATCCTTGGTGCGGATGTGCAGGCCGCCCGGAGGCATGGGGAATTCGGGGATGACGTGGTGGTGGCGGTCCAGCGACACGTCGATGGTGACGCCGCTGTCCATGGTGTCGGCCAGGGCGATCATGCCGACCCAGAGCCCGCTGAAGCGCGACATCGAAATGCCGAGCAGGCCGTAGTCCAGCACCTCCTGCACGTCGGCCGGCGACAGCACCGGCATCTCGAAGTCCTGGAAAGCGAACTCCGACTGGCTGGGCAGGGTGGAGGATTTGCAATTGTGGTCGTCGCCGGCGATGGCGAGGACGCCGCCCTTGGGCATGACGCCGGCGAAGTTGGCGTGCTTGAAGACATCGCCCGTCCGGTCGACGCCCGGCGCCTTGCCGTACCACAGGCCGTAGACGCCATCGAACTTGGCGCCGGGGAACAGGTTCGCTTGTTGACTGCCCCAGACGGCGGTCGCCGCCAGATCCTCGTTGAGGCCTTCCTGGAAGACCACTTCGTGCGCCGTCAGCAGCTTGCGCGACCGCGCTGCCTGCTGGTCGAGGCCGCCGAGCGGGCTGCCGCGATAGCCGGAAACATAGCCCGCGGTGTTCAGTCCATCCCGCACATCGAGGCGCCGACGGTCGAGCATGACGCGGATCAGCGCCTGCACGCCGGTGATGAAGGCACGACCGTCTTCGAGGAGATATTTGTCGTCCAACGTCACTTCTGAGTGGCGCATTGAAAAATCTTTCCTGCGGGGAGGGCTAGTTCGCTTGCAAGATCATATAAGTCCGGAGAAAATGTTTGCCAAAGCCATGCCCGTACAGGGGCATGAGTCGGCAAGAACGGGGCCGTTTTCGGCCCTCCAGGGGGAACAATAGTTTGTCTGAGCCTCTCGACGCAGTTGACGCAAAGATTCTCGATCTGATCCAGCACGACGCCGGGCTGTCGGTGGCCGAGATCGCCGAGCGCGTCGGCCTCAGCTCGAGCCCCTGCTGGCGCCGTATCAAGCGGCTGGAGGACGCCGGCGTCATCCAGCGCCGGGTCACCATCCTCGACCGTGAACTGCTGGGCCTGGCCTTCGAGGTGTACTGCACCGTCAAGCTCTCCCTTCCGACCAAGGAAAACCTTGAACGCTTCGAAAGCTCCGTCCTGAAGTGGCCGGAGGTGGTGCAATGCGCCACGGTGACCGGCGCGGCCGACTACGAGATGCGGATCGTCACCCGCGACATGCACGCCTTTGACGACTTCCTGCGCGACAAGATCCTGTCCCTGGGCCTGGTCTCGAACATCGAAAGCCGCATCGTCATCCGCGGCGTCAAGAACTCCACCGCCGTGCCGCTGGGTCTGGTCAGCCCCTATGTGAGCCCGCACGGGTAGCATTACCGATCGTTAGTTTGCAGAGCGCCGTTTGGTGACGCAGGCTCCCCTCCGAACTGGGGAGCTCACCATGATCCGCGCCGTCAGCCTGACCCTTGCCGCCGCCCTCTGCCTCGCCGCCAGCGACCCGGAGAGCCGGCTCGAGCAGTCCTTGCGTCTGCGCAAGGAAGCCGGCGTGGCGGCCCAGGCCAATGATATCGCCAAGGCCGAGACCCTGCTGGAAGAGGCGCTGGCGCTTTATCCGACCAACCCCGGCGCCCTGCTTCGCCTGGCCCGCGTCGAAGTCGCTGTCGGCAAGCTGGACGAGGCGACAGCGCATCTGGCGGCCTATGCCGACCTCGGGCTGACCTGGGACGTGGCCGGAGACAAGGCCCTGTCCGCCCTTCTCGCCCACGCCCCCTTCGCTGCGGTCATTGCCAAACTGACCGCCAACGCCCAGCCGCCGGCGGGGCTTGGCCCGCCGACCGAGCTGGCCGTCCTCGGAAAGGCCGGCGACATCTACGAGGGCCTCGCGTTCCACAACGGCGACTGGTTTGTCAGCAGCGTCACCCGGCATACTGTCCTGCGGGTTCGTGGCGGCCAGCCGCAGCCCTTCCTGAAAGCCGACGCCGAAACAGGTGGCCTGTTCGGCCTGGCGGTAGACGCCGATCGCAGCGTGCTCTGGGCCGCCGAGGCCAGCGGCCCGGACATTCCCGGAGCCAGGGCCGGCGCGACAGGTAGCGCGCTGCTGGAAATCGACCTCGATACCGGGGCCATCCGAGGCCGATTTCCGGCGGTCGGAGCCGGCCAGTTGGGGGATGTGGTCGTTGGCCCTGACGGCGTGGTTTACGCCAGCGACAGCGTCGGAGCCGGTCTGTGGCGGTTGCCTCCCAACGGCAAGGCGATGGAGCGGTTCGTGACGTCCGCCGAGCTGCGCTCGCCGCAGGGTCTGGCGATGTGTGATCGATACAGTCTTGTCGTCGCTGATTATTCCTCCGGCCTGCATCGCCTCGATCTGACCACCGGCGCGCTGGAGGCCATCGGCGGCGTGCCGACAGCCCTTGCCGGCTCGGACGGCTTCTTCGCCGTGACCGACTGGCGCGCGGCCCCGACGGCGAAGGCCGGACGGCTGTTCATGGCCACCCAGAACGGTATCTCGCCCGAGCGGCTTCTGTCCGTGCGGCTGGACCCGGACTGCAGGACGGTCACCGAGACCCATGTCCTCGCGGCCAACACCCCGGGGGTCGGCGATTTGACCCTGGGTGTGGCTTCTCCTGGCTGGATCGCCTTCATTGCCAAGGGCGGCTGGGCGGGCTTCGGCGCGGACGGCAAGCTACTGAAGGACGCCGCGCCAGAGGCGCCGCGCATCCTGGCCATCGAACGACCGACCGACCATTGAACCCCAAGGCGCGCTGAGGGGTTTCCACTGCAGGAGATTCTGAGATGCTCAAGAACCTGCCGTCCATCCTCGGCCACGTCCTGCAGGGCGTGCGGCCGGGCCTGGAGAAGGTGCTCTACCACGACCCGGCCCTCACGGCCGTGCCAGAGACCCTGATCCTGGAGAGCGCCGCCTTCGACGCGCCCAACCTGCCGTTACGGTTCACCGCGGATGGCGAGGGTCTGTCGCCGCCCTTCGCCTGGAAGGGCGTTCCGGCCGGGGCGGTGTCCCTGCTGCTGGTCATCGAGGACGCCGACAGTCCGACGCTCAATCCGCTGGTCCACGCCATCGCCTATGACCTGTCCCCGACCGACGGCATCCTGAAGGAGGGCGCGATCGCCACTGGTGACCAGAGCCATCTGCACACCGGCCTCAACAGCTTCCTGGGCAGCGGTTATCTGCCGCCTGATCCGCCGCCCGGCCACGGGCCGCACCACTACGTCGCCCAGATCTACGCCCTCGACGCCGCCAGCGGCTTCAAGGGCCCGCCGGGCCGGCCGCAGGTGCGCGACCTTCTCCACAAACACGCCATCGCCCGCGGCATGATCTGCGCCACCTACGTGCGCCACTAACCCCAAGGTTCGGGTTGCGCCGGATCGCCGGCCGGGCGAGGTGTGCTCCAAGCGGAGGACATCATGATCGAACTCGTCATCGACCAACGGCGCAAGGATCTGGGCGGCTTCGAGGTGGGACGCGTCCTGCCCTATGCGCCGCACCGCATGGTCGGCCCCTTCATCTTCTTCGACCATATGGGACCGGCGCAGTTCCAGCCGGGGTTTCCGCGCACCGTCGACGTGCGCCCCCACCCCCATATCGGCCTCTCGACCCTCAGCTACCTGTTCGAGGGGTCGATGACCCACCGCGACAGCGTCGGCAGCGAGATCGTCATCCGGCCCGGAGAGGTGAACTGGATGACGGCCGGCAGCGGCATCACCCATTCCGAGCGCTTCGAGGAGTTGCGGGCCGATGGCGGCCGGATGGACGGCATCCAGACCTGGCTGGCCCTGCCGACCGAGTCGGAGGAGGTCGCGCCGGCCTTCAGCCACCACGAAGGCAACGACGAGCTGCCCTTCTACGAGGCCGGCGGCATGAGCGCGCGGCTTGTGGCCGGCAAGGCCTTCGGGGTCGAGGCGAGGGTCCCGGTCTTCTCTCCCCTCTTCTATGTCCACTGGGAACTGGCCGCCGGGGCCAAGGCCGCCCTGCCCGCCGAGTACCCGGAACGCGCCGCCTATGTCGCCAAGGGCAGCGTCGAGATCGATGGTCGCACCATCGGGACCGGCCAGATGGCCGTCTTCCAGCCCGGCGACACCATCGCCTTCACGGCCCTGGAACCCAGCACTGTCATGCTGCTGGGCGGGGAGCCGGTGGGTCCGCGCTTCATCGACTGGAACTTCGTCTCCTCCAGCAAGGAGCGCATCGATCAGGCCAAGGCCGATTGGCGGGCCGGGCGCATGAAACTGCCCGACCTCGACCACGACGAGTTCATCCCCCTGCCCGAGCCCAGCCCGCCGGCCAACCCGATGTCGTGACCGGACGCCGCCTTGCCATCGCCTCAGTTGCGAGTCATTCTCATTATCTGACGCGAGACCGGAGGCGAGGATGGTGTTCCAGGCGATAGGCGCTTGCGCCCTGATGCGGCTGATGCGGGCGGACCGCCGGGAGGTGGAGACCGACTGGCTGCTGTTCGGCCCCACCGACGCCGAGGTGGTCGAGCCGGAAGCGGACGAGGCGCCGCCTTTCCTGCTCGCTGCCGAGTAGTCAGCCTTTCAGGGCCTTGCGGGCAGCCAGGCCGTATTCGATCCCGGTCCAGACGGTGACGGCGGCGGCGGCCCACAGCGACAGGTCGATGCCGAGGCTGACCGGGCCCGTCATCCAGCCCGGCTGGGTCAGGCGCAGCAGGGCGGCGGCCAGGGCGACCAGTTGCAGGGTGGTCTTCCACTTGGCCAGCACCGTCACCGGCAGGCGCAGACCGCGGGGGGCCAGCACCTCGCGAAGGGCGCTGATCGAGAACTCGCGGAACAGGATCAGGCCGCCGGTCAGGGCGGCCACATGGTCGCCGTTGATGGCCAGACCGACGATGGCCCCGGCCACCAGCACCTTGTCGGCGATCGGGTCGAGGATGGCCCCGGTCAGGCTCTCGACCTGGTACTTGCGGGCCAGCCAGCCGTCGAGGAAATCGGTCACCCCGGCAATGACGAAGCCCCAGAAGGCGAACCACAGCAGGGGCGGGCCGGACGTCGGCATCGTCACCCCGGCCAGCAGGGCGAGGAAGACCAGCAGGGTCAGGACCAGTCTGGCCAGGGTGATGATGTTGGGAACGTGCTTCATGATCTCACCCTAACGCATGGCGGAGGAAAACCGTCACCAGCGACGGACCGGGCTGGGCGAAACAGACACGCCGCCGCCCCAGGGCTGAACGAGCGGCGCGCCGGCCAGGGCCTCGAAGGCGGCGACGAAGTCGGCTTCGTCGATCAGGTCGGGGGCCTGGAAGTAGCTGACGGTCAGGCCGGCGGTCAGGGCGTCGATCACCTTGACGAACCGCTCGGCCGGCATGGGGAGGGCCCCTGTCGGCACGAGCCGCGTGAAGCCGCCCGCCATGCTGCGCCAGCCGGCGGCCGTGGCCTCGGCCTGCCGGGCCAGCAGGTCCGGCCGGGTCATCAGATGCAGCTGAATGGCTGACGTCAGCACCCGCCGCTCCAGCCGCTTGCTGGCATGGGCGTAGACCGCCTCGCCGAGCAGCCGCATCTGCACCTTGAGCGGCGCGCCGGGCCGGAACTGCACCGACACCGGCATCGTCTCCTGCTCCATGACCGCCAGGAACAGGGCGTCGCGGCTTTCGAAATTGCCGTGGAAGGCGCCGCGGGTCATACCGGCCCGGGCGGAGATCTCGTCCAGCGAGGTGCGGTCCCACCCCTTCTCGGCGATCAGCCCGGCCGCCGCCGAAGCCAGCGCCCGGCGGGTGCGGGCCCGCTTGTCCCCCTTGGGACGGGCGGCGGGGGCGAGAGAATCAGCGGTCATCGAACCCAAATACGCAGTGGTATTTTCAATTGCCATGGGTTCCTCGTCCCAAGCCCTCCGAAGCGGCTGACGCCACGGCGCCATTGCGCGGCCCCACGGTCCCTGCCCTGATGCCTCCAAACACGAAGGATCCCACCATGTCCCGCCTGCCGCTCGTCGAGCCTGACGCCCTGCCGCCCTACCTCAAGGCCATTCATGACGCGACGCCGGAAGAGAACTGGCTGGGTCGCAACTTCGCCAAGGCCTTCGCCCCGGCCCCGGACCTGGTGCAGGCCTATCAGGGCTTCTACCACCCCTGGCACACCGGCGGCGCCGGCCTGCTGCCGGCCCGGCTGAAGGAGCTGATCCGGCTGCGGATCGCCACGCTCAACGGCTGTGTGCTGTGCAAGAGCGTGCGGATGGCGCCCGATACGGTCAGCGAGGACGAGGCGGCGCGGGGGGTCGATGACCCGGATGCAGAAGGCTTCACGGCCCGGGAGCGGGCGGCGATCCGCTTTGCCGAGAAGCTTGCTGTTGATCATCACAACATCGACGACGAGGACGTGGCGCAGATGCGGGCCCTGTTCAGCGACGCGGAGTTCCTGGAGCTGTCGATGATGGCCGGGCAGTACATCGGTTTCGGCCGGGTGCTTGCCATGTTGCAGCTGGAAGTGGCCAGCTGTCCGATCTGAGGCGCCGCACCCGGAAAATCCGCTGAAACCCAGCCTTTTCAACGGGAAAGCTGTTATTCGTCAAAGCCTTGCGTCGCCGACGCGGCCAGGACGGGATCAAGGTTTCATCAGGGTTTCATCAGGGCGCCCTCAGGGTCCGGTGACGACCGGATCAGGGGTAGGTCACGGCCGCATGCGGCCGGGCCGCGCACTTCGGCGGCGGTCGGCAACAGGGGGATCAGGCTGCGCAGGGCGGCCAGCTTGGGGCCCATGCGCACCCGCACGGTGCGCAGGGTCTCGCCGGTCTTCTGGTTGAAGCGCTCCTCGACGACCAGCTCGCGCACCCCGGCCGCCTTGGCCCGGTCGATACGCGTCAGGTCCGGCTCGATATGGCCGCTGCGCAGGACCGTGTAGTCGAGGATGTTGCTCATCGCCACCCGGGCCAGCTCCTCGATCGCCGCCTCGCGGGTCAGCGTCTGCCCCTGCCGGGCCAGCCCCTGGGCGATCGCCGCCGCCACGTTCGGCCGCCGCGCCAGCTCATAGGCCGACTGCGCCGACGCCCAGCCGGTATAGCCGGCGGCGATGGCCGCGGCGCTGGGGCTCTCGCCCTCGAGAATGCCATCGACGAACCGCCGCTGACGGGCGTTGAGCGGACGCGAGACAGCGGGCGCCGGACGGGGCTTGGGCATGGGGACCTCTCTGGGGCGGGATCGGGGGGTGGGGATGCGGGGGATGGCGCGCTTATCGAAGCGGCGCCCCCATTATCCCACGGTCGCCGCGCGCAAGGCGCCCGGCCGGGTCAGGCGAGCGCCGAGACGGGGCGGCGGCGTTGCGGCGAGGGCTGGATTTTGCCACCTTCAAAGACGCGGAGGCCGCGTGGCCGCCCCCACCACCAAGGAGCGCGTGATGACCGAGACCCCGCCTGGCGCCCGGCTCCAAGCAGCGCCTGCCCGCCTGGCCCTGGCCGCCCTCGGTCTGCTGCTGACCGCCGGGGCCGCGCTGGCGCAGGCTCCCCCGCCTTCGCCTGCGCCTCCTCCACCCGTGGCCCAGCCCGCGCCGCCGCCGAGCTGGCGGTTCCAGATCGCGCCCCTCTCTCCCCTGCCCCCCGGCCCGCGCACGGCCCGGCGCGGCGAGGCGCTGGCCGTCTTCGCGGTGCGCCCCGGCCAGGCCGCGCGGCTGGAGGCCGGGGTCGACGCCCGGGCCGACAACTGGCTGGGGGCCAGCCTGCGTCGACCCCTTGGCGCCGGCCAGGTTCTGAACGCCGTGCAGGGCCGTCCCGGCCTCTACTGCGCGCCGGTCAAGGAGGGCGCCCTCTACAGCGTCGGCCCCTGCCTGCTCGACCGCGAGGCCGACGGAACCTTCGACGCCGTGGTCTCGGCCGCCTTCAACTCGGGCCGCTCCGACGGCCCCATCGTCAGCGACAGGAAGAACCTGCTGGGCGTCCAGTTCGCGGCGCCCAAGCCCCTGACCGCCAAGGTCGCCTACAGCCCGGCGGACGCCGCCGATGGCCCCTTCGCCGAAGCCCGGCTGACCTGGACCGCCCGGGCCGACAGCAAGGCGGCCGGGGCGCCGCTCGACCTGACCCTGCAACTCGACGCCAGCGACGACGACAGCGGCACCCGCGTGCTCAGCGACCAATTGCGGGCCCGACTGCCCGGCGGCAAGGGCGAGGTCACCCTGGCGGGGATCACCGTACGGGTGCTCGGCCTGGGGGCTGACGGGACGCTGAGTTACGAGCTGGTAGCGCCGCCGGCGGATCAGGGGGCGGCGTTCTACTGGGTTGGGCAGCGGATTTTGATTATCGGGTACTGACGGCGGCGCTATGCGCCGGATTCGAAGGGATCCACGGCCCGGGAGCGGGCGGCCATCCACTTCGCCGAGAAGATGGCCGTGGACCACCACAACATCGGCGACGACGACGTGGCGGCCATGCGGCGGCTGTTCACCGACGCGGAGTTCCTGGAGCTGTGGCGGGGCAGTACATCGGCTTCGGCCGGGTGCTGGCGATGCTGCAGCTGGAGGTGGCGAGTTGTCCGGTGTGAGGGGTGCCAACTCTAGAGGTTCAAGATACTAGCCTTTGACCATAACGCTCGACTAGCAGCTGCAATACCCTCGCGCTGGCATAAGCTGCATAGCGCTGGTGACCGTCTTCTTTGTCGGGGTCAGCAAAATCGCAGACCCCCTTAAGCGCGAAATATAGCGGCTGCGGCCCAGATGCGGCATGTCCCGCCGCATAAACTCCGTAAATCTCCATCTCTACGCCGATGAGCTCTTGATGTTGCAACTTGATTTGTTCGATCACTTCGCCATCTGCTAATACAGCAGAACCCGATGCTACCGGTCCGGGCCGGAGCGCCGTAATACTCGGCGCCTCATCAGGGTAATCGGTGGAGATCTTCGCAAGGGCGGCTTTGTCGCCTGCAAGCTGCTCTATATGCCGGCGAATTTTGGCGGGTGCAGGAAGCTGATGAGGCCGGATTGAGAATTGTGTATTGAGTTTATCTCGAACTCTTTTTCCACTTTGAAAGTCCCAAGACGGATCTGCAAAAAGGACATCTCCCAACTTCACCTTGCCTCGCACCCCCGCGCAAATTCCGGTCATAGCGAGAAGCTTCGGCCTTAGCCGCTCAATCATAGTCGAGGACAAGAGCGCGGCCGACACCATGCCCATCCGTGGCGCGGTCGCCAAGCAAACAGTGAATCGCTGGCCTTCGACAGTTAGCCAACCATCTCGAACAAACGTTAGGTCATCGATTGGCCGGGGCTCTGACCAATTCCAGGGAAGCTTTAGCACCTCCTCCTGCTCAGGCTTCGCGAGTGCACAAACGATCGCAAGATCAACTCTGACGACACTTTCCTGCCGCGCCTCAGTGAAGCGTTCGAGCACGTACTTTGCACAATTGGTGGCCCTCGAAACCCACTCATCAGCGGTATCGCTATACTCCAGAACAGTCCACGTCCAATCCTCGAACTGCCGCAATGCGTCTCCAGCTGCTGCTAGATCGGCTGTAATACCCAAAACATATCCTGGCTTGAATGCCACCTGTTGCTCGTGCACTGCGAAGAGAAGATCAACCGCATTCTGATGATCTTCCACCCCCTCAGGCCATTCGGGGATCATAATATCTAGTATGAACAAGTCATACCTTACAGTATCCAGTTTATGCTTGGCATCTCGTGCACAGGACACCAGATCGATTGATTCTCGACCGATTCCGATCTGGGCAAGGGCCACAAATAGCCGCTCGTAGCGCCTCGGCATGTCATCAGCGATTAGTATTTTTATCGACACTTTACACCCCTTCCCCGCGAAGCGTTGCTGTTAGCATCGTTCGCCACTCGTCCAGCGTCGAATTATAATGAAGAACGCCGCGCAATATATTCGGAAATTCTTCGAACAACTCCTTTCTTAGCGCAGTTAGATCGACCGTCCCTCCCCCCTCACGCGTGAATCCCTCATATCCAGTAATGATTATTGTGGGGCAAAAGATGCTTGCCATGGTGACGTGTCGGAGAATTTCAGTCCCGCCAAATCCTTGGGGTCGACCGCCGCCTTCGCGCTCGCCCACGTCGAACGTCGGCAGGGACATGTCCAAGAGCATTAGGTCGGGCGCCCCCTTGTCCAACACATCCAGCGCCGAGTTGACTGAGCGAGCTACTTCGAGCTGCACTTCAGGGAGCACGGCCAGCACCAGCGTTTCAATGTGTTTCCGCTTTGGTGCCTCATCCTCAACCAGCAGAATTCGTTCAGTGCGCATCAGGACACATAATTTCTGAAAACAACCGAGTAGGTCACGGCCAATCGGAAGCGGCCATCTGGAGTAAATCCAAACTCCAAGGCACCCTTCTCGCTCTGATTAACTACTGCTGCTAGTTTGGCAAAACCACTTTCGCCCTCTCGGCGGGTCCGCGGCAGGAAGGTGCCACGCTCGATGGCCTCCCTGACATTGGCCACCTGGCGCTCTCGTTGCGCCTTGTGGCTCGGTCGACAATCGCTAATCACTTCTATCTGCAAGGTGTCGGTCTGTTCGTCGTATCGACCGGCCACATCAATAGTAGGCGTTTTCAAGCCTGAGTGCTTATGAGCGTTTCCGAGCCCAACAAACAGCACATCATAGACGAATACGAGATCTGGAGGCAGTAAACGTATCTCTCCCGTCGCGCAGGTGTTGATGATGGGGTCGTAACCACGCTGCGTCTTCAGCGCTGTTTGAATGCCGATATCCAGCATCTGTTCTATCGTAAAGGTTCTCCGGTGCTTTAGCGTATCTGCATGGACGAACCACTGTGCAGCTTCGTCCAGCTTCACTTGAACTTCCGTTGATACGCGACCCATGGCTGCGTCATATTCCAAGAATGCAGCGTCATGCTCCGCTAAGGCGCGAATATCGGCCCTGACGAGGTCGAAACCCTGAGCGATTTCGGCCTTAACTTCCTCCGCAATCAGGTTGCGGATTTGAACGAGGGACGGTTCAATTGCAGCCCAAAATATGGAGACCGCCACCGACAAGAATTCCCTGAAAGTGAAATCAAGTCGAATAACACCCCGGGCGAGCCTGATAAGACGATCATCCAGTATCAGGACGATCATCCCAAGCGGATGATCCGCACTTCGAATGTGAAGATATGAGTCTTTTGCGTGCCCGAGAGTTTCGTCGAAATGCTGCGCAAACTTCCGAAACGCCAAATCCGCTTCATCACGTACTTTTACGTCGAATTTATCAATCCAAGTGGCATTTCTATGGTACTCGCCCGCCTCAGTCTCTCTAGTCGTAATTAGATCGGAAAACTCCAAGGGACCTCGGATCAGCCCGATAAAAGATTGGTGTCGGACCCTCTTCGATAGATAAAAGTCCAGTCCAAACGTTGAATTCCCCAGAAACTCCTCGGCCAAGCGCCGCATTATACTAACCAATACTGCGTCAGCCTCGTTATCTGGCACAAAAGCCGCTCTTTGTGCGGGCTGTGCTTCGAGTTCCCTCAGGACATCGTCAAATGTCTGGGTGTCAGAAATATTTACTGCAACTAGATCTCTATAGCGGTCGTAGTCTTCAGAGAGCTGCTTAACGGCCCAACGAACGAGCCCGTCGCTATCAACATGGATGCGGCTGCTATCCACAATCCAGCGCCCTTCATCCAAGGCTAGATTGTTTGCGATGAGCACCAGTTCTGCCTCGTACATTTCAGCGCGTGCCGGATCCATCAGCATGAGCGCGGCGCAAATATCTTGTCGTTCGGCCAACAGCTCTCTCGATGACGGAAATAGCCGTGCTATATCCAAGATATCTGGAATGCAAAGGTGCCGTAAAAAGTAGATCAGTTCATGAGAACTTACTTCGATTTGCGCCGCAGTTAAGTCCGAAGGCTTGGCAACGCCGGCTCGGCGAATGGCAACACCAGTAGAAAACCGCATTCGCGACGCCACGACACTATTTTCGCGCCCAGTCCAAAACAAATGTAGCGCGATCGGAGCAGCAAGCGGGCGGTCAACTGATGTATAGTCAGACCAGTCGTAGTCCTTTAGTGCGTGGCCGATTGGCAGAAACGCCGCATGCGCGGGGCTCTTTGAGCCCTCCCCGGCGATAAGCGCTATCACACTACCACGCTGGGCCAACGCATAGTGCGCGTGAAGCTCTAGAAGGGGCCGCATGCTTCCTAACGCGTCCGGCCACGTGTTCGGCTTGTGATCCAGCGTCGATAAGGCTTGCTCGAAGTCGCCACGATGAACGTAGCCGAGGGCTTTGGCTATGCTCGCTGCCGGCGTCTCAGCATCGGTCGGCAGAATAGTCTCTCGCCAAAATTCAGCGGTTTCTCCTCGCCAGTCGCTCACGTCGTGCCGCGTCTTATGACAGGGAATATCCTCAGGGCCAGCGGTGGGACTATGCAGTCCTATGAGCCACGGACGCCATTCGTTGTCAGCTCGGTCTCGCCGGCATTGCACGAGGAACTCAAGGAGACCTGAGGCATAAGGCAGGGTCTTGAGGTTCAGAGCCAACTTCGTTGACTGGGCCCAAGCTTCATCGGCGAAGTTGGACCGTTTAAGCACGTGACCCAAGGCCGGCACCAGGTTGACTGGTGTGACACTGGGGAAATCTCGGCCACCGCGAAAATGACTGTAGATAAAGCCGCCGTAAATATAATGCCACGGGTCCAGAAAGCGAGCCGGATCTGCCCTTCTAGATAGCCCTGCTGCAGCAGCCACCTTCCCAGCAAACAATCGATCGGAGATATCATGAGGTCTTGCTGGAGTTTCTTCGAGGGTCTTGAGATCGTAAAGCTGAGCGAGTTTTTCTATCCGGAAGTCTTGAATTGGCCAATCCGAAATAGATTCCAAAACCGCAGCATTCAGACTTTCGTCTAGATTTATCTTGGCAAGGTGCTGAAGAACTACAACGAACGTTTCATAAAGATCTATGATTCCATGGCTCTGCTCCACCTTGAGAACTTTAGCAATGGAATCTTTTGCGTCAGATACTTCTCCCTTCAACCTATATCTCACATAGGCTTTTGTATCTTCTTCATAATAAGGATGTTTCGAAATCCGAGATTCGATATCATCCAAGAATTTGTTGAGAGTTGTCCTATCCTCGTTCCGGACACTAGTGTGATAGCTAACAAATCCCAGCAAGCCCCTCTTGTAGACTCCTCGCACTTCACCAGTATATCTCTTTTGGCGTTCGAGCCCGCCAGCGAGATGTTCAAGCGCGATTCTAAGCTGCACCGACCAAAAGGAAACTCCGACTGCTTCCTGCAGGGTCCCGAGAACTGTAATTGCTTCGTCATACTTCCCGATTGTGACGAGAGCTTCTGTCAGTTCTGCGGCAGCGCGGAATATGGCAAGTTTTTCTGCCTCGATATTGATACGCGCCCGTATCCAGCGGATTTCGCGTTCGAGTGAAGTTGTAGGCGCTCGGACGTGAACACCGCTGAGCTCTTCGTATCCGACTGGTGTTTGGTTAAGAGCTGTCAGTTGCGAGGCAGACAGTTCTGCGAACCAAGCTAACATTTCCGAGAATTGCGACGGTTCCAATTCAGAACGTGCGTCGAGCAGCCATCGAGAAAGCTTGTGCCTGTACTGCTTGCTTGTAGGAGTTTTTTCATCCTTCTCGAAACGCCGAGCTCGGAAATCCGCTATCAAGCCTCGGTACTTGTTCTGCAGATCAAGAAATTTGCGCCCGGCTACTTCGCTCGACATGTTTTCCCCCAACCCCTACAATCTATCGGGTTGTTTCCAGTTCAGTCAATTCTACCGCGCCTCACTTCCTGAAGAAATCAAACACCCGCTGCGCCAGCGGCTCGCTCACCCCGCCCACCTTCACCAGGTCCTCCACGCTAGCCCGGCTCACCCCGCGCGCGCTGCCGAACGCATGCAGCAGCGCCTTCTTGCGCCCCGGCCCGACGCCCTCGATCTCGTCCAGCGGGTTCTTCACCATCTCCTTCGAGCGCTTCGCCCGGTGGGTGCCGATGGCGAACCTGTGCGCCTCGTCCCTTAGCCGCTGGAGGTAGTAGAGGATCGGGCTCTTGGGCTCGAGCATGAAGGGGGCGGCGGCGCCGGGGAGGAAGAAGCGTTCCAGGCCGGCGTCGCGGTCAGGCCCCTTTGCAACCCCGACGACGGGGATGTCGTCGACGCCGAGGTCGGCCATCACCTCCAGCACCACGCCGATCTGGCCGGCGCCGCCGTCGATGAGGACGAGGTCCGGGCGGGGGGCGGAGACGTCGCCGCCGGCTTCCTCTTCCTTGACCAGGCGGGAGAAGCGGCGGCGCAGGACCTCCTTCATCATGCCGAAGTCGTCGCCGGGGGTGAGGTCCGTGCCCTTGATGTTGAACTTGCGGTACTGGTTCTTCTGGAAGCCCTCGGGGCCGGCGACGATCATGCCGCCGACGGCGTTGGTGCCCATGATGTGGCTGTTGTCGTAGACCTCGATGCGCTCGGGCGGGCCTTCGAGCTTGAAGGCCTCGGCGACGCCGGCCAGCAGCTTGGCCTGGGCGCTGCCCTCGGCCATGCGGCGGCCGAGCGCTTCGCGGGCGTTGGTCAGGGCCTCGTCGACCAGGCCCTTCTTTTCGCCGCGGCGGGGCTGGGCGATCTCGACCTTGCGGCCGGACTTCATGCTGAAGGCCTCGGCCAGGAGTTCGGTCTCGAAGGGGGTGTGGGAGACGAGGATCAGGCGGGGGATGGGCTTGTCGTCGTAGAACTGGCCGATGAAGGCGCCCATGACCTCGGCATCGGTGTCGGACTTGTCGATGCGGGGGAAGTAGGCGCGGTTGCCCCAGTTCTGGCCGGCGCGGAAGAAGAAGACCTGCATGCAGGCCTGGCCGCCCTCGGCATGGAGGGCGAAGACGTCGGCCTCGTCGACGGTTTCCGGATTGACGGTGGTTTCCTGGGCGACGGAGGCCAGGGCGCGGATGCGGTCGCGCAGGCGGGCGGCAAGCTCGAACTCCATGTCGTCGGAGGCGGCCTGCATCTGTTCGCTCATGCGGGCCATGACGGCGCGGGACTTGCCGCGCAGGAAGGCCTCGGCCTCGTCGACGAGGAGGGCGTAGTCGTCCTTTGCGATCAGGCCGGTGCAGGGGGCGGCGCAGCGGCGGATCTGGTGCAGCATGCAGGGACGGGTGCGACTGTCGTAGACGCTGTCGCTGCAGGAGCGGAGGAGGAAGGCCTTCTGCAGGGTATTGAGCGTGCGGTTGACGGCGCCGGCGCTGGCGAAGGGGCCGAAGTAGTCGCCCTTTATGGTGTGGGCGCCGCGATGCTTGCGCAGCTGGGGCGCGGCGTGGTCGCGGCGGATGACGATTTCCGGGAAGGACTTGTCGTCGCGCAGGAGGACATTGAAGCGGGGTTTGAGCTGCTTGATCAGGTTGATCTCGAGCAGCAGGGCGTCGGTCTCCGTGCGGGTGGAGGCGAACTCCATCGAGCGGGTGAGATCGACCATGGTGGCGATGCGGTTGGTGTGGAAGCGGCCCTGCGCGTACTGGATGACGCGCTTCTTCAGGGAGCGGGCCTTGCCGACGTAGAGGCATTCGCCGTCCTCGCCGTACATGCGGTAGACGCCCGGGGCGTCCGGCAGGCGGTCGGCGTGGAACTTGATCAGTTTGGCGGCGCGCAGGGAGGCGGCCTCGGTGACGGGCAGGTGGTTGTCGGTCGCGGGGGGATCGGGGGTGTCGCTCACGGGAGGCTATATAGGACGAGTCCCCGGGCTTGGCGCGGGGGCTGGTGACGCCGGATGGCAGCAGGGGCGCACTGTGACGCCTGGCCGCGCCGCGCGGGCGCCACGTGGTTTGGAAACCTTTCCGGGGTCTTCTATGTTGTGGTCCTTATGTGACCAGGGACCGCGTGTGTGTGCGGGCCGAGCGTGACCCGGGGGATCTGTGCACCGTATCGACTTCAACGCCCTGTTCGAGGTGTTGCCCAGCCCGCACAATATACTCGACCGCGAGCTGAGGTTCGTAGCGGTCAACAGCGCCTATGAGCAGGCGACCGGGCGGTCGCGCGAGGAGCTGATCGGGCGGGAGATGTTCGAGGCGTTTCCGAACCCGGGCGAGGCCGGGCGGCGCCTGCGCGAGAGCCTGGAGTCGGTGTTGCGCACCGGCGAGGCGGACACCCTGGCCTTCATCCACTACGAGATTCCCGGGCGGGACGGGCGGATGCAGGACCGCTACTGGTCGGCGGTGCATACGCCGATCCGGGGGGCGGACGGGACGGTCGAGTTCGTGCTGCAGAACACGGTGGACGTCACCGACTGGCAGAAGGCGCAGGCGGCGGCGGCGCTGCCGCTGGGGGCGACGCCGGTCGGGACCGAGCTGCTGCAGCGGGCGCAGGAGGCCGAGCGGGCGCAGGTCAGCGCCGTGCAGGCGGGCGAGGACTTCAAGCGATTGTTCCGTCAGGCGCCGGGGTTCATCGCCGTGCTGACCGGCGAGAGCCATGTCTTCACCTTCGCCAACGACGCCTATCTGAAGCTGATCGGCGGGCGCCAGGCGGTGGGGCGGACGGTGGCCCAGGTTCTGCCCGAGGTGGTCGGCCAGGGGTTCATCGACCTGCTGGACCGGGTGCAGAGCAGCGGCGAGCCGATCGGCATGACGGCCGCGCCGGTCCTGCTGGAGGGCAAGGACGGAGCGTTGCGCCAGCGGTTCGTGGATTTCACCTATCAGCCGATCTTCGACGGGAAGGGCGGGGTGAGCGGCATCTTCGTGCAGGGCGCCGACCGGACCAATGAGGTGCGGGCCGCCGAGCGACAGAAGCTGCTGGTCGACGAACTGAACCACCGGGTGAAGAACAGCCTGGCGACCGTGCAGTCGATCGCCGCCCAGACCCTGCGCTCGACGCCGGACCCGGCGGCCTTCCGCGAGGCCTTCGAGGCGCGGATCATGGCGTTGTCGACCGTGCATAACCTGCTGACCGGCGCCGGCTGGGTGGGGGCGGACCTGCGCGGCGTCCTGGAGGGCGAGCTGTCGCCGCACGGCGCCGAGCGGGTGAGCCTGGAGGGCCCGAAGGTCGAGCTGTCGGCGCAGGAGGCGCTGAGCGTGGCGATGCTGTTCCACGAACTGGCGACCAATGCGGCCAAGTATGGCGCCCTGTCGACGGCCGAGGGACGGCTGGCGGTGCGCTGGGCGCTCGACGGGACGCGGCTGACGCTGTCGTGGAC
>JAUMCZ010000267.1:0-3931 GCA_032122215.1 Caulobacter sp.
GCCGACAGCGCCGTCTTCGCCCTGCCGGAGCCGAAGGTCGGCCTCGCCGCCCTGGCCGGCGGCCTGCACCGCCTGCCGCGCCAGATCGGCCTCAAGCGGGCCATGGGCATGATCCTGACCGCCCGCCGCGTCTCGGCGGAAGAAGGAGAGAAGTTGGGCTTCGTCAACGCCGTCGTCCCGGCAGCCGACCTGATGGCGGAAGCGAAGAAGTGGGCGGCGATGATCAGCGAATGCAGTCCGATGTCGATCCGCGCCTCCAAGGAAGCGGTGATGAACGGCCTGGACGCCCCGTCGCTGGAATCGGCGATCAAGGAGCAGTTCAAGCACCCGGCCGTGGCCGCCCTCTTCAAGTCCGAGGACTTCGTCGAAGGGCCGATGGCGTTTGCGCAGAAGCGCGCGCCGCAGTGGAAGGGGCGTTAGGCGGACTTCTGTGTTGTCGCTCTCCGCCCACGGAGTGGGCGGAGGACGGTTCGGAGCGTGAGCGACGGACCAGGAGGCGGGACCGCCCTGTCAGGTCTGGAACCGACAGGGTGGCAGCCCCCTCGCTTTTCTCGCATGAGCCCTTATCTAAGCGCGCTCATGACTCAATCTCCCCTTTCCGACGACCTCGTCGCCTCGTTCCAGATCGAGGGCTGGCCGGTCCGCGGCCGCATCACCCGTCTCGGCGACTCGATCCACGAGGTTCTGACCCGTCACGACTATCCCGAGCCGGTGGCCAACCTGCTGGGTGAGGCCTGCGCGCTCGGCGCCCTGGTCGGCTCCAGCCTGAAGTTCGAGGGCCGCCTCATCGTCCAGGCCCAGGGCGACGGGCCGGTCAGCTATGTCGTCTGCGACTACGACACCACCGGCGCCTTCCGGGGCTACTGCCGCTATGACGCCGACCGCGTGGCCGAGGCCAGCAAGGGCTTCATCCGGCCCGGGGCGCGCACCCTGCTGGGCGACGGCCTGTTCATCATGACGGTGGACCAGGGCGAGGACATGGAGCGCTACCAGGGCATCACCCAGATCGAGGGCGAGACGCTCGCCCTCTGCGCCGAGCAGTATTTCGCCCAGTCGGAACAAACCCCGACCCGCATCCGCCTGGCCGTCGGCCAGGTCGATACCGGCGAGGGCCCCACCTGGCGGGCCGGCGGTCTGATGATCCAGAACATCGCCTCCGACGACGCCCGCGGCTCGACCGAAGACGTCTGGACCCGCGCCGAGGCCCTGTTCCAGACCACCGGCGAGGACGAGCTGGTCGACCCGACCCTGCCGTCCGAAACCCTGCTGTGGCGCCTCTTCAACGAGGACGGCGTGCGGGTCTTCGAGCCCCACCCCCTGAAGGCCTTCTGCCGCTGTTCGGAAGACCGCATCACCACGGTGATCGAGAGCTTCACGCCCGAGGAAAGGGCCGAGATGGTCGAGGACGACGGCAAGATCCGGGTGACTTGCGAGTACTGCAGCCGGGTCTATGCGATCGATCCGGAAACGGCCGGAGCCTGATCACCCGCAAATGGGGATAGACGGCAATCGTCCCCTTCCTATCCTCCTCGCCAATCGATGAGGGGGTGCGGATGCCAGTCCTGCCCGATGGCTACAGGCTGGAAATGGTGAACGACCCAGCCGTGCTGGGCCGCATCTTCGCGTTGCGTGTCGCCGCATGGCGAAAGCGCAACAGGACCTTTCCGGACATCGGCCTCTGGACCGACCCGTTCGATGAAGGCGCGCTGCATTGGGCGGTGCAGTCTGGCCGCGGAGAGATCGTGGCGGCCGCCCGGATGACCCTCCACGACGGCATCGGGCAGGTTCCGGATGCGGAAATCTATCCTCCGGCGGTTCTCGAGCTGACGGGTCCGGTGGCGTCCATCAACCGCCTGGTGGTCTGCCCGACCATGGCGGGCATGGGCTTGGTCGCGGCCCTCGATGATGCCCGGATCGAGAAGGCCCGGTCAGAAGGTTGCCGATGGGTGCTCGGAGCCACCTTGGCCGGACCGCGTCGGTTGGCGGCGGCGAAGGCGGCTGGCTTTGTTAACATGGGAAACACGCGGCCATATCGCTCGGGCCCGCTGAGCACCACTACAGGTCAGTCGACCGTAATTCTGCTGGAGCTGACCCCTAATTGAGCTTCTTCGAAGCCCCCGGCAGGTGCAGCGAAAACTCCGGGATCGCCGCCTCGAAGGCCACGCCATCGTCGGTGAGCATCTGATAGGCCCCGCTCATCAGTCCTGACGGCGTATCCAGCGGGCAACCCGACACATAGCGGAAGGCCTCGCGCCCTTTCAGGATCGGCTGCTCACCGACCACGCCGCGGCCGCGAATCTCTTCCCGCTGGTTGCGCGCGTCGGTGATCACCCAGCGGCGCGAGACCAGCTGCACCGTTTCGCTGCCGTGGTTCTCGATCTCGACCGTGTAGTTCCAGAAGTACTTGTTCTCGATCGGATCGGAGTGCGCCGGTTCATAGCTGGCCTTCACCCGCACAACGACGTCGCGCGTTCGGGCCTCATAGACCGGGCTGTCCGTCGTTCCGCGTTTCCGAATCGGTCTCATGCAGCATCCAACGCCTGAACGATGTCCTTCGTCAGGTCGGCCACATCCTCCAGCCCCACGCTCATGCGCACGAAACCCTCGGTCAGCCCGATTTCGAGCCGCTTTTCTTCGGGCATCGCGCGATGCGTGGTGGTGGACGGATGGGTCGCCATGCTCTTGGCGTCGCCCAGATTGTTGCTGATGTCGACCAGGTTCAACCGGTCGAGGAATCGCCATGCCGCCTCACGCGAACCGAGGTCGAAGGCCAGCAGGTTGCTGAACCCGCTCATCTGGGCCCTGGCAACCGAAGATTGTGGGTGATCGGCCCGGCCCGGATAGCGCACAGACCTGATCGCCGGGTGATCGCCGATGACGTCGGCCAGCACGGCGGCGGTCTCGGTCTGGCGGCGCACCCGCAGGTCCAGCGTCTCCAGACCCTTGAGCAGTACCCAGGCGTTGAACGGGCTGATCGCCGGGCCGGTGTGGCGCAGGATATCGCGGTAGCTCTCCTCCATCAGGGCGAAGTCGCCGAGGATGGCGCCGCCCAGCACCCGGCCCTGGCCGTCGATATGCTTGGTGGCCGAATAGACGACGATGTCGGCGCCCAGCTTCAGCGGTTGCTGGAAGATCGGCGTGGCGAAGACGTTGTCGACCACCACCCTGGCGCCGGCCGCATGGGCGATCTTGGAGACCGCCGCGATGTCGGTGATCTCCAGCAGCGGATTGGCCGGGCTCTCGAGCAGGACGACCTTGGTGTTGGGCCGCATGGCTGCTTCCCAGGCCTTCAGGTCCGTCGCGTCGACGAAGGTGGTCTCGACCCCGAAGCGGGGCAGCCACTGGCTGACGATCCAGTTGCAGCTGCCGAACAGCGCCCGGCCGGCCACCAGGTGGTCGCCCGCCCTCAGCAGGCCGGTCAGCGCCACATGCACGGCGGCCATGCCGCTGGCCACGGCGCGGCAGAACTCGGCGCCTTCCAGCAGCGCCAGACGCTCCTCGAACATCTGGGTCGTGGGGTTGGCGTAGCGGCTGTAGACGAAACCCGGATCGTCACCGGCGAAGCGGGCGTCAGCGGCCCCGGCGCTTTCGTAGACGAAGCTCTGGGTCAGATAGATGGGCTCGGAGGTCTCGCCGAACGCACTGCGGTTCAGGCCGCCGCGGATCAGCTTGGTGGCCGGCTGCCAGTCCTTGGGATCAGTGGCTTTGCGATCATCGGCCATGGGAGGGCTCCTTCGTCTTGCCGCGCTTGAACCGCATCGGGGCGCCATGGGCAACCCTGCGGACCCCAAACTTCTGTTGAAGGTCCTTTCAGCCGGTCTGGAAGGTTGCGCCTGGCCGCCAACGGCCGGATCATCGCCACCCATGAGCATTACCGACGCCCACGGCCTTCCCCTGACCGGCGCCAGCCGCACCGCCGCCGACGCGTGGG
>JAUMCZ010000268.1:0-9599 GCA_032122215.1 Caulobacter sp.
CGCGTCGGGCGGCTGGTGGCGGCTGAAGTCGCGACCGGCAAGAGCATCGCCGTCGTGGTCTCGGCCATGGCCGGGAAGACCAACGAGCTGGTCGCCTGGACCGACGGCGCCGGCGCCGCTGCGCAGGGGCTGCCCCCGTCCGACGACGAGTACGACGTGGTCGTCGCCAGCGGCGAACAGGTGACCGCCGGCCTGCTGGCGATGACCCTGCGCAACATGGGCCTCAACGCCCGTTCCTGGATGGGCTGGCAGATCCCGATCATCGCCGACGACGCCCACGGCCGCTCGCGGATCGAGGAGATTCCGCCCGAAGCGCTCGGCGCGGCCATGGACGGCGGCCAGATCGCCGTCATCGCCGGCTTCCAGGGCGTCACCAGGGATGGCCGCATCGCCACGCTCGGCCGGGGCGGCTCGGACACCAGCGCCGTCGCCATCGCCGCCTCGCTGGGGGCGGCCTGCGACATCTACACCGACGTGGACGGGGTCTACACCACCGACCCCCGCATCGAGAGCAAGGCCCGCCGCCTGGCCCGCATCTCCTACGAGGAAATGCTGGAGATGGCCTCGCTGGGCGCCAAGGTGCTGCAGACGCGGTCGGTCGAAATGGCCATGGCCCACCGGGTGCCGGTGCGGGTGCTGTCGAGTTTTGTCGAGCCTGGAGAGGCGCCCGGCCAGGGCACCATCCTGTGCGACGAGGAGGATATCGTGGAAAAGCGGATCGTGAGCGGCGTGGCCTACAGCCGCGACGAGGCCAAGGTCACCCTGTTCGGCCTGCCCGACCATCCGGGCGTGTCTTCGCGCATCTTCGGGGCGCTGGCCGACGCCAACGTCAATGTCGATATGATCGTGCAGGCGCACGCCCGCACGGCCGACACCGCCAATATGGAGTTCACCGTCGGCAAGCGTGACGGGGCCCGGGCCATGGACGTGGTCAACAGCCTGCAGGGCGAACTCGGCTTCGAGGGCGCGGCGCTGGACGAGGACGTGGCCAAGGTCTCGGTGATCGGGGTCGGCATGCGCAGCCACGCCGGCGTCGCCAAGACCATGTTCAAGGCCCTGGCCGATAAGGGCGTCAACATCCAGGTCATCTCGACCTCGGAGATCAAGATCAGCGTCCTGATCGAAAGCGCCTACACCGAGCTGGCCGTGCGGGCGCTGCATGCGGCGTACGAGCTGGACAAGGTCTGATTTCCGATCCGGCGGGTCGGGGTTGCCAACCGGCAACAGTGTCAAAACCGCGTTCGCCCGCGGGTTGACCTCCCGCCCGACCCGGCATACCCATCGCCACCACCGGCCCAACTCGGGCCAGAACAGCGAGCTTGTACCCGTGAACGCGGCCACCCTTTTCAAGTGCACCTCTGTGCCGTCCGCCGTTGGCGGTCGCCAGACTGCCTGCGCTCGCGAGGAGTTCGCCTGAGACTTCAGTTCATCTGAAACCTCAACCGCCCCCTCCCGAGCCCGACGCTCCGGAGGGGTTTTTTATATTCGCCATCCATGCGTCGGGCCCGGGCCAAAAGACCCGAGAGACCGATATGACGCATTTGACTTCACAGACCTTCTCGAGCCGCCTCAGTCCGGGCGGCCGCCTGCCGGAATGGATCGCCGAGGCCAAGGCCCTGCTGTGGCTGTCCGGCCCGCTGATCATCACCCAGCTGGCACAGATGGCCATCCTGGCCACCGACGTGGTGCTGCTGGGCCGTTTGAGCTCACATGCGCTCGCTGCGGCGGCCATCGGCAACGCCGTCTACTACTTCTGCTGGCTGATGGGCGGCGGGCCGACAGCGGCCGTGGCCCCGATCATCGCCCAGATGCTGGGCCGCAAGCCGGACGACCTCGAAGGTCCCCGGGCGGTCTCGCGGATGGGCCTGTGGGTGGCCATCGTTCTGCCGGTGGCGCTGTTTCCCATCCTGCTGTCGGCCGGCTGGATCCTAAGCCATCTGGGACAGGATCCGGCGCTGGCGCGGGATGCGGGCAAGTTCACGGCCATGCTGTGCTTCGGCCTGCCCTTCACCTTCGGCTTCCAGGTGCTGCGCAACGTCGCCACGGCCATGGAGCGGCCGAGGGCGTCGCTGTACGTCATGCTGGCGTCGATCGTGTTCAACTTCGTGCTTGCCTGGGCGCTGATCTTCGGACACCTGGGCCTGCCGAGGCTGGGCATCGTCGGGGCCGGTCTGGCGACCTCGGCGTCGGCTGTGTTCGCCTTCCTGGTCATGGTCCTGGTCATCCGGCTCGATCCCGCCCTTCGGCGGGTCAGGATGTTCGCCGACTTCGCCAAGCCGGATTGGCCGCGCTTCGGCGAACTGTTCCGGCTGGGCGTGCCCATCGGTCTGACCATGCTGTTCGAGGCCATGCTGTTCAACGCCATGACCCTGGTGGCCGGCACCTTCGGGGCCGCCACCCTGGCGGCGCACCAGGTGGCCCTGAATTTCGCCTCGGTGACCTTCATGGTGCCGCTTGGCATCGCCATGGCGGCCACCGTGCGGGTCGGTCTCTATGCCGGGGCCGGTGATCACGCCGGCACGCGGCGAGCCGGGTTCGTGGCCATGGTCGCGGGCGGCGGCGTCGTGCTGCTGTTCGGGGTCGCCATGGCCCTGGCCGGCGAGACGATCGCGGGGCTCTACATCGCCGGGCGGACGGCCGAAGACCTGAAGGTCATCGCCATGGCGGCGCTGTTCCTCAAGGTGGCGGCGGCCTTCCAGCTGTTCGACGCCCTGCAGGTGGTGGGAGCCTTGAGCCTCCGCGGCCTGAAGGACGCCCGCTGGCCGATGATCCTGGCCGGCGGCAGCTACTGGCTGGCGGGGGCCCCGGTCTGCATCCTGCTGGGGGTCACCCTCGGCTGGGGCGGTCTGGGCATCTGGATCGGCCTGGCCTTCGGGCTGGCGGTGGCGGCGGTGGCCATGTGCCTCCGCTTCCACCTGCTGACCCGGCGGTCCGTGCCCGTCCTCTAGCCCTCCCGGGTGTCGTAAACCGGCCGGCGTTTTTCCAGGAAGGCCCGCACGCCTTCCTGGAAGTCGCCGTCCGAGCTGGCCAGGATCTGGTTGCGGTCTTCCATGGCGATGGCCGCCTCCAGCCCCTGCGCGTCGATGGCGTGGTTGAGGCACTCCTTGGTCAGCCGCAGGCCGAGCGGGGTCGCGTGCAGCATGTCGTCGACCAGCGCCTGGGCCACGGGGTCCAGTTCCTCGGCGTCGACGATCTGGCTGACCATGCCCAGTTCATAGGCCCGCTGGGCGGTGAAGAAGCGGCCGGTCAGCATGTACTCGGCGGCGACCGAACTGCCGACCATGCGCGGCAGGAAGTAGCTGACGCCGATGTCGCAGGCGGTCAGGCCGATGCGGATGAAGGCGGCGTTGGCCTTGAGGCGCGGCGTGCAGACCCGCACGTCGCTGGCCAGCATCAGCGCGAAGCCGCCGCCCGCCGCCGCGCCGTCGACGCAGGCGATGATGGGCTGGGGGCAGCGGCGCATGGCGATGACGATCTCGCTGATCCGCCGCTGGGCGGTGAGGCCGGCGCCGATGGAACGGCCGCCCTCGCTGTTGCTGCGCTCCTTGAGGTCCAGCCCGGCGCAGAAGGCCTTGCCCGCCCCGCGCAGCACCACGACCCGCACGTCGCGGCGCCAGTAGAGGCCGACGAAGAAGTCGCGCAGCTCCTCGACCAGCTTGCGGTTGAGGGCATTGAGGCTGTCGGGGCGGTTCATGGTCACCCAGGCGGTCTGGTTCTCCAGCCGGATGTCGAGGTGCTCGTAGGACGCGTCGTTGTTCGTAGCGGTCATCGGGTCACTCCTATTTGGCCCCATCTACTTTGTTTGGCCGCCGTCGACGGGGATCACGGCCCCGTGGACGAAGCTGGCCTGGTCGCTCATCAGGAAGGCGGCCATTGAGCCGATCTCGGCCGGGGTCCCGAAGCGCTGCAGCGGCACCTCGCGGCGCAGCCAGCGGTTCCAGTTCTCGGCCCGCGGGCCGGAAGCCCGCTCTTCCCACTCGCCGCCGGGGAAGGCGATATTGCCGGGGGCGATGGCGTTGACGCGCACGCCCTTGCGGCCGGCGATCTGGCCCAGCTCCTTGGTCAGGTGGTTCACCGCCGCCTTGGCGGTGCCGTAGGTCAGGGGCGTGCCCAGGGCGCCGAGGCCCGCGATCGAACTGATGAACAGGATCGAGCCTGACCGGCGCGGCTCCATGCGGGCGTAGGCGCCGCGCGCCAGTTTCCAGGCCGAGCCGAGGTTCTGCGAGAAGCCGGCGTCCCAGGTCTCGTCATCGACGGCGGCGCCGGGCGGGCAGGGGTGGAGGCCGACGTTGGCCACGGCCCCGTGCAGGGGGCCAAGCGCTTCTTCCGCCCCGGCCAAAGCCTTCTCGATGACGGCGGTCTCGCGAAGGTCGCCGGCCATCGACCAGAGCTTGTCTGCCCCATAGCGGCCGGCGAGGTCGGCGCGGGTCTCTTCCAGAGCTTCGGCTCCACGCGCGGTGATGGCCACCCTGGCGCCTTCGGCCAGGCAGGCCTCGACGATGCCAAGGCCGATGCCGCGACTGGCGCCGGCGACGAAGATCACCTTGTCCTTGAGGTCGAGGTCCATGGTCGTTTCCCTTGTCGTTTTGGCGACAGTGGAGACCCGGCCCTAGGGTCAGGCAAGCCTTACAGCTTCAGCATCGCCCGCAAGGCATAGGCGACGACGGCTGTTGCGCCGCTGCCGGCCAGGGCCAGGCCGACGAACCAGATCAGCCGTGTGCGCCAGTGCGGGGGTGTGTCGCCCTCCGCCGGCGGGCCCTCAATGATATCCCGCATCGGCGGCGACCTTTCCGCGGAAGATCCAGTAGACCCAGGCGGTGTAGCCAAGGATCACCGGCAGCAGGATCGAAATGCCGACCAGCATGATGCCGAGGGCGCCCTTTTCGTTCGCCGCCGTCCGGAAGTGGACATCGTAGGGGACGATGTTGGGGAAGAAGCTGGCAGCCAGGCCGATGTAGCCGGACAGGAAGACCAGCAGGCTTCCGATGAAGGGCGCATGATGCGAGCGCTTCCACAGGCCCCAGGCGACAAGTCCCAGCCCGGCCGCGCCGAGCAGGGGGATGGGCAGGTGGGGCAGGAAGGTGTCGAGCCGGAAGCCCTCGCCGGTGAAGCCCCAGACGGAGGCCACGCGCGGGTGCACGATCAGTGTCGCCGCCGAGACGGTGGCCAGCAGGCCGGCGCTCGCCAGGGCTGAGACGGTGGCCCAGCGGCGGGCGTCATCGTGCAGCAGGCCTTCCGACCGCCAGATGACCCAGGTGGCGCCGAGCAGGGCGTAACCGGCCACCAGGCCAACGGCGACCAGCAGGCTGTAGGGGGTCAACCAGTCGAAGGCCCCGCCGGCGAAGGCGCCGTTCCTGACCGCGATACCCTGGATGAAGCCGCCCAGCACCAGGCCTTGCGCCAGGGTGGCGGCCAGCGAGCCACCGGCAAAGGCGGCGGTCCAGAAGGCCTTGCCGCGCTTGCGCCCGTGGCTGCGGAACTCGAAGGCGACGCCGCGCAGGATCAGGGCCAGCAGCATCAGCATGATCGGCGCATAGAGGGCAGGGCCGATGATGGCGTAGGCCATGGGGAAGGCCGCGAACAGGCCGCCGCCGCCCAGCACCAGCCAGGTCTCGTTGCCGTCCCAGTAGGGGGCGATGGAGTTCATCATCGCATCGCGCTCGCGCGGGCTTCGCGCGAAGGGGAAGAGGATGCCGATGCCAAGGTCGAAGCCGTCGAGCATGACGTAGAGCAGCACGGACGTGGCGATCAGCCCCGCCCAGATCAGGGGAAGGTCGAGGGTCATTGTTCCTCTCCCGCCACGGCCATGGGACTGCCCGGGGCTCGGTCCGCTGGCGTCGGGGCTTCCTCGTGCGGCGCGGGGCCGCGGTTCATCAGGCGCAGGATGTAGATGGCGCCGGCGCTGAAGACGATGGCGTAGACGACCATGAAGGCCAGTAGCGAGGCCGAGACCTGGCCGGCGCCGACGGGTGCAACCGCGTCCTTCGTGCGCAACACGCCGTAGATGACCCAGGGCTGACGGCCCACCTCGGCGACGATCCAGCCGGTGAGCACGGCGACGAAGCCCATGGGTCCCATCAGCACGCTGGCCCGCAGGAACCACGGCGAGGCTTCCGGCCCGCCGCGATAGCAGCGCCAGACCCCCCAGGCGCCCAGGCCGATCATCGCCAGGCCGAGCCCGACCATGATCCGGAACGCCCAGTAGACGAGGCCGACGACCGGCCAGTCCTCTTTCGGCCAGTCCTCCAGCCCCTGGATAACCGTGTCCTTGGACACCCCCTGGATGGCGTTGCCGATGCCGGGGATGGCGATCTCGCCGTGCGTCTTGCCGGCCTCGCGGTCCGGCCAGCCGATCAGGCTCTGGGGCTGGTCAGCGCGGGTTTCCCAGTAGGCCTCGATGGCGGCGACCTTGAGCGGCTGGTGGTGGCGCGCGACCTCGCCCGAGGCATGGCCGACGACCAGTTGCAGCGGGGCGACGATGGCGAACATGCCGATGGCCATGCGCAGGGCCACCCGACTTTCCGGCTGTTCGCGGTCGCGCAGCAGGACGAAGGCGCTCGCCCCGCCGACCGCAAGCGCGGTGGTCAGGAAGGCGGCCAGGGACATGTGGGCCAGGCGGGTCGGGAAGGTCGGGTTGAAGATCACCGCCCACCAGTCGGTGGCGATCAGACTGCCGTCGGGCTGGATGGCGAAGCCGGCGGGGGCCTGCATCCAGCTGTTGGCGCTGAGGATCCAGAAGGCGCTGATGAGGGTGCCGATGGCGACCAGGACGGTGGCGGTGAAGTGAAGGCCCGGGCCCACCTTCTTCCAGCCGAACAGCATGATCCCCAGGAAGCTGGCCTCCAGGAAGAAGGCGGTCAGCACCTCGAAGGCGAAGGCGGGGCCGATGACCGGGGCGGCGGCTTGCGAGAAGACGCTCCAGTTGGTGCCCAGCTGGTAGCTCATCACCACGCCGGAGACGACGCCCATGCCGAAGCTCAAGGCGAAGATCTTGACCCAGAAGAGGTAGAGGTTTCGGAACACCTCGCGTTTGGTGGTCAGCCAGAGCCCTTCGAGGACCGCCAGGAAGCTGGCCAGCCCGATCGAGAAGCTCGGGAAGATGATATGGAAGGCGATGGTGAAAGCGAACTGAAGCCTCGCCAGCACCAGTGCGTCCAACTGTTCCACTTTAAGCACATCCCAAAAGTCGCTGGACACCGCCAGCGAGCGACGCCAGTCAACGCCTTTAAGGCGTCGGCGCCAAGATTACCTGCGCGGAAAGTGCGTCGCAGCCCTGGTTCACGCCACTCAGGAAAACTCCGTAGATTGACGGTCTGCCGGTCCGCTCTAGGCGGCGTTGGCGGCGAACTGCAGCCCGGCCAGCTTGGCGTAGAGGCCGCCTTTGGCGACCAGTTGCTCGTGAGTGCCTTCCTCCACGACGCGGCCGTCGTCCATGACCACGATGCGGTCGGCGCGTAGAACAGTGGCCAGGCGGTGGGCGATGACCAGGGTGGTCCGTCCGCCCATGGCCTCATCGAGGGCCTTCTGGACCAGCCGCTCGTTCTCGGCGTCGAGGGCGCTGGTGGCTTCATCGAGCAACAGGATGGGCGCTTCGCGGACCAGGGCGCGGGCGATGGCCAGTCGTTGCTTCTGGCCGCCGGACAGGGTCTTGGCGCGCTCGCCGACCGGGCTGGCGTAGCCTTCGGGCAGGGCGGTGATGAAGGCGTGCGCCTCGGCCTGGGCGGCGGCGGCGAGGACTTCCTCGTCAGTCGCTTCCTCGCGGCCAAAGCGGATGTTGTCCATGGCGGAGCCGCTGAACAGCGAGCTGTCCTGGGCGACCAGGGCCATGCGGTTGCGTACGGCGGTCGGGTCGGCCTGGCGGAGGTCGACACCGTCCAGACGAATGACGCCGCTCTGCGGATCGTAGAAGCGCAGCAGCAGGCGGAAGACGGTCGACTTGCCGGCGCCTGACGGGCCGACGAGGGCGACGGTCTCGCCAGGCTTCACGCTGAGGGTCAGGCCCCTGAGCGCCGGCAGGTCCGGACGGCCGGGGTAGGCGAAGGTGACGTCCTCGAAGGAGACTTCGCCACGCGGGGCGGGCAGCACCACCGGCAGGGGTGGGGCGGCGATGTTGGGTTTGGAGGCCAGGAGCTCGCTGATCCGCTGCATGGCGCCGCTGGCCTTCTGCACATCGCCCCAGGTTTCCCCCAGCATGCCGACACTGCTGGCGGCCATGACAGAGAGGATGACGAACTGCAGCAGGGTGCCGGCGGTCATGTCGCCGGCGACGACGGCATTGGCGCCGACCCAGAGGATCAGGGTGATGCCGCCGAAGATCAGGCCCATGACCAGCAGGGTCATGGTGGCCCGGGCCTGGATGCGGGCCAGTGAGCGGCCGAAGGCGAACTCGACGGCGGCGCCGAAACGGTCGGTGGCGTACTTTTCCCGGCCGAAGGCCTGCACGGTCTCCAGAGCGTCGAGGCTCTCGCCGGCGTAGCCGACAGCCTCGGCAAAGCTGTCCTGGGCCTGGGTCGAGAGTTTGCGCACGCGCCGGCCGATGATGAACATCGGCAGGATGACGATGGGACCCAGCAGCATAACGAACAGGGTCAACTTCCAGGACACATGGGCCAGCAGGATGGTCGCGCCGATCAGCATGAACAGGTTGCGCAGGGCGATGGAGATCGACGAGCCGACCAGGGTCTCGATCAGGGTGATGTCGGTGGTCATCCGCGACAGCACCTCGCCGGTGCGGGTCTTCAGGAAGAAGGTCGGGTCAAGGGTGAGGATGTGGCGGTACAGCGCCTTGCGCACATCGGCGACGACGCGCTCGCCCAGGCGGCTGATGAAATAGAATCGGAAGGCGGTGCTGACCGCCAGGGTCAGGGCCACGGCGCCCAGGCCGATGAAGGCCCAGTTCAGCTGGTCGGCGCCGCCGGACAGGAAACCCTGGTCGACAACCGACCTGGCGGCGCCGGTGACGCCCAGGGTGGCGCCGACCGAGACGACGAGAAAGACGAAGGCGCCCGCCCCGAAGCCCCAGTGTTTCATCATGAAGGGCAGCAGATTGGCGAGATTGCGAATGTCGCGGGACTTGCCGCGCTTGGCCGCATCCTCGCGCAGGGAGGTCAGCAGGGCGGCCCCGGCTCCGGGGCGCCCATCGAGGATCGCCTGTTCGCTTTGGGTGTCGGTCATTCGCGGTCTTGCCTTGTTGCGGCTGCTTCTGTATAGCCGCCGCTCTCCGCGGGCGACCCCGCGATCCACCTTTTCTCCGATTTATGTCGGTTGGACCGTCCGATGAAACAAGACACGCACCCCAACTACCACTTCATCAACGTCGTGATGGTTGATGGCACCACCTACCAGACCCGCTCGACGATGGGTAAGGAAGGCGCCACGCTGAACCTGGACATCGATCCGAACACCCACCCGGCCTGGACCGGCGGCAACCAGCACATGCTGGATCGCGGTGGCCGCGTCAGCCGCTTCAACGCCAAGTTCGGCGGCTTCACCAAGAAATAAGCGATCGCGCGAAAGCGCGGACGGACAAGGGCCGGCTCCTACTGGGAGCCGGCTTTTTTCTTTTGTCGGCTATCGAAGCGGTAAATCCATTGTACCGC
>JAUMCZ010000269.1:0-6040 GCA_032122215.1 Caulobacter sp.
AAACTGCCCGGCTGCGGCGCCATGGTCCACGACGTCGACCTCGCCCGCATCGACGCCAAGATGGCGGATGTCCTGCGCGAGGCCCTGTTCGAGCACGGTGTCCTCTTCTTCCGCGGCCAGACCCTGTCGCGCCAACAGCACCTGGACCTGGCCCGCGCCTTCGCCCCCATCGACATCAACCGCTTCTTCCCGGCCGACGCCGACTGGCCCGAGATCGCCAAGGTTGAGAAGACCAAGGAGCAGACCAGCAACATCGGCGGCGGCTGGCACACCGATCACAGCTACGACGCCGAACCGGCCCTCGGCTCAATCCTGGTCGCCCGCGACCTGCCGCCCAGCGGCGGCGACACCCTGTTTGCCGACATGTACGCCGCCTGGGACAGCCTGCCGGCCGAGCTGCAGGATCGCGTCCGTCACATGCAGGCCATCCACTCGACGGCCCACGTCTTCGGCGAGGGCGGCGCCTACGCCAATTCCGACCAGGACGCCCTGTCGGGCAGCCGTGACCTGCCTGAGACCGTCCACCCCGTGGTCATCAAGCACCCGGGCAGCGGCAAGCCGGTGCTGTACGTGAACCCGGCTTTCACCACGGGCTTCGTCGGCCTTTCAAAGGAAGAGGGCCAGGAACTGCTCTACCAGTTGCTCCCCCACGCCATCGACAAGTCGCGCACCTACACCTTCGAATGGGAGCCCGGTTCGGTCGCCATCTGGGACAACCGCGCCACCTGGCACTTCGCCAAGAACGACTACCACGGCCACTACCGGCTGATGCACCGGGTCACCATGGCGGGCGTTCCCCTCGAAGCGGCGTTCTAGCGCTTCAACGGTGCAGAGATGCTTCGCTCTCCCCCATTGAAAATGGGGGAGTGGCTCTGGCGAGCGCTGTAAGCGAGCCAGACCGAGGGGGCCACCGCTGGCGGTTCAGGAGAAAACCCCCACCGCCAGCGCTGCCCCGCCTCCTGGTCCGTCGCTCACGCTCCGAACCGTCCTCCGCCCCTCGCGGGGGCGGAGAGCGAAAAGGCCCGCCGGTCTCCCGGCGGGCCTTCGCATTTGCAGCGGTGGAAGCAGCTTTACGCCGCGCCCGCCCCGCCCTTCTTCTCGGCGTAGATGACCAGCGGCTGAGCTCGGCCTTCGACCACCTCGGCGTTGACCACCACCTCTTCGACGCCCTCATAGCTGGGCAGTTCGAACATGGTGTCGAGCAGGATCACTTCCATGATCGAGCGCAGGCCCCGCGCGCCGGTGCGGCGCAGGATGGCCTTGCGGGCCACGGCCATCAGCGCGTCGTCGGTGAACTTCAGGCCGACGTTCTCCATCTCGAACAGGCGCGCGTACTGCTTGATCAGCGCGTTTTTCGGCTCGGTCAGGATGGTCATCAGCGCCGCTTCATCGAGATCCTCGAGCGTGGCGATGTTCGGCAGACGCCCGATGAACTCGGGGATCAGGCCGAAGCGCTGCAGGTCGTCCGGCTCCACGCCGCGCAGGATCGCGCCGGTGCGCCGCTCGTCCGGATCCGCCACCTTGGCGCCGAAGCCGATCGAGGTGCCCTGGCCGCGCGCCGAGATGATCTTCTCGAGCCCGGCGAAGGCGCCGCCGCAGATGAACAGGATGTTGGCCGTGTCGACCTGCAGGAACTCCTGCTGGGGATGCTTGCGGCCGCCCTGCGGAGGCACCGAAGCGACGGTGCCTTCCATGATCTTCAGCAGCGCCTGCTGGACGCCCTCGCCCGATACGTCGCGGGTGATCGAGGGGTTGTCCGACTTGCGGCTGATCTTGTCGATTTCGTCGATGTAGACGATGCCGCGTTGGGCCCGCTCGACGTTGTAGTCGGCAGCCTGGAGCAGCTTGAGGATGATGTTCTCGACGTCTTCACCGACGTAGCCGGCTTCGGTCAGGGTCGTCGCATCGGCCATCGTGAACGGCACGTCGATGATACGGGCCAGGGTCTGGGCCAGCAGCGTCTTACCGGTGCCGGTCGGGCCGACCAGCAGGATGTTCGACTTGGCCAGCTCGACGTCGCTGTTCTTGGCGGCGTGGTTGAGGCGCTTGTAGTGGTTGTGCACCGCCACCGAGAGCACCTTCTTGGCGTGCTCCTGGCCGATCACATAGTCGTCGAGGACTTCGCGGATCTCTTTCGGAGTCGGGACACCGTCCTTCGACTTCACGAAAGCGATCTTGTGCTCCTCGCGGATGATATCCATGCACAGCTCGACGCATTCATCGCAGATGAACACGGTCGGGCCGGCGATCAGCTTGCGCACCTCATGTTGGCTCTTTCCGCAGAAGGAGCAGTACAGGGTGCTTTTGGAGTCGCCACTGGCGGCCTTGGTCATTTCGCTTCTCACACTCCGGGGCGAGCCAGCCTTGCGGCCTTAACGCCCCCTCCCCGCGGAACGATCCTGCGAGTTGGATTCGCAGGTTACACTGTGCGGGTTGTCTAAACCTTGACATTCCCCGATCCGCCGCCTCGCGGCAAGCGCCGCGATGACAAAGGGCCAGGAACAATGCCCACAGATCGACTCGAATAGCCGATCCATCGTTAACAGATAGATGGTGTGTCCGTTGTATCCCGACAACGGCTGTTGCGCAGCCGCATCGCTCGATTGTGACGAATCGTGATGCAAGCGGCGCTTGGAATGGGGAAAGGCCCGACGTTCGGGCTATATGGGGACTATGGCGCGCAAGGCGACAATGCTCGGACGACTGAATGTCGGCGGTGGGATCATGACTGATCCCCTGCACGAGCTCGGCATGGTGGCCTTCGATTTCGACGGCACGATGACGGTGCGCGACAGTTTCACCGCCTTCCTGAAATGGCGGGCCGGCTCGTTTCGATACGCCGTGGGCTGTCTGAAACTGACCCCGCAGGTCGTCGTCTACCTGTTTGACCGCAATCGCGGAAAGCTGAAGGCGGCTGCCGTGCGTGAGTTCCTCAAGGGCGCGCGCCAGGAGCAGCTGCAGGAAGAGGCCCGGCGATTCGCCGAGAAAAACTCTGGCCGGCTGATGCGGCCCGACGCCGTCGAGACCTGGCGGCGCTGGCGGACAAAGGGCGCCAAGACCATCATCGTCACGGCCTCGCCTGATTTCGTGGTCGCCCCGTTCGCCCGGGGCCTGGGCGCCGACGGTCTGATCGGCACCGAGCTGGCCTTCGATGCCGAGGGCCGTTGCCTCGGCGTCTTCGCCGGCCAGAACTGCCGGGGGCCCGAGAAGGTCCGGCGCCTGCGGGAAGTCTACGGCGACGACGTCCGCCTGACCGCCGCCTATGGCGACACGGCCGGTGACAAGGAGATGCTGGCCATCGCCGATGAGGCCGGCTACCGCGTCTTCAAGGGCAAGCCCTGATACGCAAAACGGCCCGCATCGCTGCGGGCCGCCTGCATTTCGCCTTCAGAAACCTCAGCCGGCGCCGGCTTCGGTCTCTTCGCGCGAGCTCTGCACGTGGTCGACCAGACCCCAGGCCTTGGCTTCCTCGGCGCTCATGAAGTGGTCGCGGTCGAGGGTGGTCTCGACCTCTTCGTAGGTGCGGCCGCAATGCTTGACGTAGATCTCGTTCAGACGCTGCTTGGTCTTCAGGATGTCCTCGGCGTGACGCATGATGTCCGAGGCCTGGCCGCGGAAACCGCCGCTGGGCTGGTGGACCATGATGCGGGCGTTGGGCAGCGAAATCCGCTGGCCGGCGGCGCCGGCGCACAGCAGCAGGCTGCCCATCGAGGCGGCCATGCCCATGCAGAGCGTCGTCACCGGGCTCTTGATGTATTGCATGGTGTCATAGATCGCGAGGCCGGACGTCACCACGCCGCCCGGCGAGTTGATGTACATCTGGATCTCTTTCTTGGGGTTCTCGGACTCCAGGAAGAGAAGCTGGCTGCAGATCAGGCTGCTCATGCCGTCCTCGACCGGACCCGTCAGGAAGATGATCCGCTCTTTCAGCAGGCGCGAGAAGATGTCGAAGGCCCGCTCGCCGCGGCTGGTCTGCTCGACCACCATGGGCACGAGGTTGGCGGCGGTGCGTTCGTAGTCGTCGTAATACATGAGTGCTCCTTGAAACGTTCCGGGCATGTCGCGAATCAAGCAGCGCCGACGCCCTCCCCCCGGATATCGTGCCCGGGTTAACAGGATGCAAGGGCGGCGCGAGGGCGCAGCGGGCCCGCGACGCGCCTATCGCAAGAAAAAGGGCCCCGGATTGCTCCGGGGCCCTCGTTCAGTTCCGATCCTGAGAAGGATCAGTAGCCTTCCGGCATGTCGTCTTCGGCTTCCAGTTCGGCCTTGGTGACCGACTTGTCCTTGATCGTGGCCTTGTCGAAGATCAGTTCGACGACCTTGTCCTCATAGAGGGGGGCGCGGATCTGGGCCTGGGCCTGGGGGTTCTGGCGCAGCAGGTCGAAGGCCTGTTGCGGCTGCAGGCCGTACTGCTGGGCCATGGCCATGGCTTCACGCTGGATGGCGGTCTGCAGTTCCTGGTCGCTGATCGTCACGTTGTTGATGCGGCCGATCTCGGCCAGCACCAGGCCCAGACGCACGCGGCGCTCGGCGATCTTGCTGTACTCGACCTTCAGGTCCTCATCGGACTTGCCGGCGTCTTCTTCCGGCAGGTTGCCGGCGCCCTTGTCGGCTTCCACCTGTTGCCAGATGCCGTCGAACTCGGCCTTCACCATGCCGGGGGGCAGCGGGAAGTCGTGGCCCTTGTCCAGCTCGTCGAGCAGGGCGCGCTTCAGCTTGAAGCGGCTGGCGCGGCCGTACTGGTCGGCCAGGTTCTTCTGCAGGATCTCGCGCAGGGCGGCGAGGTCCGACAGGCCGAGGCGCGTGGCCAGCTCGTCGTTGACTTCCGAGTCCTTGGGGGCACGCACTTCGTGCACCTTCACGGCGAACACGGCGTCCTTACCGGCCAGTTCGGCCGATTGGTAGTTCTCGGGGAACTTGACGTTGACGGTGACGTCGCTGTCCGGCTTGGCGCCGACCAGCTGGTCTTCAAAGCCCGGGATGAACTGGCCCGAACCGATGACCAGTTCAGCGCCCTCGGCCTTGCCGCCCGGGAATTCGACGCCGTCGATCGAGCCGACGAAATCGATGAGCAGCTGGTCGTCGGCCTTGGCCTTGACGGTCTTGCCGGTGCGCGGCTCGTAGGAACGGGCCTGCTTGGCCAGCTCGACCAGGGCCTCGTCCACTTCGGCGTCGGTCGGCTCGTAGACCGGCTTGGTCAGCTCGAGCTTGGAGACGTCGATCGGCTCGAAGTCGGGCATCAGCTCGACGGACAGCTCATAGGCGAGGTCCGCCTTGCCATCCATGACGTCGTTCATGTCGACGGTCGGCTTCAGGTCCGGCTGGGCGGCGGGACGCAGCTTGTTGTCGTCGATGATCTTCTGGGTGGTCTCGTTCAGCGCGGCGTCGACCACCTCGCCCATCAGACCCTTGCCGTAGACGCGCTTGACGTGCGCGGCCGGCACCTTGCCGGGGCGGAAGCCCTTGATGTTCATCTGGGGCCGGACCTCTTCGATCCGCTTTTCCAAGCGCTCGGCCAGCTCGGCGGCCGGGACGGTCACACCATAGACCTTGCTCAGGCCTTCACCGGACTTTTCAACAATCTGCATGGTTCGTCTTCATCTGGCGGCGCGCCGCTACGAGTGGAGCGGATCACCCCGCGTCGGGGTTGGATCGGGCACGCCGAACAGGGCCATTCGAAGGCCCCGCGCGGCGCGAAGCGGGCCTTATGTCACGCAGGGCGGTCAGGGCCAACCCTAAAGGGTCGGCCAGGAGCCTATTCCTTGGGCTTATCCCCGCCCTCTTCGCCCTCTTTCAGCTCTTCGCCCATGGTGCGGGTGATGTCCCGCTTCTGGCCGTCGGAGTTGCGGGTGTCGCGGCGGGCTTCGTAGACGCCGGTCAGGTAGGCGATGTCCCAGGCGGTCAGGCCATCGCTCGGCTCGATGCCGAGCGACTTGTCGGCGAACAGGTTGAGGATCGAGCTGCCGGTCTTGGGCTCGGCCTGCGGGTCGATCTGGGCCAGCGAAACAAAGGCGATGTAGTCGGCCAGGGCCGCGAACCG
>JAUMCZ010000270.1:0-8328 GCA_032122215.1 Caulobacter sp.
AGTCGAAGGTGGCGTCGCCGCCCAGCTCGAGCCGCTCCGAGGCCCCCGAATAGACGTCGACGTAGTAGAGGGCCCAGGCTCCCCGGTTGAAATCGGGAACCTTCATCAGCACCCGCCGGGGATCGGCAGGCATGAAGTCGACCACTTCGCCCAGGTAGGGGTTGCCCTTGAAGGCTCGCTTGTCGTCGCTCAGCAGCGGGACCGTGCTCTTGCCGTCCAGGCCGATCGAGACCACCCGCCGCACGAACACCGAGCCGTCGCCGCGTCCGGCCGGCCCGCTGACCATGATCCTGACCTCCTTCTTCACCCAGACGAGCAGGCGGTCGTTCTTGGCGAAGGCGATCTTCTCGATATCGACGTCGCCCAGGTCCAGGCGCCGTTGGGCCCCAGCCGGATCTGCGCCGTTCAGCAGGCTGAGAAAGGTGGTGCGCAGGGACCCCTCGATTCGCTCGCCGAGCACGGCGATATCGGCTCCCGACGGCGACAGCGCCGCGTCGAGAATCTCCGGCTCCTTGAGGATCTCGTACAGACTGGGCGGGCTGGAGGCGGCCTGTGACAGTCCGGGCAGGAAAGGCGCCGCCAGTCCTGCGGTCAGCAGGGCGCGACGGTCAATCATCCCAGATGTTTCCCAATGAAGTCGATGACGCGGGTCAGGTACTTGCGCTCGAGGTCGAGCGCGAAGCCGCCATGGCCCTCCCCCTCGATCTCCCAGTACTCATGCGCCTTTCCGGCCTTGGCCATGGCCTTGGCCATCAGCCGCCCCTGCTCGACCGGCACGATGTAGTCCTCGTCGCCCTGGATGATCAGGACCGGGATGTCGATGGCGTCGACCTGGAGGGCGGGCGAAGCGGCCCGCAGCATCGCCGCGTCCGTGGCCGGGTCGCCGATGGTCGTGACCCAGTAGAGGTAGTCCGGTGAGTCCTTGCCCTCCTTGGCCTCGAACTCCATCAACTTCATCAGGTCGGCGGGCGCCGCTCCCGCCACGGCGCAGCGATAGATCTGGGGCTTGCGCACGGCGCCCATCAGGGCCGCATACCCGCCGTAGGAAAAGCCGAAGATGGCGATCTTCTTCGGATCGGCCCAGCCTGCCCCGACGACATGAGCGACGGCGTCCTCGACGTCCTCCTGCATCCGGTCTCCCCAGCGCTTGCGACCGGCGTCGGCGAAGGCCCGGCCGAGGCCGCCGGAGCCGCGGAAATTGGGCTGCAGCACCAGCCAGCCGCGCGCGGCCAGCGCCTGGACTTCCTGGCTGTAGGCCCGGCTGTCGCGCGCCTCTGGCCCACCGTGCGGCACGACGACCATCGGTCGGTTCTTCACGTCTCCGAGCGGCCGGGTCAGATAGGCGCCGATCTCCGCCCCGTCCCGGGTCTTGATCTTCAGGGTTTCCATCGGCGCCAGCCGGTCGGCGGTGAGCCAGGGCTGACTGTCGCCCAGTTCTTCAAGGTGCTTGGCCTTGATGTCGTAGAAGACAAAACCTCCGGCATGACGTGGGCCGGAGACATGGATCAGGAACCGGTTCAGCGTCCGGTCGACGTCGAGCAGCACCAGATTGCAGTCGTTCCCGAAGTAGCTGTTCAGACCCTTGTAGTGAGGCGCCAGGCCGGGAACCTGGAAACTGTAGCCGACGCGGTCGTCGGTGAAGCCGGTGGCGACGATACGGTTGGTCGCATCGCGGAACAGATATTCGACATCGCGCCCTTCGATGCTGGCCGCCACGGCGCCGGTCTTGAGGGTGGCAAGGTCCATCTCCCGCACCACGACATGCTGCTCGCCCGGGGCCCGATCGGCGACCAGCACCACGCCAGGGCGCTCGGTGACCCCGACGATGTAGTCGAGCTTGCGCCGTTCATCGCGCCGCATCCGGCGCAGCAGCTTCCATTTGTCCTCGCCCGGCGCACGGGCATAGAGGGTGAACACCGTTTGCCTCTGGTTGCTGTCGAGGCGGAGCACCGCGATGCCGTCCTGCGAGACCCAGGAATCGGTCGCCCGCTCTCCGAACTCGACCGGCGTCGAAAGGCCGGTGTTGACGTTGACCCTGAACAGCCCAAGCCGGTTCTGCACCGTGTCCCAGCGCTGCATGAGGATGGCGTTCGGGTCGCGCTCCAGCTTGTCGACCACCGAGGCCAGGTGGAAGACCCGGTCAGTGGCCGCCGTGTCCGCGATGAAGGCCAGGGTCGGCTTGGAGCCGTCAGCGCTGATGAACATCAACCGGGTCACCGGCACCGGGAAGATCTTGTTGTAGCGCATGATCCCGGTCGGCTTGCCGTCCGGCGTCTTGTCGAACCGCAGGGTGACCATCAGACGGCCTTCGTTGGCCCAATCGATGCCAATGACGTCGGTGTCGCCGATGGCGATCTCGTGGGGCGGCGCCTTGGGATTGTCCGCCGCCAGGATGTGGATCACGGCGGAGTGCTTTCCCCCAGCGTAGCGGGCGCGCAACACGGCGAGGCGCGTGCCGTCGGGCGACATCGAGGCGCCGATGGTGACCAAAGGCTGCAGCAACTCGTCAAATCCCGGCGGCCCGGCAGCCGGGGCCGTCCGGGCCAGAACAGACTTCGCCGAAACAGCGGCCGGGGCCGCAAGCAGACCAGCCGCCATCAGGCGGCGACGCGACAAGGACAACACTTCAGAACCCCCATTCCAGGACGCCGGCCTCGCCGCCCGTCCCCCCGAAAAACTCAAGTCATCCGAAGGCCTTGCCGATGAAGCGCATGGCCTCGGTCAGCACCTTCTTCTCGTTGTCGACAGACCAGCCGGTGTGCCCCTCGCCGGTCAGTTCGAAATGCTCATAGGTCTTGCCGGCCGCCTTCAGGGCCCGGGCCATGTCGCGGGACTGCTGCGGCGACACGACAGTGTCCTCGGTACCGGCGACCATCATCACCGGCACGGCGATCTCGTTCACGCGCTGGCGCGGCGAATGGGCCTTCAGCAGGGCGGCGTCCTTCTTGGGATCGCCCATGCTGGCCACCCAGTAGGCATAGGTGTCGCTGTCGGCGCCGTCTTCCCGGCGCGAGAAGGCCAGGCTGTCGATCAGGTCGAAGTCGCCGCTGACAGCCACGGCGCATCGGTACAGCGTCGGCTGGCGCACCACCCCCATCATCGCCGCGTAGCCGCCAAAGCTGGCGCCCATGATGGCCAGCTTCTTCGGATCGGCGGCGCCGGAACCCACCACATGGGCGACAGCGTCCTCGATGTCCTGCTGCATCCGCTCGCCCCACTGCTTGCGGCCAGCCTCGGCGAAGCTCTTGCCAAAGCCGCCCGAGCCCCGGAACTGCGGCTGCAGCACCAGCCAGCCGCGGGCAGCCAGAGCCTGGGTCCAGCGATCCCATTCGTAGTGGTCGCGCACCTCCGGCCCGCCATGGGGGATCACCACCATGGGCCGGCCCTTCGACTCTCCTGGGGGATGAGACAGATAGGCGGTGATCTTCGCCCCGTCGCGGGTGGTCACGGCCAGGGTCTCCATCCGGGCCAGCCGCTCAGGCGTCAGGTGCTCGTACTGATCGCCGAGCACGTCGAGGCGCCGGGTCTTCAGGCTGTAGTAGACGAACTGGCCCGGAAGCTGCGGGCCGCTGACATGGAAGACCACCCGCTGGTGATCGAGGCTGACGTCATAGACGGTGATGTTGGCCTGGTCCCCGTAGTGCCGGTTCAGCGCCCGGTAGTGGGTGGCAAGCTCGGGGGACTCGAACAGATAGTCGCGGCGGTCGCGTTTGAACTCCACGGCCAGCAGTCGGCCCGCCTCGTCCAGCCGCGCCCCGGTGGCGTCCGCGCCGTCGATGGATTTCAGCGTCTTCATCGCCTGGGTGCGGACGTCGAAACTCTTGAGAGCGGCGAACTCCTCATTTTCGGCCCGGTGCGCGATCAGCACCACCCCGGCCTGTTCGGTGACGCCGATCACATCCAGCTCGACTGACCGGCTGGCCTCGTCCCGCCGGCTCTTGCGGATCAGGGTCCAGCGGTCTTCGCCCGGCGCCCGGCCGAAGATGCTGACGGTGGTGCCCCGGGTATTGCTGTCGACGCGCAGAACGGGGACGCCCGCCTGGGTGTACCAGCCGTCGGTGCCCGGCTCGCCCAGCTCGACCAGGGTCGCCTCGCCGCTCCGGACGTCGACCCGGTAGAGGGCGTTGCGGCCGTGGGCCGTTTCCCACTTCTGCATCAGGATGAAGTTCTTCTCGGCCGGCAGCCGGTCGATGACCATGCCGAGGTCGAAGTCGCGCTTGACCGCCCTGGGCTGGTTTCCGAACAGCACCGCCATGCCGGTCCCGTCGGCCGCCACCGAGATGACCCGGCGCATCGGCACAATGACGAATTCCTTGCCCGACCAGAGACCGAAGTAGCGGCCGGACGCGTCCTTCAGGGCCCGGATCCAGATCATCAGCCGGTCATCATTGGCCCACTCCACCTGCTCGACGTCAAAGTCGCCGATCTTCACCAGGGCCGGCGGGGCTATCAGGTCCGCGGTGTTGTAGAGGGAGACATAGCCGGTCCGGCGGTCGATCATCGCCGCCTCGCCCCGGCTCCGGCGTGGGTTGGCGACCTTGTCACGGACGACGCGAAGCGCCGCCAGACGGCTGCCGTCCGGCGACAGGGCGGCGTCGATCAGGCCGGCCGGACGGAACAGTTCATCGAGGGTCGGGGCCGCTGATGCCGGCGCCGCCGGGGTCAGCGTTTCAGCTGCATGGGCAAGGTCGAGCTTCAGCGTCGGCAGGGCGAACCCTGCCCCGACCATCGCGGCCGCGAGCTGTCGACGTGTGGGCCTCAACGGGCGCGCTCCCCAGTGCTGACACAAGGTTGCGACCGGGGGTGTCACACGTCAAGGCGCGTCAGAGCCGATTGGGCGCCCTTGAAGGGAGCGTAATGAAGCCTGGAGGGCCCTAGAGTATGGAGGGCCCTAAAGCATCGACGGAATGACGCGGTCCGGCGGCCGGTGGCCGTCCATGAAGGTCTTGATGTTGACGATGACCTTCTCCCCCATGTCGATCCGTCCCTCGACCGTGGCCGAGCCCATGTGGGGCAACAGCACGACGTTGGGAAGCTTCAGGAGCTTGGGGTTGATCGCCGGTTCATGCTCGTAGACGTCCAGGCCGGCCCCGGCGATGTCGCCGCGCGACAGCATGTTGGCCAGCGCCCCCTCGTCGATCACCTCGCCCCGCGCGGTGTTGACGACGATGGCGTGGTTCTGCAGCAGCTTCAGACGCCGGGCCGACAGCAGGTGATAGGTGGCGGGCGTGTGCGGGCAGTTGACCGAGATGATGTCCATCCGGGCCAGCATCTGGTCGAGGCTCTCCCAGTAGGTGGCCTCCAGCTCCTCGGCAATGCGCGGGCTGACCGGTTTGCGGTTGTGATAGTGGATCGACAGGCCAAAGGCCTTGGCGCGGCGGGCCAGGGCCTGGCCGATGCGGCCCATGCCGATGATGCCCAGCCGCTTGCCCCAGATGCGCCGACCCAGCATCCAGGTCGGCGACCAGCCCTGGAAATCGCCCGACTGCACGACATTGGCGCCCTCCACGACCCGCCGGCTGGCGGCCATGATCAGGCCCATGGTCAGGTCGGCGGTGTCCTCGGTCAGGACCCCCGGGGTATTGGTGACGATGATGCCGCGCTGGTTGGCGGTGGCGACGTCGATGTTGTCGACCCCGGCCCCGAAGTTGGCGATCAGCTTCATCCGCTCGCCGGCCCGCGACAGCAGGCGGGAATCGAGCCGATCGGTGATGGTCGGAACCAGCACATCGGCCCGGCCCAGCGCGTCGAGCAGCTGCTCGCCGCCCATCGGCTTGTCGTCGAGGTTCAGCTCGGTGTCGAACAGCTCGCGCATCCGGGTTTCCACCGGATCGGGCAGCTTGCGGGTGACGATGACTTTAAGGCGTTTGGCGGGCATGACGCGATCGTGGGGCAGGAAGGGCTCCGCCCGGATGGGCGTCACCGCGACAGATAAAGCGCGCGGGCCCGGAGTGAAACCCAAATGCGTGTTCAGACACGAAATGAGCGAACTTTGATCAGGCCGTCAAAGCCGTCCCGTCAACGAAGCCTTCACCATGTTGTAGCCGTTTAGAGCCTGATTCCGCTTCGAGCCGACCCATGCGCGCCGCCCTTCCTGCCATTCTGTTGAGCGCCGCCCTTGTAACAGGCTGCGGCGAGGCGGAGGCGACCAAGTGCAAGACGCGGTCGGGATTTCCGGTGCCGCGCTTCGTCTCGCTCAAATCCGGCGAGGTGAACGCGCGCAAGGGGCCGGGTGAGGATCACCGCATCCTCTGGGTCTGGCGGGTCAAGAACATGCCGCTGATGGTCGTCGCCGAGAGCCGCGACTGGCGCAAGGTCCGCGCCCCCGACGGCGACGAGGCCTGGGTCAAGGCCCAGATGGTCGATGGCGGCAGTTCGGTGATGCGCACCAGGCCCGGCGACCTTCCGCTGCTGGAAAAACCCAAGGCCGGGGCCCGGACCGTCGCCTACCTGCGCTCTGGCGCCGTGGCCGTCCAGCGCAAGCACAAGGACGGCTGGAACCAGCTGAAAGCCGGCGGTGAGGAGGGCTGGGCCCCCGCCGACGAGGTCTGGGGCGGCGGCCCGGCGCCCGACTGCAAGGGCGTCAGGGTTCCGGCAGGTTGAGGCAAGAGTTGAGGCAGGTGGGGCGCCGTGCTACGCCCCGCCCCCAAACCAAGGCTGCAAGGAACCGCCGTCCGACAGGCGGCATTGAAACTTCATGACCGAGAACCGCAAGTCATCCTTCACCTACGATGAGCTCATCGCCTGCGGGCGGGGTGAAATGTTCGGCCCGGCCAACGCCCAGCTGCCGGCGCCGCCGATGCTGATGATGGACCGCATCAACCTCATTACCAACGAGGGCGGTCTCTTCGGCAAGGGCGAGATCGTCGCCGAGCTGGATATCAATCCGGACCTCTGGTTCTTCAAATGCCACTTCATCGGCGACCCTGTCATGCCGGGCTGCCTGGGCCTCGACGCCATGTGGCAGCTGGTCGGCTTCTTCCTCGGCTGGTCGGGCGCCCCCGGCAAGGGCCGCGCCCTCGGCGTCGGCGAGGTGAAGTTCACCGGCCAGGTCACCCCCAACGTCAAGAAGGTGGTCTACCGCATCAACCTCAAGCGGGTGATCATGCGGAAACTGGTGATGGGCATCGGCGACGGGGTTCTCGAAGCCGACGGCAAGCTTATCTATGAGGCCAAGGATCTTCGCGTCGGTCTGTTCGACCCCGCGACCATGGTCTGACGAACACAACAAAAAAGACAAAACGGGCGGTCATACCGCTCTCGGGAACAAGGAGTCGCCATGCGTCGCGTCGTGGTCACCGGTATCGGCATCGTCTCGTCGATCGGCAACAACGCCAATGAAGTCCTCGCCTCGCTGCGGGAAGCCAGGAGCGGTGTGACCTTCGCGCCGGACTATGCCGAGCTCGGCTTCCGCTGCCAGGTCAAGGCGGTGCCGGACATCGACTGGGAGTCGATGGTCGACCGCCGCGCCGCCCGCTTCCTGTCGTCCGGCACGGCTTACGCCCACATCGCGATGGACCAGGCGATCGCGGACTCGGGTCTGGAAGAGTCCGACATCTCCAACGAGCGCACCGGCCTGATCGTCGGCGCCGGCGGTCCCTCCACCAAGGTCATCGTCGAGGCCGCCGCCACGACCCGCGAGAAGGGGCCCAAGCGCATTGGTCCGTTCGCGGTGCCGAAGGCCATGAGCAGCGGTCCCTCTGCCGTTCTGGCCACCTGGTTCAAGATCCGCGGCCTCAACTTCTCGATCAGCTCGGCCTGCGCCACCTCGACCCACTGCATCGGCTCGGCCTACGAGCAGATCGCCTGGGGCAAGCAGGACATCATCTTCGCCGGCGGCACCGAAGAAGAGGACTGGACCCTGTCCAACCTGTTCGACGCCATGGGCGCCATGTCGTCCAAGCGTAACGACAACCCGACCAAGGCCAGCCGCGCCTACGACACCGACCGCGACGGCTTCGTCATCGCCGGCGGCGCCGGCATGCTGGTGCTGGAAGAGTACGAGCACGCCAAGGCGCGCGGCGCCAAAATCTACGGCGAAATCGTCGGCTACGCCGCCAACAGCGACGGCTTCGACATGGTCGCCCCGTCGGGCGAGGGCGCCGAGCGCTGCATGAAACTCGCCATCGACAGCGCCGGCGGCCGCAAGATCGACTACCTCAACCCGCACGGCACCTCGACCCCGGTCGGCGACTCGAAGGAAATGGGCGCGGTCCGCAACGTCTTCGGCGCCGACAAGGCCCCGCTGATCAGCTCGACCAAGTCCCTGACCGGCCACAGCCTGGGCGCCGCCGGCGCGCAGGAGGCGATCTACTCGATCCTGATGCT